>CAYTWI010000004.1:0-73499 GCA_964442045.1 uncultured Bifidobacterium sp.
AAATTTACTGGTATCGTGGTCGCTTGCATTGGGTGTAATTTTATTTTCACCTGTTACTAAATTTTTAACGTACCTTATTTTATTTCGTTCAAAAGTACCAAACGAGTTTATTAAAGTCAGGGTAGCTTTATTGCTGAAAAAGAAATCAGAATAAAGTGTATTTGTTGTCCTGTTGGTTACAAAATAATCGTCTAAAGCACTAATTGAATAGGGCGTTATGGTGGGGTTGGCTTTACTTTTAATCAGTTCGTTAAAGTATTGCGTAGTAAACCGGTGAATTTGGTTTTTGTAGCTGTATTTTATTTCACCATTAAAAAAATACTGCTCTTTGGGTTTCCATTCAAGCTGGCGTATGGAATCACTTTCAACGCGCGAAAAACCATCGAAATAATTGCGCCCACCACCTATTGCAACCTGTATTTTTTTTATATTGAATCCAACGTTTGCATCGAAATTATAAGTACCTACCGACTCGTTGTAAATATTTGCATTTAAACTGTATTTACGGGCATTGGCTTTTCTTGTAATAATATTTATAACTCCACCTAAGGCATCGGTTCCATATATCACACTCATGGGACCTTCTACTATTTCTATTCTTTCTACATTGTTCATATTTATCTGGCTTATATCTATATTACCATCTAAACGCCCCAATACGGGAACACCATCTATTAAAATTTTCACATTCTGTCCGTCAAGCCCCATCATATTCATTTGGGTTCCTAAAACGCCATCCTGTGTTATCCTAATATTGAGTTCGTTGCTGAGCACATCTTTTAAATTAACGGCTCCTTGTTGTTCAATTCTTTTGCGGTCAATTACTTTAACTTTCTGAACTGACTTGTCAATCGTATTCTGCTCAAACTGGCCGGTAATAACTACATCCTTAAAATTGGTATTGTTCCGTTTTAAAGCATAGGTTTTGGCCTGCCCGTTTTCAATGGTATCGCTTAGGATTTCAAAGCCAACCTTTGAAACGGTAAAAACTATTTTCTCTTTTGATTTGATGAATACTTCACCTCTATTATTGGTAACGGCCATTTTTTGTCTGGCACTATTACCCAAAGGAAAAAATGTAACTATTGCTTCATCAATAGCTTCGTTTTTTTCATTGGTAATCTTTATACGCTGTTGCCCTATTAATTGTGCTTGCACAAAAAACAGAACAACAGCTAATATAAAGTTTATGAAAAAACTGCTATTTACTACATGCAGTTTTATCTTTCTAATCACTCGCGTAGATGGTTTGCTAAATAAAATTAGTCAACAATTATTTTTTGAATGCCCCTGGCATTTTCAGTAGTTACATTTAAAATATAAACTCCCTTGGTTAGTGAGGTTACATCTAACTCGTACTTACTGAACCCTTTTGCAGTAATAGTTTTAATCATTACATTTTTACCTGTAACATCGTTTAATGATACAGTTGCTGCGTTGCTGTTTTCAGTATCAAACAATACGGTTAATGTTTGCGAAACGGGGTTAGGGAATGCAGTAATATTCATATTTTTTGAAGCTACTTCGTTAACTGACGTAGTAAAGTCTGAAATTAGTTTTTTGCCAAATGCTATTTTTCCCGTTGAGCTACCGGCAAATCCGGTGAATACTAGTTTATAAATTTTTGTATTTACATTACCATTAGTAACTGCCGAATCTACTTTAATAAAAAAGGCTGTTGAATCTTCCATGTAATAAGCAAAAGTAGCATCTAATGCTTTCCAGTTCCAACCAATGGTCGACATGTTGGTAGCTGCAAAACGTGAATCATCTCTTAAAGGATTAACCATATTATCTACAGCAGTACTGGTTTCTTTTATTACCTGCACTTTTCTGTTTTGTAATACGCCTGTTACCTGGTAATAAGGAGTTGTTGGTGAATTTTGAGCACCAAAGTATCTTGTAAATACAATATCCCAGCTGGTATTTACAGGTTCTCTGTTAAGAGCAGTATTGGTTTTTAAATTGTAATAAGCAAAATATTTGTTGTTGTATTGCGCATCGTTTAAATTAATAGTGGTATCAGCCGTTCCGTTTAAGTTAGCATACCTGAATTCCCATGTTCTAACACCTGATGCAGATTTGCGTTGTACAATCCATAATTTTTTAAATGTGGCAGGTACCGGATTTGTTGAACTTGCATAACCAATTAAATAAAGTGAATCACCTGTTATTTCGCCTGAGTTGGTGTAAGTACCCCAAGAGTATA
This sequence comes from uncultured Bifidobacterium sp., assembly GCA_964442045.1. Taxonomy (GTDB): domain Bacteria; phylum Bacteroidota; class Bacteroidia; order UKL13-3; family UKL13-3; genus JAAFJM01. The sequence continues at coordinate 2,210 of CAYTWI010000004.1, forward strand.
CCGGGTGTTGTTCAGGGTTTCTATTAAAGGCACCTAAATTCCAGTCTGTATCGGTATTCCATAAACTTCTCCATCCTTGCCAGCCTGTTGTGTCAAAAGCAGCCCAACCTGTAATATCACTTTTAGGGTATTTATAAACTCTTACGCCATTACTATGGTTTGCCTGTATGGCATAAAATTGCTGATCAAAGCTTCCTACTGTTGAAAAAGCCAAATCCCATGTTTTAATTTCCACGGTATCAACCATTCCTTTTTGTAAATTGTAATAAACTTCATTACGGTAACTTGGACCCATAAATACCGAATCTGAAATCATTTGAGCTTTTAAATTAAATTGAATCATTTGCACAAATGCGTACAGTAACATTATTCTTTTCATATCTGTTTTTTTTGATTTTTTGAGCCGCAATGGTAGGGTCAATTTTTCGTTATTTAGAATCGTTCTAAAAGGAGTTACAAAACTTTTACATCCATGACGGTTTTATTACAATTTGAACTTTTTAATCTCTTTTTAAAATACAGAAATCTATAAATATCTAATTATCATTACAATAAAATATTATGCTTATTTAGACTAATTAAAAATAACAAATATATTTGCCGACATAATTTTAAATAACATGGAAAAAAATTTTGTTGCTATTAATTACATTCAATGTGAAGCTGATTATAAAGCTCGATTTGAAGAACTATTTGCAAGTCGTGCTCACGCTATAGATACTATGCCGGGTTTTGTGGACATGCAAGTGTTAAAACCTAATACTGAAAACGATCCTTATTTGATAGTAAGTTTTTGGGAAAGTGAAGAATCATTTAAAACATGGACTACTTCGCCTGCATTTATAGAAGGTCACAAACGTGGATTTGAAGATATAAGACAAGCAAAAGCCGAAGGAAAAAAAGCGCCAATGACTTCTGACTTTAAAGTTTATAAAGTTATTTCAAGATAAGATGAATAGTGCACAAATGGCCGATAATAAAAAAGTATTTGCCCGACTGGTTATCTGGTTTAAACGTATTGGCGTTGCGGGCTTTATATTCTTCCTGGTAAAAGGATTGCTTTGGTTAATTATACCTTACTTAATTTCAAAAGGTATATTCTAATCTCATTATCTACTATACAAAAAAGGCTGTTTCAAAATTACATTTGAAACAGCCTTTTAAACATTTATACCAATAAAACTTATTGTTTAACACTTGTAGCAACAGCACTGTCCCCAATATGCTTCGCTAAAAACTTCTCCATAGCTCCATAAAAATCAAACTGGTTTTCTTCATTACCAAATCCGTGGCCTTCGTTATCTTTAACCATGTATTCTACCTGTATATTTCTTTTCTTCAAAGCTTCAACCATTTGGTCGCTTTCCGCTTTATTTACCCTTGGGTCGTTTGCACCCTGCGCTATAAATAAAGGTACAGCAATCTTATCAGCATGGTAAACCGGTGAAGCTTCACGCAATAAAGCAGTATCTTTAGTCGGGTTGCCCACCATTTCATACATCATATCTAAATATGGTTTCCAATATGGCGGAATGGTTTTCATAAACGTAAATAAATTAGATACCCCAACATAATCCACTCCACATGCATATAAATTAGGTGTATAGGTTAATCCGGCCAAAGTAGCGTAACCACCATAACTTGCACCATAAATTGCTACACGTTTAGGGTCTGCTATACCCTCCTTCACTAAATATTCTACTCCATCGGTTATATCCTGTTGCATGGTTTTACCCCATTGCTTAAAGCTGGCTTCCCAAAACTTGCGTCCGTAACCAGTTGAGCCTCTGAAATTCATTTGTAAAACAGCATAACCTCTGTTGGCTAAAAACTGCACTTCAGGATTCCAGCCCCACTCATCGCGTGCCCAGGGACCACCATGTGGATTAACTACTACCGGCAAATTTTTAGCTTCAACTCCTTTTGGTAAAGTCAGGTAACCATTAATGGTTAAACCATCTTTTGATTTATAGCTAATCGGTTTCATTTCACTCATGTGATTTTCATTTATCCATGGTGCTCTGTCGGCTATTTTTACTAAGTCATTTTTAACTACATCGTAAAAATAGCTTGTACCTAAAGATCTGTCGCTAATAGTACGCACCAATAATTTGTCTTCATTTTTATTGCTGCTTGTAATCATTATTTCATACTTATCACCTAGTTTCTCTTTCAGCTTATTATAAATGGCTTCTGTTTCTTTATCCAAATATTTGGTTTCTTCTTTAGCAGTTGTATAGCTAATTTCGGTTAATACTTTTCGCTTTTGCGAGTAGCTTAAATCTTCCACATCCACTTCCGGGTGCTCAAAAATCAACTCCATTTCTTTACCATTGGCTGCATCAAATTTTACTATAGCAGATTTATCTCTTCCTAAGTTTGATGAAGCATATACATGCTTATTATCGAAAGTAAAAAACAATGGGTTTACGCTTTCTTTAAAATTGGTTGTCAATACCTTTTTAAATGGTTGCTTTACATCTTCTCTGTATAGCATTACGGTATTCACTCCATCTGACTGCATAGCTATGCGTACTACCCCATTGTGGTCGGTAATCCAGTTACTAACACCACCCGGGTTTTTAGCTTCTAAAGTCAATGCACCTGTGTTAATGTTTAGTCTATATACATCAAACAATTCAGGGTTTTCTTTATTCATGCCAATCAATACTTCATTTTCATTGCCTTCTAAATCATCAACTATTTGTACGTTTACTTTGGAAAAAGGTGTCAAATCTTTTTGGTTTTTACCATCCGCATCTACAGCGTATAAATGAAAGTTTTCATCGCCACCATTATCGCGCATGTAAATAATACGGTTGTTGGTTTTCCAGAAATAACCCTGCACATCGCGGTCTTCAATAAATGTAATTTGTGTTGTGTCTTTACCACCCAGTGTGCTTGTAAAAACATTCATCCTGTTCTTATAAGGTTTGGTAAATGCTATTTTATCTCCCACAGGCGATAACATAAAATAAGCAATATCCGGATTCTTAAAGAAATCCTTCAAAGGAATAATTGGTGCTTTTTCTGTCATTCTCGATTTGTTTTGGCACGAAAGTACCAGGGTTAACAATACTAAAGGCATGATACCCCATTTAATTTTTTGTTTCATGTTAAGTAATAATTTATCAGCAACTTATACTTTTACAATTGGCTTCCCACTGGTATTTGATAAATGTTTAAATGACATGATAATTGGTAAACTTATTTTAGAGTGTTTACAAAGCAAAAAGGTTTGATTGTATATAACAACCAAACCTCTCATTTATTTAATATCAGAAATTTCTTTTAGTGTCCTCCGCCTTTCTCCAACTGGTCTTCATCTATTCCCTGTGTTTTTAAAATAGATTTAGCCTTCATGGCAAAAAATGCCAGGTAAGCAAAACAAACAACCGGTATAATATAACTGGTGTGTATGCCAATTGAATCGGCTAACTTTCCTTGTAGTGGCGGAATAATAGCACCTCCTAAAATCATCATAATTAAAAATGAAGCACCCTGGCTGGTGTATTTGCCTAAGCCGGCAATAGACAAGGCAAAAATACAAGGCCACATAATACTGCAGGCCAAACCTCCGCTTATAAAAGCATACAATGCAATTTGTCCTGTTGTCATTAAACCTATAACCATGGCAACAATACCAAAAACAGAAAACAGCATTAGTGTTTTAGCAGGTTTTTCGTTACCCATAAAAAAGGCTACTACCAACGCTACTACACATAAAGCATATTTATAAAGCATGCTTACATCTTTACCACCTAAACTGTTTACAAATAATATTAATGCAAAAGCAACAAAAGGAACAATGGCTGTTAAAATTTGTTTGGTTTGTTTGCTTAAATCAAAAACAGCAACGGCTCCTGCCCAACGTCCTATCATTAAACTACCCCAATACAATGAAATAAAAGGTGCAATTTCTGATTCATTAAAACCACCAAAGGCTGACTCTTTTAACAAAGCACCCATATTACTTTGAATGGAAACTTCAACGCCCACGTAAGTAAATATGGCTAACATACCATATACCAACTGAGGGTATTTTAAAGCGCCTGCACCGGGTTCAAATGCTTCCTGACTGGTAACATGCGGTAATTTGGCAAAGCTGAAAAATATAGCTACGGCTGCAAATACGCCTGCTAAAATTAAGTATAGTGAGTTAATGGAAGTAATGGATACTTCAACCTGGCTACCTACTGAACCAAACAAGAAATAACCAACTACTATAGGACCTAAGGTAGTACCTAAAGAGTTAACACCTCCTGCTAAATTAAGCCTGTGCGCACCTGTTTCTGGACTACCTAATGCCACCACAAATGGTTGTGCCGAGGTTTGCTGTAAACTAAAGCCTAATGCTACAATAAAAAAGGAAGCTAATATGAATGGGAAGGAACCTATGTTTACAGAAGGAATAATAGCCAAAGCACCAACTACTGATATGAGTAAGCCATAAATAATTCCTTTTTTATAGCCTATTTTATTTAACACATCAACCTTAACTGTTTGCGATAAAATAAACAATAAGATGGAGCCAATAAAATAACCTCCATAAAAAGTAAAATCAATTAATTGTGACTGAAACTGGCTTAATTGAAAATGGCTTTTACAAAATGGAATAAATATTCCGTTAGAAGCCGCAACAAATCCCCAGAAAAAAAACACTGTTATCAGTGTATAAAGTTTTGACTTTTGGTTAGTACTTGAATTATCCATTAGCTATATTATTTTGGCAAGAATTAAATAAAATATTACAAAACAACAAAATAAAGTTAACCACCTCAGGCTTCATAGGTTCTCTAAAACCATTACTGATGGTGTTGTTCATAGTAAATTAAAAGTTTGCTAGTTGTACCTAAAATATATATTTGCCTAAAAACTAATATGCAAATAAGCGAAGCTCAAAAACAGGTGGACGAATGGATAAAAACCATTGGCGTAAGGTACTTTAATGAACTGACTAATACAGCTATTTTAATGGAAGAGGTGGGTGAACTGGCTCGCATTATGGCCCGTAAATACGGAGAGCAAAGTTTTAAAGAAAGCGACAAAAATAAGGATATGGCCGATGAGATGGCTGATGTATTATGGGTTTTAATTTGTTTAGCCAACCAAACGGGTGTTGACTTAACAGCAGCCTTTGAAAAAAACATGGCAAAAAAAACCAATCGCGATGCTACCCGCCATTTAGAAAATGAAAAACTAAAATAGCTAAGGCTTGTTAATAAAAACAAGTAGCTGACTAAAAAGAACAATAAACCAGAATGAAATACGAAAAACATATATTTATATGTGCTAACCAAAAAGGGGAAGGCAAAGCTTGCTGTGGGGAAGAACGCGGGATGGAAATAGTGCAAAAATTCAGAGAAGTACTAAAGGAACAAGGATTACAAGGACGTGTAAGGGCGCAACGTGCGGGCTGTTTGGATGAATGCAAAAACGGACCGGCATTGGTTATTTACCCGGAGGGTACTTATTATAAAAATGTATCGGTTGACCGTGTAGAAGAAATTGTAAAAATGCACGTGATGCAAAACAAAATTGTAAGTGACCTGGAATTAACATTTGAGGAAAAGAGTTCACTCTAAAGCACATTCTTTTAGGGCTACTATTATATCATAATCGTTGTAGTCCTTTTTAAGCAGCTTTGATTTGACACAATACTTTTTTATGTATTCTGCTTTCTTTTCGTTTACGCCTGTTACTTTAATAATATACTCTATACTTAACTTATCGTCCAACTGAACTGAATGGTTGTAAAGGTTTATTATATTTAATAATTTTTCGTTGTTTTTGCCTTGCTTAGAGTACTTGTACCAGGTTCTGTAAATTAAACCCTCTACGCCAATTCCACTTTGCAAAATTAATTTAGGCCTGGCCATTTCTCTATAATTTTCCTTGCGCCTGTTATTGTTTAACAAAGTATCGTGTTTCATTATTTCGGCCACAGCCGCAGCTAATGAATCGTTTTTATGCCTGCGTCTTACGTTCACATCTTTGAGCTGCACATCCTGGCGTTTTAAAGCAATTACAAAATTGATTGTTTCATAGAAAACCGCAGCCGAAACAACTACCGTATCGGTTTTATAAGCCAAACGCGAAACAATTAAGCTATCGCCAATAGCTGCTTGAATAACAAATGCACCAAACTCATTGGCTGAATAGGTTTGTTTGGTATTGTTGTTATATATAATGGTAAACGAAAGTGTTTGCAGCTCGCCATTCTTCACAAAGCCTTTTAGTGTTTTAAGCTCTTTAACCTGAGCAATGGTATGGGCAAAGAAGAAGAAGAATAGTAAAGTAATAGTTAAACGCATAGGTACATATGTAAAAAACGGAATGGTTCTTATACGTTTCAATACCATAATTGTTACCTCACTGCTTATAAATGAATCAATGTAAAGTCCAGTTTCTGGGCAAATGTTTTATAATAGGTTCTTATATATGCTTCAACCCTGCTTACATCTAAAAACTCCTGAAACAAATCGAGTAGCAATATATCAAATGCGGAACCTTCAATAAACTTTATCTCTTTTTTAAAACCGCATACACAAAGCGCATTTGTTTTACGAAGAAACTTTTTAACCAAACGCTTGTCCGTATTTAACACATGGCATGAGCCAAAATGTATAATTTTATTCTTGCAGCTATCACCCATCATTTCAGCTAATTCATCTAAACTAACCAATTCTTTACCTATTAAAATGCTACCGGGCTTGCCATGAAAAGCCAAATAACCTATGCTATATTTTGCATAGCGTTTCAGTTGCCACTGTTGCAGGTAATACTTTAAGTTTTCACGGGTACCGCAATGCCTGTGTATATAATCTATATTCCTGTTCTCTTTTAAAAAATCAAGCGCAGCTTTAACACTATTTTGCTTCAGTAAATTAGTGTTCCAATCTCCTTCCAAACAAAATATATCTTTGTCGTATGCCTGCGCTTTTTTCATTTACTGACAAAGATATAGCAAATTTGGGTAGGTGGGTAAACTATTAATGCGCCTTAATTGTAATATATTGCATCATGATTTTAATTTTTGTAGCTGACCATCAATCGCCACGATTAAATTATATTTTAGACGAGATATTGCATAAAAGGCTGGCTATTAAGTATGCACTTACTGACAATATTGATTATTTTAAGCACTCTCAGATGTCTAAAATAAACTATTCGGATATGCTGATGGAGGATTGCTTAAATATACCGTCAGCTCTTTTATTATACGAAGAAAACATAAAGAAACAAACCATACAGGTAAAACAAAACGATCATTACCAATATACTTTTTTTGATATAACGCTTGATACATCGAGATTTATAGAAGCTCCCAAACAGATTATCCCCTTCGACATTTTTGCCGCCAGTTTTTATTTGCTGAGTCGTTATGAGGAATATGTATTAGAAACCTTTGATATACACAACCGATTTAAAGCGGAACATAGTCTGGCTTACCAAAACAACTTTTTGCAAATACCATTGGTTGACCACTGGGCTAACGAGTTAGGAAAAACCATTAACCATTACTTTAACCATATTCAATTCCAAAACAATACCTACAAGGCCATTCATACTTTTGATGTTGATTTTGCCTATAAATACAAGGGTTTATCAGCTACACAGTTTTATAAAAAAGCTTTGGGCAATTTGTTGCGTTTTGATTTTGCTGAATTACAAACCCAGTTTTTGAAAGACAAACCTGATGCTTACGATACGTATCAATTGATATATGACAGTATTGCGCAATATAATTTCGAAACTATTTTTTTCTTTCTGCTAGCCGAGACAAATACCACTTACGATAAAAACTTATTGCCAAGCAGCACCATTTATGAAAAGCTGATACTGACCATTAATGGCAAATACAATATTGGCCTGCACCCTTCTTATTACGCAGGATTGGGAGCCAACAGCATAGCTCATGAAAAACAAATTTTAGAAGATATTATTCATAAGCCGGTTGAGCAAACCCGTTTTCACTTTTTAAAATTCCGTTTACCTAAGTCGTACACTTATTTAATAAATGCGGGTTTTCATAGTGATTATTCCATGGCTTATTCTACCCATATTGGTTTCAGGGCAAGTACTTGTAAACCCTTTCATTTCTTTAACCTAGCTGAAAATACTGCCACCAAATTGCAAGTGTTTTCACCTTGTGTAATGGATGTAACATTGAAAAATTATTTACAGCTAAGCCCGGCACAAGCGCAAGATAAAATTAACAACTTGCAGGAACAGGTAAAAAGTGTGAATGGTATTTTTATGAGCATTTGGCATAATTCCAATCTCATAGATTCGGAAGGATGGACCGGATGGAAAGATGTTTGGCTAAAAATGGTGAGCGCTTAAACAAACCTATTAGCTCATTTTTGTAATAAACGCTCAATCACTTTTGGAAAGTTAGCCATTTCCAGTTCATGAATTTTGTGGGCAATGCTATCAGGCGTATCGTTTTCATTTAATCCTGCTTTTGCCTGGAAAATCGGTGCTCCCTCATCATAGGCTTCGGTAACATAATGAATGGTTATGCCTGTTTCTATCTCACCCGCATTTTTAACTGCTTCATGTACATGCATACCATACATACCTTTACCTCCGAATTTTGGCAATAATGCCGGATGTATATTTATAATGGCATTTGGGTATGCTTTTACCAAATAAGCTGGTATCAGCCATAAAAAACCGGCCAAAACTATTAAATCTGCCTGTTGCTCCTGTAATAAGGATAAAAAATATGGCTCGTTCTGGAAATCGGCTTTGGAAAAAACGTAACAGGGTATGTTAAATTTTTTCATGCGTTCTATTACCCCTGCATGGGCATTATTGGTATAAACAGCTTTTACTTTTACACTGTTACTGCCGGCAAAATAAGCAGCTATATTTTCTGCGTTGCTTCCGCTACCTGATGCAAATAGAATGATGTTTTTCAAACGCTATAATTTTAAAACTCCAGTTCTGTTTTTAATGCTCTCTCTAAAAACAAATTAGCATTGCCATTGCCATTTAATAAATGGATAGGAAGACTTAAAAATAATAAAACGGGCTTATTGGTTTTCAATGAAATTCGTTTCGACATTACATTGGATTGTCCTGTCCACGGATTTACACCGCTTGAACCTTGTGTAATTAACTGTGCGCTGTACAAGGTATCATAAGTATTGGTTCCACTTGCTGTTAAAGGTGAAATAAACGGACGTGCATTGGATATAATAGCACTTGCCTTTAATACCGGCCAGGTAAGGTCTTTGGCTGTCATTACCGCATCAACATTCATCCTTAACACAGAACCATCAGTTGTATTAACCAACTGCTGAATAGGCGTAAAACCAAAATAAGGAGAAGTGCTTCCAAAATCGGAACCGAAACTGCACATCATGAACATAGTTCCACCATTGTTAAAAAAAGCATCGGTTGATTGTTGCGCCAATGCTAACGTATTTGCGGCAGCACCTTCATCGCTTATCCAGATAATCCTGCTGAAAAAATTAAATACCCTACCCTGAGTTAATTCATCACACGATTGTTCGGTGAGTGATCTGTATGCAGTACTATAATCATTCAGCAACAAAGTATCAATTACCGGAGCAAATGAAGTAATACGTGAGGCTATAAAATTAAAAGGTAAATTACGTGAAGCCAAATAAGCATTTACAAACAGTACTTTCGATTTAGGCTTTTTTATAAAAATTGAATCTTTGGCAAATACTGATTTTGAACCTGCTTTATCAATGGCTCTTACATAAAAATAATTCCATACATCGTATTTTACACCTGTTATTTTTATATCCTGTGCCTTGGTTCTGGTTCCTGTATATACAAAACAGTCGTTTGAAAAGCTTGTATCAGCCACTATGGAAACATCGTTTACATTAGATGCCAGTAAATAAGGTGCATTATTGGTATCGTTCAAATAAACTTCAAAGCCGTTTATATCCTGCGGACCATCAGCATCGGTAGCTGTCCAGAAAAACCTTACTGCCGGAAATGACTTGATAGGCTTTTTACCGGGGATACCTGAAACAACAGTTACCGGAGCTGTATTTTTAACAGGATATAATAAAGAAGCTGGTGTTAAATCCCTTTGGCCTAAATTATCAACGGCTCTTACGTAAATATCCAAATCGGCAGTATCACTACCAAATGGAATAACCAATAAAATATTGCTGTCTAAACTGGTTGTATAGGTCCATGTATGCATGCTGTCAATTGACACCTCGTAACCAACTACATACCCGTTTTGAGAGGTTCCCCACCAATAAGCATCTACACGGGTGGTTAGCCTGTTTTCGCCACTGCGTTCAATTTTACTAACCGCCATGTATGTTTCAGGCGCAGGGTTGTTGTCAAAACTTCCTTCGTACCCTTTTTTACAAGCGTAAGCAGTTACTATTAACAATAAAAATAATATGTATTTAAAACAATTCATTCGTATCTTAAAATTGGCATCAAACATACATAAATACAAGCAATTGAAACGGTATTTTGATAAATTTAACTATTAGGTAAACCAGCTTTGAGTTTAGCTCATTCCATCTTTTAGCTTTTCAGCATTTTCAGCAATTTGAAGCTGGTCAATAAAATCCTGTATATCTCCGTTTAACACATCCGGTAAATTGTATTTGGTATATCCTATCCTATGGTCGGTTACCCTTGTTTGCGGATAATTGTAGGTTCTGATTTTTGCTGATCTGTCTCCGGTAGAAACCATGGTTTTACGTTTGCTGGCAATACCATCCAAATGTTTTTTAAGTTCCATTTCATATAGTTTGGTTCTTAACATTTGCATAGCTCTTTCGCGGTTTCCTTTTTGTGTACGCTCAACCTGGCAAACTACTACTATACCACTCGGTTTATGTGTTAACATTACTTTGGATTCAACCTTGTTTACATTTTGCCCACCTGCACCACCTGAGCGTGCAGTCTGCATATCAATATCAGCCGGATTTAAATCAACGTCTACTTCCTCTGCCTCGGGCAGTACTACTACCGAAGCCGCTGAGGTATGAACCCTGCCCTGCGTTTCCGTATCGGGTACACGTTGTACACGGTGTACTCCACTTTCGTATTTTAAAATACCATATACGTCTTCCCCGGTTACTTCCATTACAATCTCTTTGTAACCACCCACTGTTCCTTCTGTAAAATCAAGCACCTCTGTTTTCCAGCCACGGTTTTCGCAGTAGCGTGAATACATCCTGAATAATTCTCCCGCAAATAAGGACGCTTCATCCCCTCCTGTTCCGCCTCTAATCTCTACAGTGGCATTTTTAGCATCTTCAGGCTCTTTGGGTATCAATAAAATCCTGATTTCTTCTTCTATGGGTTGCACTTTTGGTTCCAGCTCATCTAATTCAGCTTTGGCCATTTCGCGCATATCAGCATCTTTCTCCGTTTTTAAAATGTCTTTTGCATTATCAATGTTGGCCATTAAGTTTTTATACTCATGGTATTTATCAATAATTGCAGTAAGTCCTTTGTATTCCCTGTTTAAATGGGTGAATCGTTTCATATCAGCCAAAATATCAGGCTGACTAATCATTTCCTCTACATTTTTATATCGTTGAAAAATAGCTTCTAATTTATCTAACATGCTGTTAAGCTTTACAATTTGAGGCGCAAAGATAATTGCACCAAGCTTTAAAACCTAATAAGCGTTTTAAATTAAAATGTGGTGGGTATTTAAAACAAAAGTGGCCCGAAGGCCACTTTTCAAACAAACTAACAAATAAATTTATACTTACTAAACAAATTTACTGTTACATCTCTAGACTATTGTACTTAGGTTAAAGTTGCACATACATTAATTTTATTGTGTCAAATTTTAATGACTATTAATTCACTGGTTTGATTTACTGATAGAAACCTCATAAAATAATTTAAAAATATTTCATTTTTTACTAAAACAAAAGGTGACCCTAACGGACCACCTTTAAAACAAACTAACAAATAAATAAATTTCATTTTAAACAACTACGCGCTAACCTATAAAATAGTTACATTACTCTATTATACTATTGTTATAACAAGGCGTTACCTGTAAAATATAAATATTCTTTTACTTATTACTATTACGACAAAGTACTCAACACTTACCCCTATCCACTTTCTACAATTTTATTAATTTATTGACTACAAACCATTTATTTTAAACAATGCTGCTTTTTTACCTTTTTAAATTAAATACCACTAAATAATGCCAAGCTTATATATTTGCCTAATTAAAATTTGAATTATAGAAAATGATTACACTATCAAACAAAACAGCATTAATTACAGGTGCAAGCCGCGGAATTGGAAAAGGTATAGCTACTCACTTAGCTAAGCTGGGTGCTAACATTGCTTTTACTTACGCCAGCTCAGTTGAAAAAGCAATGGCTTTTGAAGCAGAGTTAAATCAAATAGGAGGTATAAAAGCTAAAGGATACCAAAGTAATGCTGCTGATTTTGCTGCCAGTGAAACTTTGGTTGATGAGGTAATGAAAGAGTTTGGTGCTATTGATATATTAATAAACAATGCAGGTATTACACGCGATACTTTATTGATGCGCATGAGTGAAGCACAATGGGATGAAGTATTGGATACCAATTTGAAATCGGCATTTAATATGACTAAAGCTGCTACTAAATATATGATGAAAGCCAAACAAGGTTCTATTATCAATATATCTTCTATAGTTGGTATTACCGGAAATGCTGGTCAAGCCAATTATGCTGCTTCCAAAGCAGGTATGTTTGGTTTTACAAAATCGGTAGCTAAAGAATTAGGTAGCCGTAATATACGTTGCAATGCTATTGCCCCGGGTTTTATTGAAACGGAAATGACCGATGCTTTAACTGCTGAAGTAAAAGCAGAGTGGATTAAAGGTATACCTTTAAAACGTGGAGGTTCAACAGAAGATGTAGCCAATTGTGTTGCATTCCTGTCAAGCGACTTATCAGCTTATATTACCGGACAAACTATTAATGTTTGTGGTGGTATGGTAATGTAATTAATTACTGATTCTTAAGCATCAAAAAAATTGAATTTAACTACTGAATTATCGCTTTGGTATTTACCTGTGTGCGCAATTGTTGCTGCTGGTTTATCGTGGTTTTTATATTACAAAAATCCATTAAACGTTGGCAATAAATATGTACGATGGGCTTTATATGCTCTGCGTTTTTCAAGTGTTTTCCTCATTAGCTTTTTGCTTTTAGGTATTCTTATTAAGTCTAATAATAAAACAGTAAGAAAGCCTGTTATTATTATAGCTGCCGACAATAGTCAATCTGTTATTACCAACCAATTTGGTTCAACCTATAAAGCCAGTTTACAAAGTAAATTAAATGTGCTGGGCACTGAGTTAAATAACGATTATGAAATAAAATATTATACGTTTGGTAATGAAACAAAACCTGATCTGGAATTAAACTTTGCTCAAAAACAAAGTAATATGGAGCAGGTAGTGAGTGAAATTGAAAACACCCACAGCAACAAAAACCTTGGTGCCGTAATATTGGCCAGCGATGGTATTTATAACAAAGGTAATAATCCACTGGAGGCTGCTACCAATTTAAAAGTTCCGTTTTATACCATTGCGCTTGGCGACAGTAACCAGCAGTGCGATGCATTGATTAAAACCGTTCGCTATAACCAGATTGTATTTGCTGGCAATGAGTTTGAAGTAGAAATTGATATTTCGGCTTTTGAACTCAATAAAAAGAACAGCCTTGTTGAAATCAGCAGCAACGGGCAGCGTTTGTTCAACCAGAATTTTGTTATTGACAATAATGTTTTCTTTAAAACAATAAAAGCCAAGCTGCAGGCTAATAAGGAAGGCACACAACATTTTACAGTCAATATCACCCAGCAGAAAAATGAAATAAGCTATGCCAATAACCGGTATGATTTTTTTGTGGATGTTATAAAAGCCAAGCAAAAAATAATGATAGTAGGTTTGGCTCCTCATCCTGATTTAACAGCGCTGAAACAAGCCATTAACCAAAACCAGAATTACCAAGCTTCTATAGTATTGCACACCCAAATTACCAACGATATTTTTAACCAGTGTGATATTGTAATTGCTCACCAGTTACCGGGTTGGCGTAACGAAGCTATGCCATTTATAAAACAAGTTATCGAAAAAAAGTTTCCTTGCCTGTTTATACTGAGTAATAAAAGCAGTTTACAACTACTTAATCAATTACAAAACAGTATAAAGGTGGGAGGTAATCCTGGTAACTCGGCCAATGCTATAGCCAGCTATAATAGTAATAACACTGCTATTTATTTTGATGAAACTACCAGTAAACAAATAAACGACTTACCGCCTTTGCAGGTTGTTTATGGTAACTATGTATTGGGTAACCAAACTCAGGCAGTATTTAAACAGCAAATTGGTTATGTTGCTACCGATGCTCCTTTGTTATGTATTGACAACAGCAATAACCTGGCTTTTTTAATGGGTGAAGGTTTCTGGAAATGGCGCTTGTTTGATTTTGAAAAAAACAACCAGCAACAAATAACCAATGACCTAATCTCAAAAGTTATTCAAAGCATTGGTGTAAAAGCAGACAAGAGTTTGTTTAAGGTGAAACCTATTAAACAAAAGTTTGATGAAGGCGATGCTATTATTTTTGATGCCGAAATGTACAACCAGAGCTATGAGCTGCAAAATAGTGACGATATTAATTTAACGGTAAAAAATGCCCAGGGCAAAGTATTCAACTACACTTTTAGCAAAACAGAAAAAGCATATACGGCTAATTTGGGGCAGTTACCAATTGGTTCTTATAGTTATGTAGCAAGGGCCAGCACGCAAAAAAATAATAAGACCGGAAATTTTATAGTGCAGGCTTTACAAACAGAACTGGCACAAACAAGAGCTAACTACCAACTATTGAATACCATTGCCAATGAAACACATGGCGAAGCATTTGATTTCAACTCAATACCCAATATTGCCAAACAAATAAAACTGAATGAAAATATTCAATCTGTTATTTACAAAACAACAAAATTAGATGAGCTGATTAACGATAAATGGTTGTTTTTTCTTATTCTTGTTATACTCTCTTTGGAGTGGTTAATAAGAAAATGGAATGGTGTAATTTAATTATAACAGTACAATGAAAACAGGAGGCTATTCAAAAATAATTCATGTAATAGTTCTTGCTACTTTCTTTTTACCCTTTTTTCAAAATGGATGTGGACCTAGTGCAGAAGAAAAAGTAAAAGCAGAAAACAAAAGACTAGTTGACTCTATTGCCAACGCTACTGCAATTGCAGATTCTATTGCACAACAAACAAACGAGCCTGTTATATCAGAGGAAATAGACTCTATCTATATTGACAGTTCCATCGTTTCAAAATCTATTAATACAACAACAGAAAAAGAAAAGAGAATTTCTGTACAAGTAGCAGAGGAGTTTCCTTTTCTAAAACCCTTATTAAATCATGATGGAGATATTTCAACAGGTGTGGGCTCTGTTATTGACAGTTCGCCTTACTTCGTGTTTATATATACTTCTCTATGCCTATTATTATTACTCATTAGTTTTGTCATTAAATTTATAGACAAAAAGGCACTGAACACTATTATTTTTACAGAACTACTCTCTATTGTCGCCCTATATAATGCTGTACCAATAACTTTGTTTGGCGATAAATTATGGGGTTATTGGGTTTGCTTTTATGGCATCATTATTTTGCTCATTTACGATGTTTATGCACGCATAAAACACAAAAGAACTGAGGAATAGAATTATTTCTTCTCCCATGCTTTTTAACTCCCTCTAATAAAATCTCATTTACTGATTTTAGTCGTTAGTTTTATTTTGTATAAATCTTATTTTCGCAACGCAAAATTATAAAATACATGAAAACAGTCGATTCAATTAATTTTAATGGTAAAAAAGCGCTTGTACGCGTAGATTTTAATGTGCCTTTAGACAAACAAACTTTAATCGTTACGGATGATGCGCGCATACGAGCAACAGTGCCTACTATTAAAAAAATATTAGCCGATGGCGGTTCTTGTATTTTGATGAGTCATTTGGGCCGCCCTTTAAAAAAATTAAAAGAAGATGGCACAGTTGATTTTGAAAAACACTCCTTAAAGCATGCCTTATCTACTGCTTCAAAATTATTGGGGGTTGATGTTCAGTTTGCCAACGATTGTATCGGGCAGGAAGCCATTGATAAAGCGGCCAATTTAAAAGCAGGTGAAGTTTTATTATTAGAAAACTTACGTTTTTACAAAGAAGAAGAAAAAGGTGATGTAGCCTTTGCGGAGAAATTAAGTAAGCTGGGCGATGTATATGTAAATGATGCATTTGGAACTGCTCACCGTGCACATGCGAGTACTGCTATTATTGCACAGTTTTTCCCTAACAATAAATGCTTTGGTTATGTAATGGCAAACGAAGTAGCTAATGCAGAGAAAGTAATGAAAAATGCAGAGCGTCCGTTTACGGCCATTACCGGTGGTGCTAAGGTTTCTGACAAACTATTAATCATTGAAAATTTAATCAATAGCGTTGACAATATTATTATTGGTGGCGGAATGGCTTATACCTTTTTAAAGGCACAAGGTTACGAAATTGGTTCATCGCTTTGCGAAGATGACAGATTGGAACTTTGCTTAGACTTATTGAAAAAAGCAGAAGCTAAAGGCGTAAAATTATTATTACCTGCCGACTCTGTGGTAGCTGATAAATTTGGTAACGATGCCAACTTTAAAAATTGCAGTAACCATAAAATTGAAACCGGTTGGATGGGTTTAGATATAGGAACGGAAGCAAGCCAAACTTTTGCCGATGTAATTAAAAGTTCCAAAACAGTTTTATGGAACGGACCAATGGGTGTTTTTGAAATGAGCAATTTTGAGAACGGAACTAAAAGTGTAGCCATAGCCGTAGTAGAAGCTACTAAAAATGGTGCGTTCAGTTTGATTGGTGGTGGCGATAGCGCTGCTGCGGTAGCTAAATTTGGTTTTGAAGACCAGGTAAGTTATGTGAGTACAGGTGGTGGTGCCTTGTTAGAGTACTTTGAAGGAAAAGAGTTACCGGGTATTGCGGCTATTAATAATTAATATTTGCCTCTGGCAGCTGGCTACTGGCTGCTGGCAAAAATAATTTAAGAATAAAAAAGTTTAATAATATATAACAAAAGCCATCCCGATAGCTATCGGGAGCTAGCAGCAAAAAATTATGACATACAGAATAGAACACGATACCATGGGCGAGGTGCAAGTACCTGCCGAAAAATATTGGGGAGCACAAACAGAACGCAGCCGCAATAACTTTAAAATTGGCCCGGAGGCCAGCATGCCAAAAGAAATAATCCATGCATTTGCCTATTTAAAAAAAGCAGCTGCGCATGCCAATACTGATTTAGGTGTATTACCCGCTGAAAAACGCGATTTAATCAGCAAAGTATGTGATGAAATTTTAACCGGAATGCACGATGGGGAGTTTCCGTTGGTAATTTGGCAAACCGGCAGCGGTACCCAAAGCAATATGAACTCCAATGAGGTTATTGCTAACCGTGCACACGTTATTAATGGTGGTAATTTATTAGACGAAAACAAAGTATTACATCCAAACGATGATGTAAATAAATCGCAGTCAAGTAATGATACTTTCCCAACGGCTATGCACATTGCTGCATACAAACAAACTGTTGAAATTACATTACCCGGCTTAACTTTATTGCGCAATACTTTAGATAAAAAAGCAAAAGATTTTAAAAATATAGTTAAAACTGGTAGAACCCATTTTATGGATGCTACTCCATTAACTTTAGGACAAGAATTTAGTGGCTACGTACAACAAATTGATAACTCAATCAGGGCTATTAATAATGCACTAACCATGATTTTAGAATTGGCTTTAGGTGGTACCGCAGTAGGAACCGGCTTAAATGCTCCTAAAGGTTATGATGTATTGGTAGCTAAAAAAATTGCTGAGTTTACAGGCTACCCGTTTGTTACTGCACCAAATAAATTTGAAGCATTGGCTGCTCACGATGCCATGGTTGAATTAAGTGGGGCATTGAAACGTACAGCAGTTTCGTTAATGAAAATTGCCAACGATATACGTATGTTATCTTCGGGCCCACGCAGCGGTATTGGTGAAATTATTATTCCTGATAACGAACCGGGCTCATCTATTATGCCGGGTAAAGTAAACCCAACGCAACCGGAGGCTATGACTATGGTTTGTGCACAGGTAATTGGTAACGATGTAGCGGTTACTGTGGGCGGTATGAACGGACATTTTGAATTGAATGTATTTAAACCGGTAATGGCAGCTAACGTATTGCAAAGCGCGCGTTTAATTGGTGATGCATGTGTATCATTCAACGATAAATGTGCAATAGGTATTGAGGCCAACAACGATATTATTCAACGCCACTTAGAAAATTCATTGATGTTGGTTACTGCTTTAAACCCTCATATTGGTTACGAAAAAGCAGCTAAAATTGCAAAGAAAGCTCATAAAGAAAATAAGACTTTACGCGAAGCGGCAGTAGAGTTAGGTTACTTAACCAGCGAAGAATTTACAGCCTGGGTTAAACCCGAAAACATGGTTGGTAATTTATAGTCAATCATTCTGTATAAAATATAAAACGCCATCTTTCAAAAGAAAGATGGCGTTTTTGTTTACTTACTTTTAAACTAAATTATTACTCCAATGTATCCCACCTCACCAGTTGCATATCATTTATATTATGCAGCATTTCATCTATTTCAGCAATATCTTCATCTGCTTTATCCAATACCTTTAATGTTATATCTATTACTACATTTTCATTGTTTATAAACTCTACATTGTAAGAGTTTACTTTTAAGTTGTTCGTCTTTTCAATAATCTTAAACAAATTAATCCTTACTACATCTTTTACGGCTAAACTGCATTTAACAAGTAATCTATGACGACCACTATTTTGATTACCTTGATTTCGTTTCTCTATCCTGGCTTCAACCGGGCGTAATACCAAATGCGATAGGATTACAAACAAAGTACCTATACCTGCCTCGTACCAAAACCCCAAACCGGCTAAACACCCTACTGCCCCGCTACACCAAATAGTGGCCGCTGTGTTTAAACCTGATACACTAAAACCTTCTTTCATAATGGCACCGGCTCCTAAAAAACCAATACCTGTTATTATTTGAGCAGCAATACGTGCTTCGCTTGAGCTATCCATTATTTTGGCTCCTAACAAAATAAATAATGCCGAACCTAAGGATACCAAAGCATTGGTTTTAACACCTGCCATTTTATGGCGCCACTGACGCTCCAAGCCAATAGCAGCTCCTAACAACAAAGCCAATAACAAGCGAAGTTCAAATTGAGTAATAGTTACCATGTGGTAATATTACAAAATCTGTTTATTTTTTTTTGATTAAACATTTCTGTACAAATAATTTTAATGAAGCCGCGGCTTTTTAAGTTATTTTTGCTCCATGAGTTTTGACTTAATTCCTGACAACTTACAGCAATACTGCGATGCTGCCACCTCGGCTGAAAGCCCCGTTTTACAACAGCTTAACAGACATACACATGCCAATGTATTACAACCACGTATGCTAAGCGGGCATTTTCAGGGGCGTTTACTTAGTATGGTCAGTCATTTGCTAAAGCCAAAATACATTCTAGAAATTGGCACATATACCGGTTATTCGGCTATTTGCCTGGCTGAAGGTTTACAGGAAAACGGCAAGCTTATTACCATTGATGTGAACCCGGAGCATGAGGATTTGGTTAATGATTATATAGAAAAATCGGGTAACAAAGGTAAAATACAGCATATTATTGGCGATGCATACCAGATTATCCGCACCTTAAATTATGCTTTTGACCTTGTTTTTATTGATGCGGATAAACCTAACTACCCTAAATACTATGAACTGGTATTAAATATAATTCCTTCGGGTGCCTTTATTTTAATTGATAATGTGCTTTGGAGTGGAAAGGTTTTGGATGCAAACCACATAGAAAAAGACCGTGACACAAGGATTTTACACGACTTAAACCAGCATATTACCAACGATACCCGGGTAGAAAATATATTATTGCCTATGAGGGACGGACTTATGCTGGTTCGTAAAAAATAATTAATCATAAAACCTGCAGGACCCCTAACTTCATTCATTTTCAAGCTTTTTACGTTTAAAACAAGCTATAAATAGCTATTTTACAATTGGCTGCTTATATTCGCAACCTTTATAAAGTTATGGGTATTCGTCAGGAAAAATTTGCAGGCATTATACAACAGTATCTGTCTGAAATATTTTTAAAAGAAGCAGGTTCTTTTAACAACGCTTTTATTACAATCAGCCGCGTGGAAATATCGCCTGATTTGGGCTATGCTAAAGTTTACCTTAGCTTTTTAAACACTACCAATAAAACAGAATTGCTCGACTTAATTAACTTTAACAATAAAGAAATCCGTAAACGCCTTGCAGCCAAAATAAAAAACCAGGCACGCATAGTACCAGAACTAAGCTTTTTTATTGATGATAGCCTGGACTATGTTTTCCATATGGAAAATGTATTGAAAAAGGTAAAAGACGAAGACGACAAAAAAGGAAAATAATTAAAAACAGAAATCTCAACAGTAAAAAAATAATGAATTACGATCCAATAAAGAAAGATTTAGGCATAGTATTTAATAAGTATACCATTTTACGTAAATTATTTTACAGCTTACTTGATTTGCTTTTATTACGCAGCTGGCATATACACCGCGAGTTAAAAAAATGGATTGATAAAAACCCGAAAGCATTAATTTGTGATGCGGGTTCAGGCTTTGGCCAATACAGTTATTTTTTAGCTAAACATAAAAACCAATACACCATTGATTCATTAGATGTAATGGAAAAACAAATTGCTGACTGCAACGAGTTTTTTGGTAAAGTAGGTTTAGCCAATGCTAAGTTCCAGTTTGCCGATTTAACCAAACCATTTGCTAGCAATAAATATGATTTGATTCTATGCGTAGATGTAATGGAACATATTTTAGAAGATGTTGATGTGTTTACCAATTATTACCAGGCTATGAAACCTGGGTCTATGTTGTTAATTTCAACTCCAAGTGACCAAGGCGGAAGTGATGTACACGAAGAAACAGGCGAAAGCTTTATTGGCGAACATGTACGCGATGGATACCCGGTAGCTGAAATGGAAGAAAAATTAATGAAAGCAGGATTCAGTAAAGATAAAATCGAAATACTATACAGCTATGGAGCACCCGGTAAAATAGCATGGAAACTAAGCATGAAATATCCAATGTCGATGTTAAATGCCAGCAAAGCATTCTTTATTATTTTGCCTTTTTATTATATCATTACTTTCCCAATCAGCTTTATTTTAAATTACCTTGATACCAATACTACCCATAAAACAGGTACCGGTTTAATTGTAAAGGCCTGGAAATAAATTTCAATTTTTAGTCACTAAAAAAAGCATACTCAAACAGTATGCTTTTTTTATGCGCTTTTATCAATACATTGAGCGAGACATTTTTATGTAAACAATATGCAAATAACTGAACTGCCTTTTAATAAACTGATTAATCTTGAACTATCTGACAAGGATGAATACTTACTGAAACTATCAGCCAGCCAGGCATACACCAACCACTTAAACACGGTGCATGCAGCAGCCTTGTTTGCTTTGGCCGAAGCCACCAGCGGGCAGTTCCTGCTAATTCATTTCCCTGCATATGGAAACAATTTAATACCTGTTGTCAGAAAAGTAACTGTTAAATATAAAAAACCTGCTACAGGAGCTATTTACTCCAAAGCTAGCTTGGTTGACATGAATGTGGCAGATATAAGCACACAATTAGCTACTAAAAAACGGATTTCATTTACGCTGCATGTAGAGCTTTTTGACACCCATAACACCCTTGTTTTTGACGGCCATTTTGAATGGTTTGTAAGTGTATTGGAACAATAACACCATTATATTCGCATACAGGTTTTTTGCGTTACAATGGTATCTATCCATTGCTGTTGTTTAACTGCATCAAAGTATTTGGCAGGTGTTTCCAGTTTACAAAAGCGTATATTTTTTTCTTTGCAATGATTGGCTATTTGCACTACCTGTGCTTTTGCATTGCTTATACCTGCAAATGTTTTACGCGTAAAATAAACGGCTTTTAAATGGCTTAGTTCATTGATCAATGAAACTATATCTTTCCATTCATGTGCATGCTGGTCTATAAAAATATCATCCAGGTTATTTTCTTCTCCTTCGGGTACTTCCAGACTTTCAATAATGTCGGCAAAATCAATTTTATACGTTTTCATAAACGATTGCTTATGGCTTAACGGTGCTTCTTTTAAACTGGGTAAACCCCAGCAAACAGGTAGTAAATGCCATAAATAATTACGTGGTTTTCCAAAAAAGAAATCTGCCCCATCTTTAACATCATGACTAAATGTACCTAAAATAAGTATTTCAGTACTGGAGTTAACTTGGTATGATTTAAATTTATTATAAACTATGGACATCAATGTTATCTGTTAAAAGAAGCAGACTACTCCAAATGGGTTTAGGAGTAGCCTGCTTACGTGTATTATTATTTGGTTTTAATTTTTTACTAATTTATAAATATTGGTTTCTCCATTGGTAACTATAAGCACATTATACATACCGGTAGCAAGATTAGCTAAATTATCCAGATTAATGAATTGCATACCTGTAGGTGATGAAATAGTTCTTTCCGAAACAATACGTCCGTTTATATCCGTAATCTTCACCTGCACATGTGTTACAGTTTTATTACTTTTGAATGTAATTTTAAGTGTATTGTCAAAAGGATTAGGTGCAATGGTTTCCACTGTATGATTACCTTTGCTCATATTGACAACTACAGTAGCTGAGTAAGTAAATGTGCCATCCATATCAACTTGTTTTAACCTGTAATACAAAGTTGGCTGGACTAAGGCCGCAGCTTCGGCATCAATAAAATTATAGGTATTCAAACGAGTACTATTGCCTGCTCCTTTAACAGTACCAATGGCTGCAAAGTTTACATTATCAACTGAGCGTTCTATTGCAAAATAATCGTTGTTTATTTCGCTGGCTGTTGCCCATGTAAGCAGTACTTTATTGCTGCTTTCTTCTCCTTTAAAGCTCATTAACTCAACAGGGAAAACCGTATTTGCAATACTGAATGGAGAGAATGCGGTAATACCTGAAAGGGTTTGCGTATAAGGATTTGAACCCGTTGCTGCTGAAGGAGGATTAACTACCCAAAAACTTCCGTTGTAACGGGATACAAAGCAAGCAAAACGAGTAAAACCCGGTAACTCCTCTATTGCATTCCACTGCAATGTTACCGTTGCATTGCTCCCTCCTGCTGTCCCTTCATTGATAATCCAGGTGCGGCCTACAATATTGGCAGTTATCCTGGTACCCACCGCTGACGACCCTGAATAGTTAACCGTTGCGCTATCAAATAAGCGTATGGTAAAGTTATCGGTTGTTCCTGCATTAATCAGTTTAACCGGATTGAATGTAGTGTTGCCTACAGGTATTATTACATTACCTGTTTTACCGGTACTGCCTACTCCGTTTACTATAACTGAACCTGTACCGTTGGTTTTTATAAAACTGCTTGCACTGCCTCCATTGGCATATGAACTTGCACCCAATGTTAAATTGTTAGAACCTAGTGTAAGTAAACCATTTATTAACAATAATGAATCACTTAGCGTAACGGCTCCCCCGAATATAGCTCCTGCGTTATTGTTTATTTGCAACTTAGCATAATTACCTGCTGGTATTATTTGTTGTGAGCTTCCATTGAAATTTATCTTAGTACCATTAGTACTGGTAAAAAGTCCATTATTGATAAACGAATCCAATAAAGTTAATTGCGCGTTTGTTCCAAGTAAAGCAATGTTTGCACCACTATTTATATTTAACTTATTTACAGTTACAGGTAAACTTATAATTGGGTAATTAAATGACAGTGCCGGAATAGTTACATTGCTATTGTTGCAAGGAACAACTCCATTTGACCAATTGTCAGGGTCTGCCCAATCATCACTAATAGAGCCATTCCATGTTGAATTTTGATTGATATCTACTTTAATGGCTGTAGAAGTATCGGCAGCACAAGCACCTGATGTTACTTTTCTTCTAAACCACATGGCTTGTGTTAATGCTGCCGGTGAATAGTTTTGTGTATTCACAGTTCCGGATGCTACGGCAAATCCTGCAGTAGCACTTGTTGTTGAACTTAACCATGAATAAGTATAAGTAGTACTATTACCTCCTGTTGGCGTTGAACCTGTTATGGTTGTTGGTACTGAACCTGAACAAATAATTTGTGGCGAGGAAGTAATACTGTTGTTTGCAACAGGTGCGGTAACGTTAACAGTAATTAATGCTCTTGTACTGATACAACCTGTTATAGCATTGCTGTCGGCTACATAATAAAGTGTAGTGCCTGCTGATGTGGTAACTGGTGTTGGTGCTATAGTGCTACCTGCTCCACCTGAAGAACTCGCAAACCATAACAAGGTATTAACTCCTGTTGCTGTGAGTGCTGTTGCTGTTGCATTCTGGCAATAAGTTACAGTTGGTGTAACAGTTGGAGCTAATGGTTTTACTTTTACGGTTACAGTTAGGGTATCGTTTGTATTTACTTCGGTTGACGCTCCTGCCCATAACTTAAATGTATAAGTACCGGGAGTGGTCATGTTATAATTGGTTGCAGGGTTAACAGTTATTGAATCGCCTGAAGCAAGAGTTCCGGTACTAATTACAGTAGCAGGTAAAGTGGTAGTAACATTTAACGGATTTGTCACACTTACCCGCACACTTAAGTTATTGCTTGCAAAATTCTGCGCGAGTATACCTACATTCATTACCCTTAATGAAATTTGCTGGTTGCTGATTGTATCAAGACATCCTGTTAAGGGTGTTAAAAGCTTCGTTACACTAACATCGTTTGCAAGTTCCAAACGAGGTTCTATCATAAAACGGTAAGGGCTGTTTGTTATACTAAAATCAACCCAGTTATTGCTTCCTGTTGGTGATGTATAATAAAATGTTTTATCGCGGACAGGATTTTCATTTTGAAATCCAAAACTAGCATCAGTAGTGTTGAACTGAATAACACCTACGTAAAAACTACCTGAAATAGACAGTTTAGGATTAACAGGAATGACATTTAAACCTGTTACAGAAGTAAAGCTTGCCGACTGCCATAATAAGGTGCCGGGTGTTCCTGTAGCTGATGTATCCCATATACCAATTTTTACTGATTGACCACCTCCAAAAAAGTTTACGCCTATCTGGTTTATTTTGTTAGTGCCCGTATATTTAAATTTGGCTACAAAATCACCTGTGGCACCTGTAAAGCCTACCCCCCCTAATGAAGGTAAAGTAGGATCAGCATAGTTATACGAATTGAGGTTAACGGTTTGGTTAAATGTTTTTGAATTATTGCTGCTTACGCTATCAGCGGGGACGCTTACTGTAAGTATATTATTACCTGTATTGGCAGGACTAAAACCAGCAAAGTCAACGTATCTAAAATTGCCACCGGGTAGCAATGTATCTATATAACTGATAGTGGTAAATGTATTGGCACCGGTAATGGTTAGTGTAATAGGCCAATTAAATAAGGTATCTTTTCCTTTATTGGTTATCCTTGTTCTTACCACATGTGGGTTGGCATAAGGAATAGGCAATTTACCTAAGCTGTAAAGCTCATCAACCGAAGCATCAATTTTTTTCGGAACAACTCCCAATATGACCTGTGCACGAAAATTACTGTTCAGATTCAGCGTGGCAGGCAAGGATGTTCCTTGTGCATTCCATTGTCCTCCGGTAATATCTATATTGCAATTATAAGTGGCAGCAGTAGAGGTCGTAGAAGGCGTCCATTCGTAAGCAACATATATACCTGCTCCTGTATAAACAAATGGCGTAGTTAGTGTCAATGAATAAACGGTGGCTGAAGCCGGAATAGTCATAGACCCATTATACACCAATGTCATGGCAGTAGGCGTAGTAAGTAAAGTAGCCCATGTAGTGCTTCTCATATTGGCAACGTCTGTAGTATTCACCAAATAAATTTTCATGGTACCAGTTACGCTTCCTCCTGCAGTATGAACACTCCAACCAACTCTGCCTATGGTATCACCAGAAGAAAGATATGGCAGTAGCTCAGAAGCTTTGTAAATAGTGTTACTTCGATGGTACAATGATGTATTAGTAGGGCCACTCCCACTTCCTGAATTTCCATTGGCAATAGCCGGAATGGTAAATGTATTATACTGGGCAACCGAGCGTATGGTACAAGTAACCAATAAAGCAATAAGCAATAAGGTGTGTACATATTTTACACCCAATAAAAGCCTGTTGTTTTTTCTCATAATTATATGCCATTGATTGATGCATATATAGCGCAAAATTTCTTAAAATAATTAACATATACCGCGCTGTTAATGACTTAACGACTATTGAAACCAACAAAATTTTCAGTGTTTCATCAAAACTTATTTATTAGCTCCTTCTATAAAATCTTCCGTCTTCTTCCCATCATAACGATACAACCCCTGATCTCTGGTACCAAACCAAATATTACCTGTTTTATCTTCTACCATGGTCCATACCCTGCTGCTCTTTAAAGCATAGGTTGAAAAGGAAATAAATTTTTTTCCGTTGTAAATAGTTACACAACCTCCATTGATTTTCATACTGCCTACACTGCCTATCCAAATATTTCCTTTGCTGTCTTCCAGCAAAGCATTTGCGCCCCTATCGCAAAAGCCCTCTTTTTGGGTAAAATGTTCAACGTTACTTCGATTATAAAAATAAACTCCATCATCATGGGTAGCCATCCATATATTTCCCTGCCGACTTTCTATCATGTAAAATATATGCCCTGTGGCTCGACTTTTAAATGTTTTGCCATCATAACTAAACACATTATTACAGTCTTTTCCTAAAACACTGAACCAAATATTTCCATTGTTATCTTCCATAATATATTGAACCATATTATGAGGAACAGTGTTATTGCTTTTTAAGCTATCGCTTGGTATTTCATGCCATGTACTATCAATTCTTATAAAATGCGTAAATGTTTTTCCATCAAAACGACACAAACCTTTTTGCGCTGTACCAAACCACATATTGCCTGTTCGGTCCTGCATAATACAATACACCGTTTTGTTAACCCGAAAACCATTACGGAGTTCATCACCAAAATTTAGTGAGGTAGCAAAAAAGATATTGCTTTCCAGTGGAAAGGGAATAAAGCCATCGCCTGTGTTGCGAAAAACGCCTTTTTCTGTTCCTGCCCAAATGGTTCCGTGCTGATCTTCCAACAAGCTAAACACCGCTACATTGGGCAAGCCATCTTTTTCATCAAAATGGGTAAAGCTTTCTCCATCGTACCGATAAATGCCAAAACCGGTAGTACCAAACCAAATATTACCTGCCTTATCTTTCATAGAACAACGAAAGCTGGCATTTGGGTTTGAACCGGGAGGTATAATAATTTTAGGAGTTCCTACCTGAACTGTCTTTGGTTTACTTACTTTGCTATCGGGTAAATTTTGGCCATAACGAACAGTGGTAAAAACAATGCAAAACAACAGTAAATAAAATGTTTTCATAATAGATTTAAATGGATATAACAAACCTAGTGCTTAAGGAAAACACATTTTGTTAGCGAGTAGTTATTAGGGTGTTATTGACTTGTTAACATCAGCCATACACTACAAAAAATAACTACTTTTGAAATACTTTCATGAAACCAAACCGGACTTATTTATTCATAGTTATTTCTTCTGTTGCCCTGTTTATCGTTTTGATTATACAGGTGAACTGGATATTGCAGAGCGCAAAAATAAAAGAGGAACTGTTTAATGAAAAAGCCAACATGGTGCTTTCTAAAACAGCTGATGCATTGCTTGCCGACAAAGAAACTTACAGAAATTTAGCGGCTGCCAATATGGTACTTTCAAAAAAAGTAAATGCATTGCATGCTGATACAACAAGTTA
This sequence comes from uncultured Bifidobacterium sp., assembly GCA_964442045.1. Lineage (GTDB taxonomy): Bacteria > Bacteroidota > Bacteroidia > UKL13-3 > UKL13-3 > JAAFJM01. Next base: position 30,230 of record CAYTWI010000004.1, read on the forward strand.
TAAAAACCTGCCCTCACAGGTAAGCGAAGAAGATACGTATAAAATAGACTCCTTGTTTAATCATTACATGAAAGTATATAATATACGTATTGATTATTTTTTTGAAATAAAAACAGCGCCTGCTCAGCTTAACAACCAGGTAGCATGGGCAAACACAGGTACTAAACCCGGTACAGGTAACGCCAAAAAAGAGAACAGCTTCAACCAAACGGATTCCTACCAAACCTGTATTGGTGATGCGAATGATAAGAACAACCTGGAGCTAAAGCTGGTATTTCCGGGCAAGGAACAATTTATTATTGCGGAGATGGGTATACCTTTTATTACTTCTGTGGTACTAATATTGGTGGTATTGGTAATGTCATGGAGAACCATTCTTTCCCTGTTAAAAGAAAAAAGAATATCAGAACATACAACAGACTTTTTAAACAACATGACCCATGAGTTTAAAACGCCTTTAACCAATATAGCTTTAGCGGGTAAAATGATGGTAAAGGATTCCAATATTAAAGAGGAAAACAGGATAAAGCATTACTCGGGAATTATACTGGAAGAGAATGAAAAATTACGTCACCAGGTGGAACAGGTATTAAGCATGACAGCATTGGAAAGAGGTGAAATTCCGATACAAAAAACAGAAGTGGATTTCCATCAGCTTATTCATGATGCCATTAAATCTATCAGCATACAAATTGAAAACAAACAAGGGCATTTAACACTGAACTTAGCAGCTACACAATTTGTAATAATGGGCGACAAAACACATTTAACCAATGCCATCTGTAACCTTATTGACAATGCCATTAAGTACGCTAAAGAAAAGCCTGAACTATCCATACACACCTTTAATAAAGGGCCGTACTTGGTATTGACAGTAGCTGATAATGGTATAGGTATAGCTAAAGAATACCATCAAAAAGTATTCGATAAATTTTTCAGGATACCAACTGGCAATGTACATGATGTAAAAGGATTTGGCCTTGGTTTGGCTTATATAAAAGCCATTGTTGAACTGCATGATGGCACTATTGAATTACAAAGTAATACTGATGACAACCCGCAAGGAAAGAAAACTATTTTCACCATTACATTAAGCAACCATGGCTAAAGAAAAACTGAAAATACTGGTAGCAGAAGATGATGCTAATTTAGGACTGCTCCTGGTTGACTACTTACACAGCGAAGGTTTTGAAGTAACGCTTTGCAAAGATGGTGAGCTGGCTTTAAAATCTTTTCAGGATAACACATTCGATATGTGTTTGCTGGATGTAATGATGCCGAAAATGGATGGATTTACACTGGCTAAAAAAATGAGAAGAAAGGATAAAACGGCACCTGTTATTTTTATTACTGCTAAATCATTAAAAGAGGATAAGCTGAAAGGCTATGATTTGGGTGCTGATGATTATATAACCAAACCATTTGATGAAGAAGAATTGTTATGGAAAATAAAAGCCGTTATCAGACGGATACCAGAAAATAAAAACAAGCAGGAAAGCGGCCTTTATGCAATAGGCAAATACACCCTGGACTTTAACAACCAGGCATTAAGTATAGCCGGTCATACCAAACGTATTACGGAGAAAGAAAGTGAAATACTTAAATACTTGTCAAACCACCGTAACCGTGTTATAAAACGCGAAGAAATGTTACAGGAAATATGGGGAAAGAATGATTACTTTTTAGGCAGAAGCTTAGATGTATTCATTACCAAAATTCGCAAATACTTAAAGGATGATGAGTCACTGAGCATAGAAAATGTTTTTGGTGTCGGGTTTATTTTAAACGTAGCACCCACAAGCGAAGCAAGTAACTAGATACAACTAAAATTCATTGCATTTTATTGATGGAATTTCTCCCTTATTTTATACTCTTCCACATCAACCAAAGCCTGGTATTTACGCACCAGCTCTTCATCAAACTCCGCCTTATGGTTAATAGCATCCAGCACACTGCGTTGGTGTTCCAACAAGCCTAAATAAATATCCTTGTATTCATTCCGCAATTGCTTGTGTACGTTTTCCGACTCATCAATCTCGCGGCTAAAAAAGTCGAGCTCAATTTTAAGCCGCGCTTTCAGGTTGTTTAAATGTTCATTCTTCACCGTGCCATCACCTGAGTTTTCTTCTAAGTAAGCCAGTGAATAATGCGATATTTTTTTCTGAATAATCTGCTCTTGTTCATGCTCGGGCATAGTGGTAACGGAAGGGGTAAGATTTAGTTTCCTGACAATCCACGGTAAGGTTAGGCCCTGGAAAACCAATGTAATCATGATAACTATAAACGTAATAAATATAATGAGGCTGCGGTATGGAAAAGCCTGATTATCCTGAGCAAGCAGAGGAATAGATAATGCAGCAGCCAATGAAACCACACCACGCATACCTGCCCAACCTAAAACAAATGGCGACCTCCAACCCGGGTTGGCATCGGCTACGGTAATAAAGTTACTCATAAACATGGTAAATGCCGAAGCCCCTAATGTGCAAATAAGTCTGGTTACAATAAGTATAACCGATATAATAACCCCATACCAGGTAGCAGTGGCCACACTTACATCGCCCAGCTGGTTAACAATTGATTTCAGCTGAAGACCTATCAATAAAAATATCAAACCGTTCATGATAAAAACACTGCTTGTCCAAACATTTACACTTTGAATACGGCTTATATAACTGAGCATACTCTGGCGTTTATTGGATAAAAACAAGCCACCACTTACTACCGCCAATACACCCGAAAAATGAAAATGCTCAGCTGCATAATACATGCAATAAGGTGTTACAAATGTGAGTACAATTTCAATGCTTGGCGTTACCGGTAACCAACGATGGATAGCGTAAAAAACAAATCCCACTGCTAAACCAATTAATATGCCCAATACCACTACCAGAAAAAAACTGCTTGCAGCCTGCTGAAAATAAAACTGTCCTGTAATAACGGCTGCCAGTGCAAAACGAAAAACAATCAGTGAAGAAGCATCGTTCAGTAAACTCTCTCCTTCTGCAATACTCACTAACGACTTTGGTACTTTTACCTGGCGCATAATGGTAGTAGCCGAAATAGCATCAGGAGGAGAAATAATACCACCCAACAGAAAGCCCAAAGCCCATGTAAAGCCCGGTATAAGCTTGGTAGATACAAAGGCAATAACACCCGAGGTAAGAATAACGATAGGAAAAGCAAAGCTCATAATAACGCGCCTCCATTTCCAAAATTCCTTCCACGATATTTGCCATGCAGCTTCATATAAAAGCGGTGGCAGGAAAATAAAAAATATCAACTCGGGATTAATGGTAATGGATGAGAAATCGGAGAAAATACTCAGGCCCAGGCCACCGATAACCAATACAATAGGATAGGCTACCTTCAGTTTATTAGCCAGCATCACCAAGCCCAATATCATTAAAATAAGAAATACATATTCTATAAAAGTACTCTGCATCATAAACGCAAAATAGTAAATTATGAATTACATTTATTAAAACAGAAATGAAGATACATTTGTTAACATTGCATATATGGAAATAGGAATAGATAGTTTTGCTGCCATGTTCAGCGAAAACACACCTGCTGCCGGGCTGAGTGATACTGATGCAATAGCGCAATTATTAGAAAGAATTGAACATGCCGACCGTTCAGGATTAGATGTATTTGGCATTGGCGAACACCACCGCAAAGGATTTTTAGATTCAGCCCCTGCTATGATTTTAGCTGCGGCAGCATCGCGTACCAAAAATATAAAATTAACCAGTGCCGTAACCGTATTAAGTGCTGCCGACCCGGTAAGGGTATTTCAAAGTTTTGCCACGCTTGATTTAATTTCAAACGGCAGGGCTGAAATGGTGGTTGGGCGTGGTTCCTTCATTGATGCATTCCCTTTATTTGGTTTAAACCTCGATCATTACGATGAATTGTTTATAGAGAAACTTCAATTACTGCTTCAAATCCGCGATAATGAATTTGTTACCTGGTCGGGTAAATACAGGCCTGCTATGCATAACCAACCTGTATACCCAAGGCCTTTGCAAAAAAAGTTACCTGTATGGATTGGTGTAGGTGGCACCCCCGAATCGTTTGTGCGCGCAGGTACTTTAGGCCTGCCTTTAATGGTGGCTATTATTGGTGGTGAAACACATCGTTTCCGTCCTTTAGTTGATTTATACCGACAAGCCGGAGCCGAAGCCGGACATGCACCGGAGAAACTAACAGTAGGCTTGCACTCATTAGGCTATGTGGCCAATACAAATGAAGAAGCCATTGCAGATTTTTATCCGGGCTATGCAGAATCGATGACCAAGATTGGTAAAGAACGTGGTTGGCCACCCATGACCCGCAGCCACTTTGAAGCACAAATGGGCGATAAAGGAGCTTTGCTGGTGGGCGGTTACGAAGAAGTAGCAGAAAAAATAATTCGCCATGCCAAAGCATTGGGCGGTATTTCGCGCCTTACCTTTCAAATGGACAGCGCAGGCCTGCAACATGATAAACTGATGCAAGCCATTGAGTTGATTGGAAAGAAAGTGGCTCCGATTGTGAATAAGTAAATGCATGGAAGATTACTAAAAATATAAATTTTTGTCCGTATCAAAATACAATGACAGATGAACAATATCCTTAATACACTTACACACCAACAATTTGAAGAACTTTGCTTCGAATTAATTCATGCTTCCGACTTTAATAATATTCAATGGAGACAAGGTGGTGCTGATAAAGGTAGAGATATTCAAGCGTTGAAAAACTCATCAAACAAAATAGTTGGAGACTTCACCGAAACTTGGTTTTTTGAGTGTAAAAGATATACAAATGGTGTTCCTCCTGAGCAACTAACTTCTAAAATAACATGGGCTGATGCTGAAAAACCAAACCATCTTGTTTTCTTTATTTCTTCATACCTAACAACTTCTTGCAAAGATTGGATTGAAAAAACAAAACCTACAAAACCTTATAAAATCCATATTATAGAAGGTTCCGACATCATAAAAATTCTTGAAAACAATTCTAAAATTTATAGAAAATTCTTTCAATCAGATTACATCATACAATTATTAGAAGAAGCTCAACGAAATTGGGTAATGCATAACTTCCTTGCAGAGATTTCTGTTCTTGGAACTATTCTTGAATCAAAATATCCAGTAGAAAAGTTTTCGACCAACGATCTAATTTTTATACTTTGTTCCTATTATTTCAATTACGATTATTTAATTAAAGCCAAAGATTATTTATGGGATTTTGATGATTCAATGATTACAGAAATTTTAGATGAACTTAAAACAAGAGAAGGTTATTCAAAATCAATTATTAATCCAAATGATACTCTCCATGTAATTGCTGCTGAAGGATTTGCCGATGATGAAGTTATTGCTGGGCAAGATTTCAATGCATATTTGTTTCAAATAGAAGAAAATCATACTTTCAATATTTATGTCATTAAGAGAATAGGAAATGATGCATTAGAGTTCTCTATACAAAAAACAACCTCACTTAATGCAAAGCACAGGTTAATTAAAAATTATAATTTAGATTATTACAAAAAGATGCTAGATATTTTTGAGAGCAAACCGAGTATAATAGAAAATATAATTAGATTTAATAGTAATATGTTTAAATAGTTTGTTTATACAAAGCCTTTTCATATCTATACTAAACTAATACTAAACAATCTCCAATGACCACCAACGATACCAAACGACTTTCGCGGCTGACTGCTATTTTAACGCAATTGCAAACCAAACGTTTAATAACAGCACCGGAGTTAGCCAATAAGTTTTCGGTAAGTATCAGAACTATTTACAGAGATATAAGGGCATTGGAGCAAGCAGGTGTTCCGGTTATAGCAGAAGAAGGCAAAGGTTATTCGCTGATGGAAGGTTATAAAATTCCACCCATAATGTTTACCGAAAACCAGGCCAATGCTTTAATACTGGCCGAGCAACTGGTGCTCAAAAACAAAGACGCCTCTTTTGTGAAAGATTATTCAGAAGCGATAGATATTATAAAAGCGGTATTAAAGCATAACGTAAAAGAAAAGGTAAACCTGCTGGCCGAACGTACCCGCTTTAGTCACAACAGCAGCAACGAAAGAAACAGCAATAATTTATCGGACCTGCAATATGCTTTGACTAATTATTGCTTAACAAAAATTGAATATACCAATGAAGCCCAGCAAACCAGCAGCCGATTCATTGAACCCTTTGCCTTATTAAGCACGCAGGAAAACTGGCTGCTGGTGGCATGGTGCCGCTTACGCAACGATTTCAGGTTTTTCCGTTTAGATAGAATAAAAAAAACAATCATTCAAAATGAAAAATTCACGCCACATAAAATGACCTTACAGGAATATTTCGATAAATATCATTAGCGCATTTTTACCCCTGACATACCGCTGTCAGCACCCCTATTTAAGTTTGCTGAAACTTTAAACAATTAAAATTTATGATTCATTATTTTTCAGCTATCAATTGGGTAAGTGTTGTTATTGCATTTGCCGTTTATTGCATTCTGGGTGCTCTTTGGTTTACCCAATTCTTTAAAAAACCATACGCCATATCATTGGGTAAGGAAAACCAATTACCAGAAAAACCCGCTCCTATTTTTATTATCGGCCCTGCCATTTGCTCCCTGCTTATTACCATAGCAACAGCCTTATTAATGGTTGCACTTCACATTGAAACTTATCAAACAGCTATGGTATTTGCAGGCATAGTGGGTGTAGGTTATTTGTTTGCCAATACCGTTAACATAGCTATTAACCCTAACATACCAAAGCCTATTCTGTATGGCATCATCAGTGGTATGTACCATTTGGTTTGTATTACACTGGTTTGTGTAATTATTGTTGCCATGCATTAATAACATCCTGATAATTTTTATTTTATTTGATGTAATTTTTAAGCAAATGAGCCCACAGGAACACGAAATGTTTTACCCGGAAAACAAGCAGGCATGGAGAAAATGGTTGCAGGAAAACCATGTAAGCCAACAATGGGTTTGGCTCATTTGCTACAAAATGAAATCGGGCAAACCCACGCTTTCCTGGAGCGATGCGGTAGACGAAGCCCTGTGTTTCGGCTGGATAGACAGTACACGCAAAACCATAGACCATGAAAAGTTTATTCAGTTCTTCGGCAAACGGAAACCGGGCAGCACCTGGTCGAAGGTGAATAAGGAAAAAGTGCAGAAGCTGATTGAGGAAGGTAGCATGACCCCTGCCGGTTTAAAATGTATTGAAGTAGCCACACAAAATGGGTCGTGGACCATTTTAGATGATGTGGAAGACCTGACTATACCTAAGGCATTAGAGGCAGCTTTTAAAAAACACAAAGGCACCAAGGACCTTTTCCTCAGCTTAAGCAAATCGGCAAGAAAAATGATGTTGCACCGGATTGCCATGGCCAAACAGGATGACACCAAACAAAAACGCATTAACGAAATAATAAGCACACTGACAGCCCAAAAACTGAAAACCTAAACAGTTTTAATCATTAAATAACAACATCGGGAACAGTCGTTTTTTACCAGTAAAAAATGCCCTACATTCGCAGCTGAAAAACAAAGTTGTGTTCACACAATTATTGAAATAACTATGAGTCAGCCAGATAAATTTGATATTGCCATCCTTACTATTCTTCAACAAAACTCAACCATTTCTGTAAAAGAGATTGCGGAAAAAATTGGCCTTTCAGCAACACCCACTTACGAACGTATAAGAAGGATGGAGCAGGACAAAGTAATAACTAAATATGTAGCCTTGGTTGACAGGGAAAAAGTAGGTTTTAACCTGTTGGTGTATTGCAATATTGTTTTAAAGGAACAATCAAAAAAGGCTTTATTGAGTTTTGAAAATGTTGTTTTAAAAATTCCGGAAGTGCTTGAAGTAATCAGCATTTCAGGCACCTACGACTATATGCTTAAAATTGCAGCAAAGGATATTTCATCGTACAATGATTTTGTGGTGAACGTAATTTCAAACATTCCAAACATTGGCCAATACCATAGCAGTATTGTTTTAAAGGAAGTGAAAAGAGAAACGGCTTACCCAGTTTTATAAGTTCGGCTTTTTTAAAATTTTAGCTAAAACCGTTTTAAACTCCCTTACAATTTTATCATTGCATAAATTACCCATACTGCCTTCATGTGTATGGTTTATTTGTTTTGATGGTTCATAATGCCCCGCTCCTATTTTTGAAGCTACGTTTTTATAAGCATCTCTAAAGGGCACTCCACTTGTTACTTCTTTATTCACCTCTTCTACGCTGTAAAGCAAATTGTATTGATTGTCATCCAGAATACTTTGTTTCACTTCTATATGCTCCAGCATAAAAACGGTCATTTTTAAACAGTTTATTAATTCATCAATAGCAGGAAACAAACACTCTTTTGTCAGCTGCCAATCGCGGTGATAGCCTGATGGCAAATTATTGATTAATAAAGTAAGTTCGTTTGGCAATGCCTGAATACGGTTGCATTTGGCCCTGATTAATTCAAATACATCCGGGTTTTTTTTGTGAGGCATAATACTACTACCGGTGGTTAATGAATCGGGAAAAGAAATAAAAGCAAATTGCTGGTTCATGTATAAGCATACATCATACGCAAACTTTGAAAGGGTGGCGGCTATGTTTGCCATAGCCATGGCTACTATCTTTTCTGTTTTACCCCTGCTCATCTGTGCATAAACAACATTGTAATTCATGGTTTCAAATTCCATTAACCGGGTAGTAAGTGTTCGGTTAATAGGAAACGAAGACCCATAACCGGCCCCTGAACCCAATGGGTTTTTATTGCAAACGTTAAAGGCCGCAGCCAGCACTTCCAGATCATCAGTTAACGATTCAGCATAAGCCGAAAACCACAATCCAAAAGAGGAAGGCATAGCTAACTGAAAATGTGTATAGCCCGGTAAATATTTTTCTTTGTGGGTTTCACTTAAATCAATCAATGATTTAAAAAGCTGCTCCGTATCTTGCGCTATAGCTATAAGCTGGTGTCTGAGAAATAATTTTATATCCAGTAATACCTGGTCGTTTCTTGACCTTGCACTGTGAATTTTTTTTCCTCCTTCGCCAATCCTTTCTGTCAATAAAAATTCAATTTGCGAATGCACATCTTCTACTCCTGCTTCAATTGTAAACTTACCCAGTTTTATTTCCTGCAGTATATCCCTTAATGTTTGATCAATTAACGTCCATTCTTCTTTGGTGAGCAAGCCCACTGTTTCCAGCATTTCGGCATGAGCCAAAGAGCCTATTACATCAAATTTTGCCAGTTGCATATCAAATGCCTTGTCGTTGCCAACAGTAAATTTTTCTATTATTTCAGCATGATCCTGAAATAATAAGTCGTCTTTTTGCCAGATTTTTTTAGTCATTTTTTATAACAGTTTAGAAAGCATTTTTATATACAGGTCAATCCCTTCATTTATTTCATATATAAAAATAAACTCGTTACTGCTGTGTGAGCGCAATGAATTGCCGGGGCCTATTTTTACGGAAGGAAAATTCATGACTGCCATATCGGAAGTTGTAGGGGAACCATAAGTTAATTTACCTAAACCAATACCCGCTTGTACAAAGGGGTGTTGCAGTGGTATTGATGAGGGGTTTAAGCGCATGGAACGTGGCGACACAGTACTTGAAATATGTTGTTGTATTATATCCAGCACTTCGCGGTTGCTGTAAACATCAGTTGTTCTTATATCAACGGTAAAATCACATCTGTCCGGAACCATATTGTGTTGAATGCCCGATTTAATCATGGTAACATTCATATTTACTTTACCCAACATTTCAGAAACTTTAGGAAAGCGGAAAGTACTTAACCAGGCTATGTCTTTTAAAGCATTTACAATAGCGTTATCCGGATTATTATGTGCAACATGTGCAGCAGTACCCTGCGCTATGCAATCAATCACCAACAAGCCTTTTTCGGCAATGGCTATGTTCATTTCGGTTGGCTCTCCAACAATGGCAAAATCAATTTCACCCAGTTCATCCAAAACAGATGATACTCCGTTTATGCCTGAAATTTCTTCTTCGGCTGTTGCTGAAAAAATAAAATTATATTGTAAGTTTTCTTGCTTGTAAAAGTAAAGAAAGGCAGCCAGCAAACTGACCAATGCACCACCTGCATCATTGCTACCCAGACCAAATAACTTACCATCTTGCTCTATAGGTTCAAAAGGATTTAAAGTATAACCTGAATTGGGTTTAACGGTATCGTGGTGCGAGTTTAAAAGAATGGTAGGCAATTGCGCATTATAGTATTTGTTCTTTGCCCAAACATTATTGCCTTTCCGAAATACGGTTATTTCCTTTTGTTGTAAATACGCTGCTATCAAATCAGCCGATACATTTTCCGCTTTGCTAAAGGAAGGAACAGCTATTAACTGTTTCAGCAAATCAATGGCTTCATGCTTTAATACATCGGCATAAACTTTATTATACAATAAGACTTGTTCCGACATTTTTATGATTAGCTATTACGTTTAAAATATCATCGGCATGTAAAACAGCCACTGAATGTACACCATTTTTCAGTGCAGCAAAAGCAGTATCTAATTTCGGTATCATACCTTTGGAAACCATTTTATCCTTTAGCATTTGTTCGTATTTAACAGTTGAAATACTTGGTATCACAGAACTATCATCATCTATATTGCTCATTACGCCCTTTTTCTCAAAGCAATAATTCAAATGTACTTTATACTTAGCCGACATGGCAATGGCCAATGCGCTGGCCAAAGTATCAGCATTGGTATTTAACAGTTGTCCGTTTTTATCATGCGTTATGGAGCAAAATACCGGGAGCATATTTATTTCAAGCAGGGTTGAAATAAAGGAAGTATTGATGCCCCCTTCTTCAATATCGCCCACCCATCCAAAATCGTATTTGGCATGGGTTCTTTTTTTGGCTCTTATACAATTGTTATCTGCACCTGAAAGACCAATTGCATTGCTCGAGTTGGCTTGTAACAAGGCCACCATTTTTTTATTAATCAATCCTGCATAAACCATGGTGGCTAAGTCCAGCGTACTGGCATCAGTAATTCGTCTGCCCTCTACCATATGTTGCTCAACACCTAATTTAAAAGCCAATTCATCAACCAGTTTACCGCCACCGTGCACAATAATTTTTCTGCCCTTAATGCCTGAAACCATCGAAAGCATATGCTTAAGTTTAAGTTCATGGTTAATAATATTTCCACCTATTTTAATGATGTAGAGTGTTTGCATAGCTTTTGGATATGATTAGTTAAAATTACTTTCGATTACTTTTTTTAACACTGCCTGTGCTGCAAACAATCGGTTATTAGCCTGTTCAAGCACCAATGAATTTTTTCCGTCTAACAGTTCATCCGTTAATTCTACATTTCTGCGAACCGGCAGGCAATGCATAATTTTTGCATTGTTGCTTACAGCCAGGCTTTGTTCATGGAGTAACCAGTCATTTGCTGTTGGAAGCATTTGTCCATATTCATGATAAGAAGACCAGTTTTTCACATACACAAAATCAGCATTTTGTAAAGCTTCTGTTTGATTATAACATATTTGTGCACCCTTTGTAAATGACCCATCCAGCTCGTATCCGTGGGGATGTGTAATCACAAAATCAACTCCGGCATTGCACATCCATTCACTAAAAGAATTAGCTACTGCCTGTGGCAATGGTTTAATATGCGGAGCCCAGGTTAATACCACTTTGGGCTTGTATTCCTTTTTCCAGTGTTCTGTTATTGTTATTAAATCGGCAAAACTTTGTAAGGGATGACGGGTAGCTGATTCCAAAGAAATAACAGGCACTGAACAATACTTCATAAACTGCTTCAATACTTTTTCATTGTAATCATCATCCCTGTTTACCAGAGAAGGAAAACAACGAATGCCAACTATATCGCAATACTGACTCAGCACGGCTGCTGCATCTTTAATATGCTCCACTTTATCACCATTCATAATGGCTTCCTCTTCAAACTCCCAGGCCCAGCTTTCGGCATTTACATTTAATACTATAACCTGTAAACCCAGATTTGCAGCTGCCTTTTGCGTACTTAAACGTGTTCTTAAACTTGCATTTAAAAAAACAAGACCTAATGTTTTGTTTTTACCCAAGGCATTAAACTGCATTGGGTTTTCTTTCAATAACAATGCTTCCTGCAATAATTCGCTTATATTTTCTACATCATAAAAAGAGGTAAAGTTTTTCATGTATTCAATTCTTATTTTATAATTAAGCGTGCTGCAATTGTTTACTCATTACACGCTTAAATGCCTCTAAAAAAATATCGGCCTCCTGTTTAGTAATATTCAGTGCAGGTAAAATGCGTAAGGTATTTTTGTTGGCTGATGAACCGGTAAATATTTTATGCTGCATTAGCAATTCATTTCTGATAGCCGCACAGGGTACTTCCAACTCTATTCCAATCATTAAACCCACGCCTCTTACTTCTTTAATACCTGCTGTTTCCTTTAATGCCTGTACTAAATACCGGCCCATATTCCGTGCATTCTCCACCAGGTTTTCCTGTTTCATTATATCGAGCACAGCAATAGCCGCCACACAGGCTAAGTAGTTGCCACCAAAGGTTGTTCCCAACATGCCGGGTTTGGCTTTAATAGCAGGATGAATTAATACACCGGCCACAGGAAAACCATTACCCATACCTTTTGCAATGGTTATTATATCAGGTTTTACATAAGCATATTGATGCGCAAAAAATTGACCACTGCGCCCGTAGCCTGATTGTATCTCATCGCAAATCATTAAGGCGCCCCACTTTTCGCACAATGACTTTATTTTTTGCAGAAACAACAGCGAGGGAATGTTAACTCCACCAACACCCTGAATTCCTTCAATAATGACAGCCGCAATTTCATGATTCAAAAAAACCTGATTCAATGCCTCCGTATTATTCCACTCACAAAAAACAATGTTGTCTGTTTCGTTTACGGGCGCTATAATAGACTTATCGTCTGTTGCAGCTACAGCAGCTGATGTACGGCCATGAAACGATTGGGAGAAAGCAACTATTTTTCTTTTTCCGGTATGAAACGAGGCCAGTTTAAAAGCATTCTCATTAGCCTCCGCACCCGAGTTACACATAAACAAATGGTAATCATTATAACCACTTTGCTCGCCTAATTTTTGAGCCAGCTCTTGCTGCAAGGGAATTTTTACTGAATTAGAGTAAAAGCCTATTTGCTGTAATTGGGTGCTGATTTTTTCAATATAATAAGGGTGTGAATGACCAATAGAAATAACAGCATGGCCACCATATAAATCTAAATACTTCTCCCCTTTTTCATCCCATATATAAATGCCTTCCGCCCTTACCGGAACAATATCAAACAGTGGATAAACATTAAATAATTCCATATACTAAAATGCGGTGGCTTTTAATTTTAAACCTGTTGTTTCTGCCAACCCAAATAACAGATTCATGTTTTGTACGGCTTGTCCTGAGGCACCTTTCAACAGGTTATCAATAACGCTTGCTATTAATAATTTGTTACCATGCTTTTCTATATGCAGTAAACACTTATTGGTGTTCACCACTTGCTTTAAATCAATATTATCTTTACTGATAAAAACAAAAGGATGCTCCGCGTAAAAATTTTCATATAGGGCAATAGCCTCTTCAATATCCATATCACAATCCAGGTAACAGCTTGCAAAAATTCCTCTGGCAAAACTGCCTCGCTGCGGAATAAAGTGTATGTTATTGTCAAACCCGTTTTGCAGTTGCTTAATGCTTTGTTTTATTTCGTGCAAATGCTGGTGTTCAAAGGGCTTATAAAAAGAAAGGTTATTGTTTCGCCAGCTGTAATGCGATGTAGTACTTAATGTTTGTCCTGCACCCGTTGTGCCTGTTGTGGCAGAAACATGTATGGCGCTTTTAAGTAATTTGCTTTTTGCCAAAGGGAGCAATGCCAGTTGAATACAAGTGGCAAAGCAACCCGGATTGGCAACGAATTGAGCCGCTTTAATTACATCGCGATTCAATTCAGGTAAACCATATACAAACAAACTAACGGTTTTCAATACAATATCTTTTAATCTAAAATCAGCACTCAAATCAATTATCTTAATGGTATCAGCTATTTTATTTTCATCCAGCCATTTTTTTGCTTCGCCATGAGCCACACATAAAAAAAGCACCTCTATATTTTGCGATATAGTATCAGAAAATTTTAAATCGGTGTCACCAATTAAATCAGTATGTATTTCATATATAAACTTGTGGCTATTGCTTTTACTGTGTACAAAAGCAATTTCAGCCCCGCTATGGTTAAGCAGTAAACGAATTAACTCACCACCCGTATAACCGGCTCCGCCAATAATTCCAACCTTTATTTTTTTCATGCCTGTGTATTTACCTGATGAAAAATAGAAGCCGCATTACCAAATATTTTTGAAAATCCTTTTACATCATCGCCACTCCATGTATTATTCATTTCGCCATAACTGCCAAACTGAGCCGCCATTAAATCGTTGGGCGACTCGATGCCATTAATAACAAAACGATAAGGAGCCAGTGTAACAAAAACTTTTCCGCTTACCTTTTTTTGAGTACCCTCAAAAAACGATTCTATATTGCGCATTACAGGGTCTAAAAACTGTCCTTCATGCAGCCAGTTACCATACCAGTCAGCCAATTGATCTTTTAAAAACAATTGCCATTTGGTAAGCACATGTTTCTCCAATGTATAATGTGCTTTTAAAATAATTAAAGGAGCAGCCGCTTCAAAACCTACCCTGCCTTTAATGCCAATAATGGTATCGCCTACATGAATATCTCTGCCTATAGCATAAGGAGCAGCCATTGCCTGCAAACACTGTATAGCCTGAACCGGATTGTCAAACAGCTGTTCGTTTACGCCCACCAGTTCACCTTCATTAAAAGTAAGTACTGCCTGCGCAGGTGTTTCCTTTGTTAAGGGAGTTGGAAAAGCCTCCTCCGGTAAATAATTATTGGATGTTAGCGTTTCCATACCACCTACCGAAGTACCCCATAAACCTTTGTTAACAGAATACTTTGCTTTCTCAAAATTCATGTCAACACCATGCGTTTTCAAAAATTGTATTTCTTCCTCGCGCGATAGCTTCATATCACGTATAGGAGTTATAATCTCCATATCCGGAATCAGTATATTGAATATCATATCAAACCTGACCTGATCATTACCTGCGCCTGTGCTTCCATGCGCTACACAGGCAGCACCTGTTTCTTTTGCATAGTTGGCAATGGCCGTTGCCTGGTTAATACGTTCGGCACTTACCGACAAAGGATACGTTTTGTTTTTGAGTACATTTCCAAATATCAGATACCTGATACAGTTGGTATAAAAACGATTGGTTTCATCAATACAGGTAAAAGAGGCTGCACCAAGTGCCAAGGCCCTGCTTTCTATTTCCTTTACCTCATCAGCAGTAAACCCGCCTGTATTAACCGTTACGGCATGTACCTCTAAATTTTTTATTTTCGATAAATAAACAGCGCAGTACGATGTATCTAATCCGCCACTGAATGCCAGTACTACTTTTTCCTTTTTCATCATGCTGTTTCAACCATGGGGTAAGCGTGAACAAATTCCTTTGTTTTCAATAAAGGATCAAAAAGCATGGCTGTACAAAGGCAGTTCTTTTTGCCTTTGCTTTGCAGTATTTCATAATTCACACAGCTTTTACAACCTTCCCAAAAATTTTCATCGGTGGTTATTTCGGCATATACCACAGGCTCATAACCCATTTCCGAATTTATTTTCATAACGGCCGAACTGGTAGTTAAACCAAATACTTTGGCGTTTGGAAACTTTACTTTCGCTAACTTAAAAATCTCCCGTTTAATGGTTCGTGCCAATCCTTTTTCGCGAAACGGGGCAGCTACTATTAATCCGGAGTTAGAAACATACTGGTCGTTTTGCCACGATTCTATATAACAAAACCCTGCCCACTCACCCGTATGGGTTAAAGCAATGATAGCCTTGCCATCCAGCATTTTTTGAATAATCTGGGCCGGACTGCGTTTTGAAATGCCCGTACCACGTTGTTTCGCTGACGATTCCATTTCACGGCTTATTTGTGGTGCAAATTGAATATGATAGTCGTTTGCCTTTATCACTTCAAATGACAAGTTACTCATTCTAATTTTATTCTATTTTATAGTTTAAATATCTATTTAAGCAACAAATGTAAGATGTTTTATCTTTTAAATGCAACTAATTAAGAATTATTTTAACTTTAACAATATATTAAGAGAATAAATATCCGATATAAAGAGCACCTCCCTGCCTAAAACAAAAGGCACTTAAATAAGCTGCATAAGCAATTTATAACAAGCTAAAAAAGAGGACACTTATTCCCCTTTCTATTTTATTTTTCCATTTCAGCTGAGCCAAAAATTTATGTATCATTGCGTATAATTACCCATTAGGTGGTAACCGGAGTATGAAATTTGGAACGCAGCTAATTACCAAACACAAAGAATTTTTAACCTATGGCATTTCCATGGCTATGGTGTTGTTTTTACTCCAGTTCCTCGAAGCTCATTTTATTGTTTTTAACTACCGCCTCGATTTTTTTATTGGCAGTATTGCCATCCTGTTTACCGTTTTGGGTATATGGTTAGCCTTAAAACTGGTTAAGCCAAAAGTAGAAACCCGCATTATAGAAAAAGAGGTTTATATAGATAAGCCGAGTGCAGCAGAAATTAACCAGGCCGAAATAACCAGACTAGGTATCAGCAAACGCGAGTTGGATGTATTGCAATTAATGGCTACCGGGTTAAGCAATGAAGAGATAGCAGAGCAATTATTTATAAGTTTGAATACCGTGAAAACACATTCGTCCAATATATTTTTAAAGCTCGATGTAAAAAGACGAACGCAGGCAGCTGAAAAAGCCAAACGGTTGAATATCATTAATTAGGCACACTGCTACTTTAGTATGAAAGTATAAAGTAGTAGCAAAATCACCCGAAAGTATGAAGCCCAAGCAGCAAACCGAAGGTAGTTTTGTGGCCTATTAATCATTTAAAAAAACAAAACATTATGCAAAAAAACAGTTTAGTATTCGGAGCCATTGCAGGCGTAATTGTAAGCACTTTTATGGCTACTTCCATGGCAATGATGTCGTGCGGCAGTGGCGACATGGATGGTGGAAGCACCAGTATGATTATTGGCTTTAGTGCCATGGCAGTTGCCTTCTCTTTTATTTTTGTAGGCATTAAAAATTTCCGCGACAAGCAAAATGGCGGTACCATTACTTTTGGCAAAGGTTTTTTATTGGGCCTTTTTATCAGCTTAATTGCCTCTACTATGTATGTAATAACCTGGGGCGTGGAATTTCATTTCTTTATGCCCGATTTTATAGATAAATACTCAGCCATGCAGGTGAAGCAATTGCATGAAAGCGGTGTAACAGGTGCTAAGCTTGATGAAGCAGTTAAAGAAATAGAAACGGCTAATCACAATTACAAGCACAATATCTTTTTCTTTGCTTTGTACACCTATGCTGAAATATTGCCTGTAGGCATTTTAATAACCCTCATCAGTGCACTCATTTTAAAAAGAAAAACACCGGTAGTAGCCGCTTAATTATTATATAAATTATTACAATGGAAGAACAAAAAAACACAAACTCCCATACCGAACCCAAAGTAACAGGAGTTGGGGGTATTTTCTTTTTTAGCGAAAACCCAAAGGAAACCAGTGCCTGGTATAAGGCTCATTTAGGATTGGATACCAACGACTATGGTGCCACTTTTGAATTCAGAAACCTGAACAAGCCGGAGGAAATTAAACAGTTGCAATGGAGTCCTTTTAAACAAGGCAGCCAATACTTTGCACCTTCTAAAAAAGAGTTTATGATTAACTACCATGTGCAGCATATAGAAGAGCTGGTAAAAAACCTGAAAGAAAAAGGCGTAACCGTATTGGACGAAATAACCACTTACGACTACGGAAAGTTTGTACACATTATGGACCCCGAAGGCAATAAAATAGAGTTGTGGGAGCCAACTATTGAGGATAATAAAAACTAATTATTGGATGATTCTAATGAGAAAAAGTATCCTATTCATAATACTTGCATTTGCATTTATACAGACAAACTTATTTTCCCAACCATCAGGTATAATTAATCGAAAAGACACAGCAATCTTTCACCAATTTGGACAAACAGTTTTCCCTTTTAGCTACAATGGCAAAATGGGCTTAATTGATAACAATAACAAAATAGTTTTACCCGCAATTTATTCAAGAATAGGTTATATTTATGACAACTACAGATCCTATAGCATAGATGGAAAGGAAGGGTTTCTTAAAGTTAATGGAGACATATTAATTGAAGCTATATACGACAAAGTTGGATATTTCTCTGATGGAATTGCATATGTTAAGGCTAATAGAAAAGTAACATTTATTGATACAAGCGGAAAAATGATTTGTCAATGGTTTGATGAAACTTATTCATTCCAAAACAACTTTGCGTCTGTAAGACTAGGCAATAAATGGGGAGCAATTAGCAAATCAGGCAAAGTCATTGTTGAAATAAAATACCAACATGTAGCAGCATTTTCTAAATATGGTTTGACAAGAATAAAACTCAATAATAAGTACGGCTATGTTAACTCAAATGGAGCAGTAACAATTCCAATTAATTTTTCAGATGCATCACATTTCTTTGATGATTTATGCGCAGTTAAAAGGGGTGGAAAATGGGGGTTTATAGATACTAATGGTAATATGATTATTCCTTTTCAATATAGAAAAGCTAATTCCTTTAGCAAAGGAGCATTATATACTTCTGTGAAAGTTGGACTCTTTAAATGGGAGCGAATAAATAGAAAAGGAGAAATCGTAAAATAGCTACTTTATAGAATGAAAGAAATAGACATCCATAAAATCATCAAGCAATTCATAAAACATGCAAACGCTTTTGATGTAGAGGCAGCACTCACTTTATTTGCTCCTGATGCCGTAATTGATGATGTATCCGTTGGCGAAAAGTTTAAAAACGCCAACGGTGTACGCAAATATTTGGAAACCTATTTTGTGGGTTACAAAACAGTAACTAAATTAGAATCTGTTGAAGTAACTGACAACAAAAACGCCAAAGCACAAGTTGATTTTACAGGTAACTTCGGGCATGAAACAGGGGGCTTAGACTTCACTATAAATAATGATGGATTGATAACTTTAATAAGTGCTTATCTGGATTAAAGTCAGATAAACAACTTGGAGTGACCTTATTAAATATCAGTGGGATAAATTCTTTTTTCAACCATCCATGTAATAGCTTTTACTATTTCATCTTCTGAAAATTTTTGTTTATGAGAAGACCATGCATACACTTTTTTAACAATTAGATTATTACTAAAAATCTCTTTCTTATTAAGAACTTCAGTCCAACATGCATAGATAGTCGCTATTAACTCAATCTCCTGTGTTTTAGTTTTTCTAAATGTCTCAATAAGCAACTCTATTCCTAAAAGATATTCTGAATAATATTTTTCATACCATTCTTTATGGCCACCTATATTTTCTAATGGTTTATACTTTGGAAAAGTATCCGTTGAATTAAATTCAAACCATTTGTGTTCCTTAAACTGTTTATCCAAAGACCTCATCAAAACAGGATCATATGGCCCCATTGCTTGTTTTAGAAAATTTACATGAATAGGCATTTTCTCAACTTGTTGACATAAATATATTAGTTTTTGAAGTTTTAAATGTCCAATCGTCCATTCATCTTTCAGCCTATAAACTATTTCAGCAGCAAGAACTGTTCTTTTATGGTAATCAATACGTGTAATAGAAGTATTTGATTTCCTTATTGACTTAAGTATTTTTTCTGGATTGATTGCATTAGCATTTGCTTCATATGAATAATCCTTATAAATTTCATTAAAAAGCCTCAATTCTTCTGAATTTTCGGGCAACCCATAACCTAATGAGTTAAAAAAACTATCTAAATCAATCTCTTTCATTTAGTCACACTCATTTTTAAAATTTCTAACCCTTGATTTATTTTGTCAATTGCTTCCTTTTTATAAGCTCTAATAGTAGTTTGCTTTATATCACCTAAATAATGTCTCAGCTCCGCTTGAAGTTTTTTAGGTAAGTTACACCCAAGTTTTTCATACGCTTTATAAGTTAGATAAACAACTCTATGACTGTCGGGCAAAGACTGTATAATACTATATTTAAGTTTGTTTTCAGCATCCAGCCTATCTATAGGAATATCTGGCATATTTACAATAATTGTTTCGTTACCATCATAATAATGTCCAAGTCTTTTTTTCTCTTGCTGTCTATAATAATTAATTAACTCATTTTTACTTATCCTATATAAATATATCTGAAAAGATTCATCAATTGTTTTTCCTTTAGCTTTTAAAGGGTTGAAATCAAAAGTACCAGTTTGAGCATATGCTTTAAATGTATTTTCTGCTATAATTTCTGCTACGTCAGGCCCATGTCCATATCGTTTACAGCTAATTTCACATTTTTTCAATAAATCTTCTCTGAATCTATGAACCAGAATGATAAAGGCACTATCTCTATCAGGCTCCAATTTATTTTGAAACAACCTAATAAGTTCTTCTGAACTTTTGCTATTTAATATTTCAAGGCTATTCATACTTATACATAAAAGCGTTGGTCACGCTTTTCGTAGTCAATTAGAGAACTCAAACATAAGCATTAAATACAAAATAATAAAAGTGATAAAAAAGAACAGTAATTCACAAATAATTCAAGGCTATAGTGCTAAGAATCAACAGCAGGTGATGCCTATACACCTTAATGTTATAAGCTATTTTTCCACTATAACTATTTTATTTATGAATATACAAAAAACATCGAATAATCAAGTTCAAATATGCAAAAACGACCTCTGTATTAACGCTGAAGGTAAATATGCAGAAGCCATTTCCAAAGCCATCATAGTTATGATGCTTTTATATGGTGCGGCAGCTTTGATTAAAGCTATCCGTTAGTAAATTAAGGTGAGTATTCTACTCACCTTTCTCAAAATTTCAACTTAATTTTAAAAATCAATGAATAATCCAAAATTTACAATTTACAAAAGCACAGTTAATTCTCAATACTATTATCGCTTACGCGCTAAAAACGGAGAAATCATCTTAAATGGTGAAGGTTATACAACCAAACAAGGTTGTCTTAACGGAATCGCATCTGTCAAACAAAATGCTCCATATGACATCAGATATGACCGTAAAGATAGTTACAGCAACTATACGTTCAATCTAAAATCTTCAAATGGAGAAATCATTGGAAGAAGCGAAAACTACACAAGTTCCGCTTCTAGAGAGAATGGAATTGCTGCAGTAAAAGCTGATGCTCCTAACGCTCCAACCGAAGACTTAACTTAAAAATATTAAATTTAAGTCTACTCTAAATGCAAAAAAGGCTTACATTTTCATGTAAGCCTTTTTTATGAATCAATATTCCCCCATACAACCTCCCACTATCAATAATCTCTACTTGCTTACCCATGTTTATAGGGTACTTTGTTCCTCAGGCAGCAATTAAATACGCATGGGTGTATTTATACCAGTGGGTAAAACAAGCCACACAAAGCAATGAATACAGGGGTATTGAAGCCTCAGCAATCAATCGGGATGTGTAGCATCTTTATTGCATAGGTGTATGACAATGATTAGACAAATAATTTATTTATGCCTGCTTGTAAGTGCCATTTCATGCATGCCGGATGAGGAAAGAATAGTCAATGACGATACATTGAATGAAACAGATAAACATTTTTTAAGGGAAGCAGGATTGGCAAACATGGCGGAGCTTGATGTAGCACAGTTAGCCATGACAGATGCCAACCACGACTCCGTTCAAATGTTTGCCGTGATGATGAACCGCGACCACCTGCAAGCCTATGATGAACTGCAAACACTGGCATTGAATTTCGGCATCACTGTTTCGCAGGAGCCCGATGAAAACCATAAACAAATAAAACAACAACTGATGGGACAATCAGGGCCGGCCTTTGACAGCAACTATATGGAGAAACAGATAACTGACCATGAAAATACCATCAGTTTATTTGAAACAGAAGTAAACGGTGGGCAAAACCAGCAGGTAATGTTTTATGCCAATAAATACCTGCCTGGTCTCAGGTTGCGTTTAGCAAAAGCACAAAACATGGAAATGTAATGGCATATCATAAGCCCTCTTACATCCGCTCACTATCAATAATCTCTACCTGTTTACCCATCTTTTTTTGGATAATACCAAAATGATGTAGCTCGCTCGGACTCACTAAGGAAATAGCATCGCCTGTATTACCTGCGCGGCCTGTTCTGCCAATGCGGTGTATATAATCTTTAGGCGAGCGGGGCAATTCATAATTAATTACAAAAGGCAGCGAAAGTATATCAATACCCCTTGCCATTAAATCGGTAGCTACCAATACCCGCAGCTTGCCTGTTTTAAACAAATGTAAAGCTTCTGTTCTGCCACCCTGGCTTTTTTTGCTGTGAATGGCTCTTGCATCTATATTGTTTTTAAGCAGTTTATTTACAATGGCATCGGCCTGGTAAACAGAAGAGGCAAACACCAATACTTGTTTCATGTCGTGGTGATTAATGAGGTAACGTAAAAACGGCCCTTTCTTATCTTCGGATACAATATAAGCCAGCTGGTTTATCAGCTCCAGCGAGTCTTCCTCTTCGGCTATTTTAATCACAACCGGGTTGTGCAACATCAACTGGTGTATCAGTTGCACATCATCGTTTAAAGTAGCCGACAATAATATATTCTGGCGTTTGGCAGGCAACAGGGCCAGTATTTTATTTACTTCTTCTTTAAAGCCTAGGTTAAGCATCTTATCGGCTTCGTCCAATACCAGTGTTTCAATACCCGATACATGTACCGCATTGGAATCAATCAACTCCAATAACCTGCCGGGTGTAGCCACCAGTATATTTACGCCCTGCAAGGCCATCATTTGCGGGTTAATGGAAACACCACCGTATACGGCCAGTGTTTTAACGGGCTCCGTCAATGCTTTACTAAATGTATGGAATACCTCTTTTACCTGTTCGGCCAGCTCGCGCGTAGGTACCAACACCAATATATGGGCATGGCGGTTTTTAAGTTTGGCTGCCGGCTTGACCTGCATTAAAAGCGGCAATACATAGCTGGCTGTTTTACCCGCTCCGGTTTTGGCAATACCCAATACATCGTTTTTATTCAATATAGCCGGTATGGCTGTTTCCTGTATAGGTGTGGGTATAGAAAACTCCTGTTTTTCCAGCGCCTTTAACAAGGCAGGCGAAAGGCCTAAGGATGTAAATGACGTATGACTCATGTAGGGTGTAAAAGTAGCTTTAAAATAGCTAAAACAAGTATTTAACTGCTATACTCACATGAATAAACAGGTATACACGCACTACAGGCAACTTGGTTTAAGTTTAATGTGTATCCAACTCGCTTATTTTACCCCAAACCTTTTTATAAGGCTTTAACTCCTCTTTTCCTTTACCTGTTATTTTCAGGTGGGCAATATGGGCAGCAATGGCTTTCAATACGGTAGGATACTCAATATATTTGATATTGTATTGGGCACACAATGTTTTTACCAGCTTATTAATAGCCGGGTAGTGTATATGGCTGATGCGGGGAAAAAGATGATGCTCCACCTGGAAATTTAATCCGCCCACAAACCAGGAAACCATTTTGCTTTCAGTAGCAAAGTTAGCAGTAGTAGAAAGCTGGTGCACATACCAGTTTTCGTCAATTTTATGCGTAAGCGCATCAGGCATGGGAAAAGCTGCTTCATCCACCACATGAGCCAGCTGAAATACTATACTCAGTGTTAAGCCACAAACAGCACAGGCAATGGCATAGCCAGTAAGAGCAGGCACCCAACCCAATACCCATGCAGGCACTATAATAAATATAACAAAATAAGCCACTTTACTCAACCAGAAACCAATATGCTCATGCTTTTGCATAGCAGGTATTTTCTTATCAGCAATCTTGCCCGAAAAATATTTATTAAAATCTCTTACGGCCACCCAAAGAATATAGGTTAAGGTGTACAACAAAAAGCAGTAAATATACTGATAGCGATGATACCAGTAAAGGGGCTGGTTCTCGTTGGTACGGATAAAAGGTTTAATGTCTATATCATCGTCATGCCCTTCAATATTGGTATAGGCATGGTGCATTACATTGTGTTTTACTTTCCACAGAAAAGAACTGCCACCCATTACATTCAATGAATAACTCATCAAGTCATTCACCCATTTTTTACTGGAGTAGCTGCCATGTGCCCCATCGTGCATTACATTAAAGCCAATGGCGGCAAAGGTTAAACCCATTACAATACACAGAAGTATATTAACCCATACGGGTGTTATGTTGCTTAATAAAAGTATGTAAATAAACAAGGCTATAGCTACCAGCACCAATGTTTTGTAATAAAGCCACCAGCTGCCTGTTAACTTTATCTGTTTATCGGTAAAATAAGCATCTACCTCCTTTTTTAATGCTGCGGAGAAAAGGGTACTGTTCTTATTAAAAGAAATATGTTTACTCATGGTATTTTACTTTTTGTAATAAAGGTTCAAAACAAAAACAAACTATGTTGAGGTATTTTTCTGAATAAGCTTAAGCTGGTATTTACCGCAAACTTTTGCGCCTGCCTTTAACGGCTATTTTACCGTCTCCATCCTGGTAATCAATTAAATTTTCAAGTGCAATACGTTTGCGTTTTTTAAGCGTTTTAAAAAAGTTTGGCGACAATCCTGTTACCTTTTTAAACTGATTTGAAAAATGAGGCAAACTGCTGTAATGAAGCTTAAAACAAATTTCCTTTAAGCTTAACTCGCCATAAATAATAAGCTCTTTGGCACGTTCTATTTTATTGATGATAATAAACTGTTGTAAGGTAGTACCCGTTACTTCCGAAAACAAATTGGCTAAATAAGTATAATCACACGCAAGCCTTTTGCTCAGGTATTCAGAATAATTTTCTTCAGGAGGTTCGTCAGAGTAATGTATCATTTCAATAATAGCATTTTTTACTTTCTCAATATGTATGGCCTTTTTATCCTCCATTAGTTCGTGGCCATTTTTAAGCAATGAGGCTCTTATTTTGTCAAATTGCTCCATTGATATTTTTTGCTGCACTTCAAGCTCCCCCAACTCTATCCGCGATATTTTAATCCCTAACTTATTAAACTCTTCTTTAACCATTAATTTGCAACAATGGCTCACCATATATTTTATATATAATTTCATCAAATGCCTCCTTTTTTGCGGGACGCAATTAATACCATAAGCATTGGCAAACAGTTACACTTAAATTTTAATTAGTTACATAATTCCTGAAGTGCAAAAACGCCTGGCTTTTCAATCAGGTAACTCTGTAAAACAAGCAGATAGCATGAAAGAAAAATAGTTAAGGCGTGCACAAGCATTTAAAACGACTATGCATGCAGGATAAACGAGCAGGGCAAAAAAGCTGTGGAGGAGCAAAAGCAAAGGAATGAGTATTTCTACAATCCGCTATTGACAAACTTGGTTTAAAACAAAAAAGACCTGCATGGCTGCAAGTCTTTTTTTGTTACCTTCTTTGGTAGCCCGTAGGGGAGTCGAACCCCTCTTTAATGGATGAAAACCATTTGTCCTAACCGATAGACGAACGGGCCATTTTTGGGTTGGCAAATGTAAGATTTATAGTTTAAAGACCAAATATTTTTTTTAATATTTTTTTATCCACTACAAATCAGGAATTTATATTACGCCTTTTTACCCAATAGGAGTATTTTAAGCCATTGCTTTTACAATATCGGCAAAACTTCTGCTTTGTAAAGCGGCTCCGCCTACCAATGCACCGTCAATATCTGGGGCAGAAAATAGTTCGGCTGCATTGTCGGCTTTTACGCTTCCACCGTACTGAATGGTAATATTATTGCTAATAGCCTCACCAAATTTATCTTTTAACAGGTTTCTTATAAAAGCATGTACTTCCTGTGCTTGTGCTGTACTGGCAGTTTTGCCCGTACCAATAGCCCAAACAGGTTCGTAAGCCACCACACACTCAGCCATTTGGGCCGGGCTTAAGTGAAACAAAGCTTCGCTTATTTGTTGTTTTAACACGTCAAAGTGCTTGTTGCCTTCGCGTTCTTCTAAAGTTTCGCCCACGCAGTAAATAGGGTTTAAGCCTTCGGCCAAAACAGCATCAATCTTTTTAGCCAGCCAGTCGTTGTGCTCGCCAAAGTATTGCCTGCGTTCGCTATGGCCTATAATTATATATTTACCGCCACAGCTTTTTACCATAGCTGCACTTATTTCGCCTGTGTAAGCACCACTTACATGGTTGCTGCAGTTTTGTGCACCACAGCTTATATTATTGTAACCGGCCAGCATACGGCTTACCGAGTTAATGTATAATGCCGGAGGAATAATAACCACTTCAGCACTGCCATGGTACTCATCCTTTACCATATTGCTTAATTCTGAAACCAATGCCATTCCTTCGTCAAAGGTTTTGTTCATTTTCCAATTGCCGGCTATAATCTTCTTTCTCATATAGTTTGTACTTTATTAAGGTATTTTAAAAAATGCAAATAAAAGAAATAATATGGTTGTTTCAATGTATCGGTTATGTAGGTTTATAAGTTATTGGTTGAATGGTTAAATTGCTTGAATTGTTCACCAAATTATTGCCATTGTTGGTATTCTTCACCAACAAGCTTATGCCAGCGGTTTCCTTCCATTTACTGCCCGTGGTTGGTGTCCTCACCAACCATAAGTTGAACGATTGGTGAGGACACCAACCATGGACAAAGTTTACTGCAAGCCCCTGCCCTATACAATAAATACCATAAATGAATACATTTGTTTTATGCAATTACTAGTAAAGGCAGCCTGTTTTTTTTGTTTACTTATTGGTACCTGTTTACCGGTAAAGGCGCAGCAGCCTTATATGTGGCATTTAACCGATGAAGATGGTTTGCCCAGTATGGAGGTATATAGCGTGTTTGAAGACAACAAGGGTTATATGTGGTTTGGTACTGATAATGGGGTATGCCGTTTTGATGGTTTTGAAATGAAAAACTATTACAGTAACCAACAAAGGGGTAAATCGTTTTCGCATTTTATACAGGATAACAAAGGGCGTATATGGTGTATTAATTTTGCCGGGCAAATATTCTATATTGAAAATGACTCTTTAAAACTGTTTGAACCTTTTGAAAAGGTTTATAAATCGAGTTTTCCGCGCTACTGTTTCGATAACAAAAACCAGTTATGGATTATTTCCATTAACAACCCTATTTACTATTATAATTTTGAAACACAAACGCTTAATAGTTTTAAGCAGTTATTCTTCCCGTTTACCGTAAACATTGTAGCCGACAAAAAGGGTAATGTATTAGTTGCAGCCGACAGTGTTTACTATATCAGTAATGGTAAACTTAGACATGCAAAACATAAATACTCTGCTATTGAATACTCCAAATACGATGACATCATTTATTTTATAAAGAAAATTAAAAATCAGATTTTTAGTATTGATGCCTTTGATGGTCAGAAACAATATACATTGAATACCGATGCTATTAAAAGTAATAAAGCCCTGTTTACTGACTTTGTTTCGTTTGATGAAAACGACAGGTGGTTTTTAACCTACGATGGAGCTTATGTATTTAGTGCAGATAAAAACAAATCGAAACTGTACGCACATGTTTTAAAAGGTAATGCGGTGTCGTGGGTTATTAAAGATAAGGAAGGTAATTACTGGGTGAGTACCTTAAAAAATGGCGTGTTTGTTATTCCCTCCAAAAATATATGGTTAATGAACAGCAGCAATTCTCTGCTGGGGTCGGACAGGGTTAGCAGCATAGTTGAAGACAAGAATGGACTTTTATACCTGGCCTCCGGAATTGGTAATATTGTAACTTTTGATACCGAAAAAAAACAGTTATTACACTCCATTAGGCTGGAAAAAGAAAGCAAAGATATAGATGCATTGTCCATTGATAAAACAAACAACCGTCTGTATGCCTACTCTTCTAAAAGTTATATTTATGACTTGAAAACAAAACGTTATGTAAATACTTATTCAAATTTTTCGGCCGTAAAAGATTATTCATTCGACAAGTATGGAAACTATTTTCTGGCTACTTCTTATGCAGCTTTTTTTGTACTGAGTAATGATAAGGACCGCTCATCGCCCTTTTGCAAATACCTTAACTTTACAAAAACAATTGCTGACCCTTCCGGCAACTATAAAATACTTACAGCGGCTATGTTAAGAGGCCAGCGAACCACATCATGCATGGTTAACAATGAAGACACAAGCCTTTGGGTTGCGTATGTAGATGGCTTATACCGTTACCATAATGGAAAGGTTGATTTAATGCTGGATAAAAACAAGCGGCCTGTTAATGCTACTGATATTGTATTAGCGCCTGATGGTAAGGTATGGATAAGTACTATACAGCAGGGTATTATCAGTTATTACGGAAACAAAATTGTTGACCAGTTTACTACAGGTAATGGATTACTTTCTAATTTTAACAGGTGTATTGCAGCCAGCCAGTATGCCATTTGGTTTGCAGGCGAAAAAGGCGTGCAGGCTTATTTACTGCAACAAAAAAAACTAATTCATTTTACACGGGAAGAAGGGTTAGTCAGTAACGATGTATTGGATATACATTTAAAAGATAACTTTATTTACCTGGCTACTTCCAAAGGCTTTCAATGGTTTGAACAAAACAAAATAATTACACCTAAACACCAGCCGGGTATCCATATTATATCATTATCGGTTAACAATGCTTTGGTAAATACCAACGCGGATATAAAAGCAGCTTATAACGAAAACAATATTGATTTTTACTATATAGGTATAGCACAACGCAGCCGCAGTAAATTACATTATGCTTACCGCTTAATTGGTATTGATACCAACTGGACCCATGTATCGTATAAGGAGCGGGTAGCCAAGTATAATTTATTGCCCCCGGGCACTTACCGTTTTCAGGTAAAGGTAATTAATAAGGATGGTATTGAAAGCGATATAGCACAATCAAACCTCATAACCATTGCAGCGCCCTACTGGCAAACATGGTGGTTTGTAAGCTTGGCAGCCATGGCTTTAATATTGGTGGTGAGTTTGCTTTTTTTATACCGCATAAAAATAATAAGCAACCGCAACAAGCTGGAAAGGGAAAGAGCCAAACTGGCTATTGACTTAAGGGCCTCACAACTATCGGCACTTAAAATACAAATGAACCCGCACTTTATATTTAATGCCCTTAACTCCATACAGGAATATATTTTAACCAACGAAAAAAAACTGGCCAACAGTTACCTCGGTAAGTTTAGTGATTTGATGCGTTTGTATTTGGACATGAGCAACAAAAAAAGCATATCGCTGGATGAAGAAATAAAAGCCATGCAACTATACCTGGAGTTGGAAGCCATGCGCTTTGAAGAGAAGTTTAACTACAGCTTACAGGTAGCTCCCGACTTACAGGCAGAACATATTATGATTCCTCCCATGATTATACAACCCTATGTGGAGAATGCTTTTAAACATGGTTTGTTGCACAAAAGGAGCGACAGGCAAATAACAGTAAGCTTTAAACAAGGTACATTGCCCAACACACTGGTATGCGAAGTATACGATAATGGTATAGGTCGCCAGCAATCAATGGAGCTGAATAAAATACGCCACCGTAAACATGCTTCATTTTCTACCGGTGCCGTACAAAAAAGATTAGAGCTGTTGAACGCGGAACGTAACCAACAGATAGGTGTGGTATATGAAGACTTATACCATACTGATGGCAATCCTGCGGGCACCAGAGTAACTATAACGGTTCCGTTTGATTGATGATTTTTGATGTATGATTTATGAAATAATAAGTATGTTTGAATTTACCTATGGCAACTATACTTATATTAATCTTTGCAATAGCTGCATTTGTAATTAAAACGTTGGATTTTGAAGTGGGTCGTCAGAATAGACGTGATTATTACAGAAACGACTATCTTAAATCCGATGCATGGCAACGAAAGCGTTACGTAGTAATGAAAAGAGATAACTGGCGCTGCGTATATTGTGGTGCTCGCGCTACACAGGTTCATCATAAGAGATATGCTAAAAGAAATATTGGTAAGGAACCTATTGATTGGCTTGTTTCTGTATGCAAACCTTGTCATGATGCTCAACATAATTAATATCCCTATAAATGATTAGCACATTAATTATTTCCCACCCTTGTTGGTGTTCTTCACCAACAAGCTTATGCCAGCGGTTTCCTTCCATTTACTGCCCGTGGTTGGTGTTCTCTCCAATTGCTAAACCTATGGTTGTTGAGGACACTAACCGCAGACAAAGCCTATATACAGGTTTAAATATCTGTATTAAAACCCAATAACGGGTATAAATAACTGTTTTTACAAACAGGCATTTATCCTCTTATACAGCCCTTTATATTACTGCAAATTTGTACCCATAAAGCTTTATAAAAAGTGGAGCAGAACCCACTTTCATCCTGAGCACTGAGCTTGCCAAAGTATTGAAGGATTAAAAAACGGACTGGCTGTAACAGTTTAAAAACAGGGCGGTATCTGAAAAGCCTTATGAGTAGGGAAATTTTTATACTATGGATAACATCATTGCAATTTATACCCGTTCGGGGTATCCTTCTTCAAATGTTACAAAATACATTTCAGACTACGCAGGTACTCCTGTTAATACGTTAATTATAAGTGGACCGAATGGTTACAATGGAGGTATTGTATACAACGATCCCCCATATCCCATGTTTAACTCAAGCGGTGATTATACCGGTGATGCAAATTGGGCATCCAGTTTAACCCAACTGAAAAATAACACGAACATTACCAATATATTCTTCTCTATCGGGAACAGTGCAATCAGTGCGCTGGCCGCAATGGATTCGAGTAATTTGAACAATGTATTGGTAAGCCTGAAGAATAGTGGAATTACCGGTGTTGATATTGATGCCGAAAATTGGGGTCAAGCTGGTGGCTTGGACCCAATGGATCCTGCAGTTCAAAAGGTTACACTTGCAGTTATTCAAGTTGGTTTAGCGCTAACAGCTGCCCCGTATAATAATGTTTCCGGTTGGCAGTCATGGCAAACCTTTGTGAATAACAATGGTGGAAACATTTCATGGTTTAATGTACAATGTTATGCAGGTGGTCAATATAATGACCCCGTTCAGGATTGGTACACTCAGTTTACACCATCAGTTCCTATTGTGGCAGGATTTGAGGCCACTAATTCAGGATCAGATGGAGGACAATTGACTCCAACGCAAGCACTGCAACAGTTACAATCATGGCAAAGTGAATTGCCTCAAAACAGCCTTGCCGGAGCATTCGTTTGGGAATTTAGCCTTATTCTTGACGGAGGAAACACAGTATCAGCTTATGCAACTGCCATGAACGAAGGCTTGAATACGTACTATGCAACTTACACCTTAACTCCCGGAGGAGCATTAGTTCCTGATGCGATTCGTGTTGCCTCAAATTTAAACGTAAACATCTATATCAATAATAGCCAGACAGATTCTGTTATTGGGCAGTTTGCAGGAACTCCAGAAGTAACCTGTCCTGCCGGAAATACTACGTTATTATACTCCATGAATGGCGGCAACTTGGGATTGATTGACTATATCAATGTCACTTCTCTTGGTTTGTCATCGTCTCTGATTTGGGAGTAATCATGCTACATCTCTAAAACCTCTTAATTGAAGCGGATAAACTTTCGAAAAAGGGCGTTTACAGCAGTAAATGAGAATTTTCTAGATAAGTCCAACGATAAAATGGAGGTTTTTTACGCTCTTGTTGGTGTTCTTCACCAACAAGTTTATGCCCGCTGTTATTGTCCTCACCAATCGCTAAACCTATGGTTGGTGAGGACAATAACTATGGACAATCAGTAAGCAATTGTAAAATTTATTGATTAGCACACTGTTCGTTTTTTATTCAGAAAAAAGTTCAGAACTATGCAATCATAAATTAACGGAAACATTTTACATGTACAATCTGCCACACCACAAAGAAAATAATCCGCAAATTATTAAGGAGTTTATAGCTAAATATCCGTTTGCATTTGTAAGCGGATGCGATGCTGAAAACAAACCCATTGCCACACAAATACCGCTGTTTATTGAAGAAGAAAACGGCAAGCGTTTTTTAAGAGGCCATATCATGAAAGATACGGACCATCATAAAGCATTTGTACACAACAATAATATACTGGCTGTTTTCACAGGCCACCATACTTATGTAAGTGGTACCTGGTACAGCAACCCGCACATTCCTTCTACCTGGAACTATATGAGCGTGCATGTAAAGGGAACCATTCAGTTTTTAGATGATGATGCCTTAGCCCGTGTATTGAGAAAGGTAAGCCTGCACTTTGAAAACTACAATGAAGCATCCACCACCATTTATGATAACTTACCCGCTGATTTTATAAAAAGAGCCACACCATACATAGTAGCTTTTGAAATAGAAATAACAGAAATAGACACTGTGTTTAAACTGAGTCAGGACAGAGATTACGAAAGCTATAAAAACATTATAGCAAAACTGCAACAACAGGATGAAGCAGGGCGGGTTATTGCTGCCGAAATGGAAAGCAGGATTACTCAGGTGTTTCCTGGTTGATGATTTTTGATTCGTGATTTATGAAATAATATTCCGCCCTTATTGGTGTTATTCACCAACAAGTTTCTTAATTGTAAATTATGACTATACTAAAAGTAAATACAGACGACCATGAGATTTTGACTAACATCACCAAAAAGTCGAAAGCCTATTGGGGATACACGCAAGAGCAAATAGACGCGTGGTCGGAGTTATTGACTATTGCTAAAAACTATATTGAAACCCACCAGGTATTTAAATTAGTCATTAACAATACTACTATTGCTTATTATGCTTACTGCTATTTGGATAATGATACCGTTAAGCTTGACAACCTGTTTGTACTGCCTGAATATATTGGCAGTGGCTTTGGCAAACTACTGATGCATGATTTTATTGATACGATAAAAAAGACTGAAACAAAAAAAATAGTATTGGATTCGGAACCCAATGCCCAAGCCTTTTATGAAAAGTTTGGTTTCATCAAAGTAGGGCAATTGAAAACAAGCATTAAAGACCGGTACTTACCCATTATGGAGCTAACAGTAATATAAAATTAAACATAAAATAATTCCGCCCTTGTTGGTGTTCTTCACCAACAAGTTCTAGCCGCTGAGCTACATAATGATTTTACATTTATGAAATAATGGGTATGTTTGAATTACAACAATATTGCAAACAATAAACAATTGAACCGTAAAATAAAAATAACATTACTGAGTTTATTGCTCCTGTTGACAGCAGGGCTAATAGCTTTTACTGCAACTAAAAATATTGTTGATGAACAGATTCTTACATACACAGTTGATACAAGGACACAAGATTTAAAACTGTATTGGAAAGACGATAAAGGAGAACCTCTTAAAAGCCTTCAACATTTAAAGACTTATGTAGAGAGCAAAAAACTTACACTTACTTTTGCCATGAATGGTGGCATGTTCAATACTGACTTTTCACCACAAGGGTTATTTATTCAGAATAAAAACATACTTGCGCCTTTAGACACATCAGACGGGAACGGGAATTTTTATTTAAAGCCCAATGGTGTTTTTTACATTACTGTAAACAATGTTCCTTCTATTTGTAAAACGACTGACTTTATAGCTAATAATAACATTAAATACGCAACCCAATCAGGGCCTATGTTGGTTATTAACGGACAAATTCATGAAGCATTTAAAGAAGGCTCTAACAATTTAAATATAAGAAATGGTGTCGGCATTCTGCCTGACAACAAAGTGGTATTTGCCATGTCAAAGACAGCCATTAACTTTTACGATTTTGCCAAATATTTCCAAAGCTTAGGGTGTAAAAACGCATTGTATCTGGATGGGTTTGTATCAAGAACATACTTACCGGAAAAACAATGGGTACAAACTGACGGAAATTTTGGTGTTATAATTGGCGTTACAACTAAGAAAAATTAACTACAAACAAAAACATATTTCATGCCCTTATCAGTGCGCTTCACCAATAAGTTATAGCCATTGAGCTACATAATGATTTTACATTTATAAAATAATAAGTATGTTTGGATGCATTCATTGCAACAATGTATAACGACTTTGAATATAAACTGGTTAAACCTGATCAATCGCTGGCCGACTTTGTAGAAAGTTTCTGGTTGTTACATAACCATTCAAACCAGGCCAAAGACATTGTTGTGTTACCGGATGGAAGGGTTGATTTGTTTTTCTCTCAATCAGCCACAGAACCTTTTCATGTTACCTTATCAGGTTTGGAAACGCAGGCCGACCAGGCAACACTGGCAGGCAATACCATTATGTTTGCCATTAGCTTTAAGCTGCTTGCCATTGAATATATTCTACACAATACCGTTTCCGACTTACTGAATAATGCCATCCATTTACCCGGTGGTTTCTGGAACTTTGAGGCAAACGATTTGCATAACTTTGAGCTGTTTTGTAAAAAGGCTACACACAAAATTCAATCGCTGTTACCTGATGAATTAGATAACCGCAAACGGAAACTGTTTGACCTGTTGTATGGATCAAACGGAACCATGACAGTGAATGAACTATCGGAAAAAGTAGCTTGGAGCAGCAGGCAGATAAACCGCTACTTTAACCGGCAGTTTGGTGTTTCGTTAAAAGTATATTGTAATATACTTCGTTTCCGTGCTTCGTTTCAGCACATTAAAGAGGGCAAGCTGTTTCCGCAGCAAAACTTTGCCGACCAATCGCACTTTATAAAAGAAGTTAAAAAGCTATCAGGCGTATCGCCCAAAGAATTGAAGCAAAATAAAAACGACCGATTTATACAATTTTCAACCTTGAAGCCCCAATAATTTTGTGCCGTTAAATAACAATACGGAATGAAATTACAACATAAACAAATAGCCATAGTGGGCGGTGGCCCGGGCGGATTAACATTAGCCAGACTTTTACAATTAAAGGGAGCCAGCGTAAAAGTATACGAAAGAGATTTAAATAAAAATGCCCGGGTGCAAGGCTCTCCGCTCGATTTGCATGATGAGTCGGGACTGGCAGCCATTACCGAGGCAAACCTGTTGGATGCATTTAAAAACAACTACATGCCCGGAGCCGACAGGGAGAAAATAATGAATGAACAGGCTGAAGTTTTTTTCAGCAGCCATGATACCAAGTCGGCCGACAACTTTGGGCATGCTCATTTTCGCCCTGAAATAGACCGCGGTGTTTTAAGAAAAATATTACTGGAATCATTACAACCTGAAACCGTGGTGTGGGATAGTCATTTTATAGCTATGGATAAACAAAACGATGGTTGGTTATTACACTTTAAAAACAAAAACGATGTATATGCTGATATAGTAATTGCTGCTGATGGTGCCAACTCCAAAATACGTCCGTACCTTACAGACATCAAGCCATTTTATTCGGGCATACTAATGCTGGAAGGCAATATATATGATGCCAAAAACGCAGCACCCCATATTACTTCATTGCTTAATGGCGGAAAAATTATGGCCTTCGGCAATGAAAAAGATATACTCATGGGCCAGAAAGGCAATGGTGAAATAGGCTTTTACATAAGCTTTAAGGCGGAAGAAAACTGGGCTGGTAAAAGCGGCTTAGACTTTAATGATAAAACACAGGTGCTTAACTGGTTTAAACAAACCTATAGCGAGTGGAGCCCCATTTGGCATGAGCTGTTTGAAAATACAGCCACCCCATTTATACCAAGGCCTATTTATTGTATGCCCTTAGACCAAACCTGGCAAGCCCAACCTAACCTCACCATGATTGGCGATGCGGCCCATGTAATGCCTCCCTTTGCTGGTGAAGGGGTAAACATGGCTATGCTTGATGCATTGGAATTAAGCAGGTGTTTAACGGCTGATGATAATAGTACTTTACTGGAAGCCATTGCTTACTTTGAAGAGCACATGCGAAAAAGAGCGGCTATCATGGCTAAGGAATCGCTTGACAATGGCGAACGTATGCACAGTGCCACCGCATTAACCACCATGCTTAATTTTTTCAGCGGACATTAATAAGTTGAGGGGAAAGAATACCAACAACGGCTTCATAGTACCTGATTGATGATTTTTGATTTGCTGTCCGCGGTTGGTGTCCTCACCAATCGCTAAACCTATGGTTGGTGAGGACACCAACCCATATACAAAACAAAACCTTTTTGTTACATTTGGGATTGATGAAAACCGCCAGACAAATCTTTTATCTGTTTGCTATACTACTTATAAGCTGCAACGGGCAACCACAAAAACAAGTGGAACAAACCTCAACACCCAAAGCAATAACCGATGATGTTAAACTGCATCCTTTAGACAAACTGTTTACTGTTGGCGACTTTGACGGTGATGGTAAAAAGGATACCTTGTTTCAGCATAATTATTCAGGGCTTACAAAGAGTGAAATTGAGTATGCTGCCGACCCTTTTCAAAATGAATGGGATACTGTAGTTGAATGGTTTTACAGGCAGGAAGCCCATGTATATTTAACGCTGAACAAAAACAATACAGATACTCTATCATTAAGTACTGCACAAGGACTTTATTGCTTACTGAACATTGGCGACAACAATGCAGATGGCAAAGATGAAATAGCGCTGGTAGTTGACTACTTAGACTATAGCCGCGTAAACAGCTGCAAAATATATTCCCTGTGCAAGAACAAATGGACCCTCTTAAAACAGTTTGGCGTACACGAAGGTGCCTTTGACTTTACAGCAGGCGATACCATACCTGTTTTTACCAACATAAAAGAACACCTGGAAAAACAAAAAGGCCGGTGGGTTTATAAAGACTATTTGCAGGATGGATATGACAACATAGAAGACGCAGGAAAAATGTTGCCGTTGCAATTGAGTAAGTGTAAATAATACCTGATGATGATTTTTGATTTAAGATTGATGAAATAATGGGTATGTTTGAATAGATAAACATTATTATAGGTTAAATAAAGCCAATGACAGAACAATTATACTTAAAGACTATCTCTATTGTATTGGAGAAACTATCTGACGCATCACCTAGGTATGTAGACATATATTCTATTGTAGGTGACATTACTGATTTAGATGATACTCCTCCAAAAAATGAAGTAATACATATGTCACAAAAAATTTGTGATAAATTATATCATGAAGGTATTGCTGATCTACATGAAAATGGAGGATATAAATTAAAAATTACCCAAAAAGGAATAGACATTATTAATAGTGGTGGGTATTTGTTATACGTAGAGAATAAAGCAAAGCAAGACAAAATAAATAATGATAGACAATTACGGTCTGACGAACAAGCTTTATGGACACTAAGACAAACTAAACTACAAGTAAAGTGGTTTAAACCGATGACAATTATTGCTTTCATTGGCGGACTTATTTCTATTTATACAACAATTCAGTCAATTATACAACAATCTACCATAGACAAGTTAGAAATACAAACTAAATCTTTGCAACATTCAATAGATAGTTTAAAAAGTGTACATATAATTTACAA
Source organism: uncultured Bifidobacterium sp. (assembly GCA_964442045.1). Taxonomy (GTDB): domain Bacteria; phylum Bacteroidota; class Bacteroidia; order UKL13-3; family UKL13-3; genus JAAFJM01. The sequence continues at coordinate 67,883 of CAYTWI010000004.1, forward strand.
TAATCAAAATAAATCGAATTAGCATTTACCCAGATATGAAAATCGTATCCCAAGTAGAAATCCTTCAACCGCCAGATCAATTATCTGAAGGTTTTCTAGGCTTTGCAAAAGAAGTTCATCAGAAACATATTGATAAAGGCATAAAATTCTCTCTAGAAGAACTTACAGATTTTTTTACCAATAGCTTCCCAGGAAGAATCAGAGCAAATTTCTTATTATGGATTAAAGACTTAAATAATTTTATTCTGCCCGCGGTTGGTGTCCTCACCAATCGCTAAACCTATGGTTGGTGAGGACACCAACCATGGACAAAAAGCTCTCAGGCTATCTATCAACTCCTGTATACCCATTTCAGAAAATTTAAGGCCATACAGGAACTCCTATATAGGCATTTTGAAAAAAATATGGGCACATAGGAGCTCCTATATGGGCATTTCAGAAAAAAAATGGGCATATAGTAACTCCTGTATAGCCATTTTGAAAAATTTATGGGTACATAGGAACTCCCGTATGCTCTTAAAAACTTTAAAATGCCTATCCGGGGGCTGTAAAATAGTTTTTACAAAAAATAAAGACTACTTATACTTTTCCGCCCTTCTTGGTGAAGCATACCAATAAAGGCTGCAACTCTCCTTTATAACATAAAAGTAAAAAGCCCCGACAAATTATTGTCGGGGCTTTTTCATAGGCTTCATTGTTGTTTATTGTTTAATTACTTTTAAGGTAATGCTTTCGTTTTGGCTGTTGGTGGCTTTTACTATATATACACCCGTAGCTAAATCAGCTACATCCAAAACCGTTGCTTGTGCAAGGTTAATGCTCTTACAAAGTACGCCTGTAACTGAATACAATTCCACTACCCAATCGCTTGCTTTGCCTGTAGCTACTATTTGTAAAATAGACTGGAATGGATTTGGATAAACCTGAATGCTGCTTGTTTTTACCCGAACATCGTTAACGCCTACATAAGTAAAGTTGAAATCGGCTGAGGTAGCACTGCAACTGCCATTGCTAACACTTACCGAATAAGTACCGCTTTCGGTAGCTGTATAGGTTTGGCTTTGCGCTCCGTTTATGCTTACCCCATTTTTTTTCCATTGGTAAGTAGTAAATGTTTGGGTGCTCATGGTATTACCGTTTTGGGTAATGGTGGGTGTTGGTACTGCGCTTACACTTACTACCGAAGCAACTGAAGTTATATTACCACAGGTACTGGTTATATCGCAGGTATACGAGCCATTATCTGCCGTGCTTGCATTGTTCAGCAACAAAGTATCGTTGGTAGCATTGGGTATATTGGTTCCGTCCTTTTTCCATTGGTAAGTAGCGTCACTGTTGTTTACCTGTACATATAACAGTCCGTTGTTATTGGCACAAATACCTACCGTTGCCGCAGATTGTGCTACAATAGCTATACCGTTTGACATACTTAAATTAGCGGGTGTGGAGAAATACTGTACATTACATACATCCGTAAATATAAGTGAGTAGTTACCTAAATCGCTTCCGTTTACATTCGTTATAACCAAAGAGTCGCTGTTAATACCGCTATACCTTGGGTTAGCCGGCAGGTTTGTACCATTGCGCATCCATTGGTAACTGCTGATGCCATCGCTGCTTATTTTTACTTTAAACACCGCAGTTGACCCTGCACATACCGATGCCGAAACAGGCTCGTTTATAATTTGCGAAGCAGCATAGTATGATACTTCGCTGATGGCAGAAGTTAAAGTATCGCAAGCGCCATATACTTTACAGGTATAATTACCCGCACCTACCGAGTTAATGGCTACTGATAAATTACTACTGGTAGCACCTGTTATAACATTGGTTTGGTTATTTAGCGGATTACCATTTCTAAACCATTGGTAAGCCAATACACTGCCTGTTGCTGTTACATTTAAATTAACGTATGAGTTGGCATTGCTGCACACTTTAACGGGTGTTACGGGTTGGTTAGTTATAGCAATTGGAACGCTTAATGATAGTGTGGCATTGGCAGAAACAACAGGTGTACCACAGCTACCTGTAACTACGCATGAGTACACACCCGTATCGGCTAAAGCAAAATTAGCAATGCTGTAACTGGCATCTGTTGCACTGCTAATATCCGTTCCGTTTTTACGCCATTGGTATTGTAAATTACTTCCATTGGCTACTATTACAAATTGAACAGGTTTGCCTGCACATGCTACTTTATTAGTTGGTTGTGTAACAATGGCTGTTGCCACACTAATGTTTAACCTGGCTTGGCTTGATGTTACTGTCGGGCAGGTTGTGCTTGATACATCAACGGTATAAACACCTGAATCACCGGCTATGCTTACATTGTTCCTGAACAAGGTATCGTTATTGCTATTGCTAATGCTTACCCCATTTCGTTTCCATAAGTAGGTAATATTATTACCGGCAGCACTTACCCATAGTATGGCATTGTTGCCTGTACATTTGTTTTGTAAAGCCAGTGGCTGGGTGAGTATCTGGTTAGCCTGGTTTATATTTAACCTGGCGGTATTGGAAACTATATTGCCACAGGCGCTTGTAACCAAACAGGTATAGTTACCACTATCGCTTACCTGTAAGTTGTTTAAGTTTAAACTATTGCCGGTAGCCGAGCTTATATCAATACCATTTCTACGCCATTGGTAAGTTAGGCCCACCCCATCGGCTATTATGTTTAATGTTACATTGCTGCCACTGCAAACAGTTGTGTTGGTAGCAGGCTGTGTGGTAATAACTGTAGCTTTGTTTACGGTTAATTTAACATTGGTACTTGAATCAGTACCACATAAGCTATTTACCACAACGCTATACTGTCCGCTATCGCTTAACTGTGTATTGGTAAAAAACAAGGTATCGTTATTGCTGCCTGCTATGCTATTTCCGTTTTTCTTCCAGGTATAATTAGCTCCCAGGTCAGAAGCACGCACAAATAAATAGCTGCTTTGGTTTTGGCAGGCGGTGGTAGGCACAGGTAGTTGTAATAACTGTAAACCACTGTTTAACGATACACGAACGGCTATGCTTGAATCTGTATTGCAACTGTTATTGATTACACAGTAATATAAACCGGTATCGCTTGCGCTTACATTGCTTAAAGTAAGGGTTTGGCTTTGCGCACCCGTTATGGTAGTACCATTGTTTACCAAATCAACACCTGCTTTTTTCCACTGGTAAAAAAGATTGCTTCCTTGCACACCAACTGTTATAGCAGCCACACCACCATTACAGGTACTTGCATTTTGAGGCTGGGCGGTTATAACAACCGGGTTCAGTATATTTACCCTTACGGTATCAGACACCAGGGTTAAACAATTATTGGCTATCTCTACCGTATAACGCCCGGTATCGCTTACGCTGAATGCACTAAATACAAGTGCGCTACTATCTGTTCCGCTCAAGGCGCTGCTATTGCTTAACAGCACACCATTCTTACGCCAGCGATAAGCTATACCGGTACCCGCTGCGTTTGATTGTAAAACCGCACTGTTGTTTTTACATACATTCATTTGCATATTGCCAACACTGCTAAAACCATGTGTATGGTATAAGCGGGCTATTTCTTCGGCTGACAATACATTATTGTAAAACCTTGTTTCATCTATAGCACCCTGGAAATAATACCAACCACTTAAAGCCATTTGCCAGCCGGTAGTAAATGAAGTTCCTATAGTAAAATTGGTTTGTATGGCCGGAGTAGTACCTGATACGGTAGCTACCAATACTCCATCCAAATACAAGCTTTGTGTAGCACCATTTAAGCTAATGGCTGCATGATGCCAAACATTATCATTTACTATAGCGCTTGACGACATAGGTGTGGTATTACCATTGTTAAATTTGGCTTTTAACTTGTTATCTGTTCCCACATAAATAACCGGATGGAAATTAGTGGCAATACCCGTTGGCAATGTACTACTGTTACCTATTATACCACCAAACGCACTGGTTTTAAACCAGGTTGATATAGTTAAGCGTGTAGTACCGGTTGGTATTACATTGGTGTTACTTATGTAAGTACTGCTTCCGTTGCAGTTAATGGCTGCATTGCTGGCAGTTTTTAAACCTGTAGTATAAGTTACGTTGTTGGCAGTACTGCTTACATTGCGTCCGCTGTAATCGGTAACATTGCCATTAAACTTATAGTATAGCCTTAAGCTATCAGCCATTAGGCTGGCAGTATTTATTATAATATTGGCTGCATTGCTTTCCCATTTCATACATGGTATAAAAACCGATGAAACTTCCAGTGTATAACTTCCGGTATCGGCAAACGAAGCATTGTTTACCAGTAAGCTATCATCGTTTACACCATTGTATTTGCTGCCATTACTCAATGCCACACCATTTTTTTTCCATTGGTACTGGTATTGCGTTTCGTTGGTATTTTCAACACCACCAATCAGTTTTATATTGCTGAATGTATTACAAGCAACTGTATTAACAGGTTGCTTGTTAAAGTTAAAGTACCTGTATAGTCCGTTTATATCTGACTGCGTTAGTTCTTTGCCATATATTCTTACATCATCTAACAAACCTGCTGCTTTATCTGTATTACCCGGACCAAAACCAAATATGCTTAATGCATTTACCGCATTGTTATTGGAGAAGGAGTTATTGCTGTTTAAAACCAATATTCCGTTTACATATATTTTTTGATTTAAACCTACTTTGGTTATTACTATATGCGTCCAGGTAGAAACACTTAATTTGGCTTTTGAAGGAACAAAAACACCGGTACCGTTTACAAAACCTATTACATCGTCAGTACCCACTTTTAAATGGCGTGCATTGCCTGAAGCAGGACTTAAAAGCACTCTGTTTACCGCAGTGCCTGCACCGTTAAACCATAACGAAACGGAAATGGTATCTCTGTTTACGCCTGTTATAGGAACTGAGCTACCCATATTGGTTAAATTAAGCCCCGCTCCTACATTACTAGCAAACCTGTTACCTACCGCATATATACCGGTACCTACTGCATGGTTAGTACCTACCTGGTCCAATAAACTACTGTTAAAATTATACGCATGCAATAAGCCGGTATTGATAGCCGGTGTACCTGCTTCAAAATAAATGCTGTCGGTTTGGTAATTAATACAGGCATGCACTCCAGGATTTGATGCTACAACATAATAGTTACCACTATCAGCCACCACACCATTACTTATCCATAAGGAGTCGGTATTTACACCTGTGTATTTGCTGCCATTGATGAGTGCCAATCCGTTTTTATACCATTGGTAGTTTAAGTTATTTGCTGTAAAAGTAGCCTCCATACGTGCACCACCTCCAAGGCAGGCAAAAGGGTCGGCAGCCACACTCAGTAATTCTATATTTTTATATATGGTTTGTATTTCTAAATCGTTTAGCTGGCGGGTATATACTTTTATCTGGTCGTAGGTTCCCAAAGCACCGGCCGATGCTCCATCGCCAAACAACCTGCTTATACTAGCCACTGTGGCTGATAGTGCATTGTTGGTTTCGTATACCATAGTGCCATTAACATAAAACTTAGCATTGGTTCCTTTTTTTACCAATACTATATGGTACCAGTTGACGGTAGATAAAACAGTATTGCTTGGATAAAAGGTGCTGGTATTGGCCCTGTACCAAC
>CAYTWI010000005.1:0-70695 GCA_964442045.1 uncultured Bifidobacterium sp.
ATTCTGGTATTTGTTTATAGGCGAAGTACGTGTTAAAGATTTGAGTTTGAAGAGTGGTTATATTCAATTGGTAAAAAAGGGTGATGAGAAAAACTTTGATAACTTTTTAAGTAAGAAAGATACTTTAGACAAAGAGGATACCGATAAGGCAAATAGTAAAATAAACTATGCCAAAGTAGTTTATAAACTAATATCGCGTTTGCTGGCACAAGTGCCCAATAATGTATTGGTTGACCAACTTAGCCTGAAAATAGTAGACAATGATAAACACTTGGATTTAGCTGTTAATGAGCTTTCACTCAATAACCAGGTATTTGACAGTAAAATTATAGTTATCGATAATTTTCAAACCCAGAAATGGCGTATTAGCGGAACGGCAAAAACAAAAGAACGCAAGGCCGATTTAAACATAGAACGGGTAGATTCGGAAATGGTTATTATTCCCTATTTGAATGAACGTTTCGGTTTAATGACTGCATTCAATAAAGTACGCTTTCAATTGGATGGTTTTGAATTTAGTAATGAAGAGCTAAAAATAGATGGGGCTGCGGCTATTGATAATTTATTGATTAACCACGAACGTATTGCTAAAACCGATGTAATAATCAATCATGCTGATATTACATATCATTATTTGTTTGGTACCAATTTCCTGTCATTGGACAGCAGCACTACCGTAACTTTTAACCAAACAAAGTTCCATCCGTATTTTAAACTGGAAGAACGCCCGGATGATGATGATCAGGTTAAAAGAGTTCCCCGTAACAAGGAAAACATATTTTATAAATTTTTTGATAAGTACATTGTTTCCATGAATGTGCGAACAGAAAAAACGCTTGCGCAGGATTTTATCCAGTCATTGCCAAGTGCATTGTTTAGCCATATACAAGGTATGGAAGCCAGTGGGAGTTTTACTTACAAACTTGATTTTAAATTAGACATTCATAAGCCTGATGAAATGGTTTTTGAAAGCGAAATTGATAAAGATAATTTACACATTACACAGTACGGACAAGCTAACTTAGAAAAATTGAATGGAAGCTTTTTACATACACCTTACGAAAGAGGCAGGCCACAACGCTCGTTTATGGTGGGTCCTGAAAATCCAAATTATGTGCCTTACGACCAAATATCGTCATTTATTAAAAAAGCTATTTTAACTACAGAAGACCCTTCGTTTATGTACCATAGAGGTTTTGTGAATGAAGCTTTTCGCCAATCTATTGCCAAGAATATAAGAGCAGGAAAATTTGCACGCGGTGCAAGTACTATAAGTATGCAGTTAGTTAAAAATGTTTTCCTGACACGCGAAAAAACAATGGCGCGTAAACTTGAAGAAATATTGCTCGTATACATTTTAGAAAACAATCATGTAGTTCCTAAAGAGCGTATGTTTGAAGTGTACCTTAACTTAATAGAGTGGGGTCCTAATGTATATGGTATAGGTGAGGCAACACGCTTCTACTTCCAAAAAAGTCCGGCAGAGCTAACGTTGAACGAAGCGCTGTATTTAGCCAGCATTATTCCAAGTCCGAAAGGATTTATGTATAAGTTCGCAAAAGATGGTACTTTAAAACCATACATGGAAAGGAGTTTTCAGTTTATTACCAATAAAATGTTGGTACGCAACTTAATTATACCCGATGATACCGTTGGTTTAAATTTTAAGATAAACATTAGCGGCATAGCTAAAAGCTACATTATTAAAAGTGATACTATTGTTAACGATAGTATTTATATTGATGATGATGGTTTGATAGAAACGGTAGGAGATAAGCAAGAAGAGTAGAACAGTACCGTATGCCAACAAGTAGTAAAATTAATAAGACAGGATTAGTGATATATGCTTTATTTTTAGTAGAGCTATTGGTGTTTTTTTTCTTCAAAAAACAACTCGATTTTATTGCTGCGCCCCTTGTTTTTACCCTTTGTGGTTTGGCTATAGCTTATTATCCTCTGGTAAAGGAACCACTGAATAATACGGGAAATGTGAACGCTGAAAAACAAAATAAATATAAAGTATACCTGTCTTTGGCTATATTGAGTATAGGCTTTTGTTTATGGGCACATTTTATTTTTACCAATAATCCAATCGACATCAAAAAATCGGATATAATTCCTTACTTAAACGAAGTATATGTAAAACGATTTTTAAACAATGAATGGGTATATGCAAAAGCTCCGGGTTTGGGTTATGGCAATTGGACACCCAATTATTTGCCCTTTCACTGGTTTCCGTTTGTATTGGCTAAAGTATTGCAGATAGATTTTCGCTGGATACCTTTTGTTGCTTATCTATTAAGCTTTTTTATTTATGCCGGGCAATTATTAAAGCAAGTGCATTCAACTGTCAACATAATAACAAAACTACTATTGCCTTTTATTGTATTGTTTTTTATCTGCTCTAAACAAACAAGCGAACTGGCACATACCGTAGAGTTATTAATAGCCGCTTATTATTTCCTGTTAAGTATTTTTATCAATAACAATTCATTGCTTGGACGTGGTTTTTCATTAACCGCTACTTTGTTGTCGAGATACGTAGTTATATTTTATTTGCCTGTTGCCTTATTAATAGAATGGTTAAGCAATAAAAAACAGACAATATTACAAGTTGTATTTGTATTGGTAGCTGTAAGTATATGTTATATTATTCCTTTTTTAAGCAGAGACTGGAGCATTTTTACCGAAGGAGCCAAGTCATATGACATAGCTACTTTGGGTGAATGGGACGGGCAGGACTGGCAGCCTAAAACAGATAACCCCTTTCAGCTTTTCCAGGGATTGGGTTTTGCCTCGTGGGTATATTCACTAAGCAATGCACCTTTGCCGGCCAGGGTTGATTTACACAAACATATTATGTTTATAGCCATTATCATAAGCATTGTTTGTTTAGCTTATCTGGTGTTTAAAAAACATAAAACAGTTAAACCCCAATTTTTACATTTATTAGCCTTGAAAACATTACTGACTATTGTGTTTGCATTTGCTTTAGTGCCATACAATTATTTGTTTTGGAGTTCTATTGTTATATCTATTGCCATAGTTTCTAATTATAAATTAGTCAATGAAAATTAAAACCAACGAACATAAAATAGCTTATATGATAATGGGATTTTTTGCCATTATATTTTGTTCCATATCATTGGTTAACCATTATAATTTCAGAACATACTCATTGGATTTAGGTTTGCATAACCATGCTATGTACGATTACAGGAACCTAAGGCCAAATTATTCCTTGTTGCTTGTACCCATTTTTAGTCCGCGTAATCAGTTAAGCGATCACTTTGATTTAATGGTTGTTTTGCTTTCACCTCTGAGTTTTATTTTTGGTAATGCCACTTTATTAATAGCACAAATTGCAGCCGTTATCTTAGGTGGTTTTGGTACTTACAAATACTTTAAATCAAAAGCAGCAGTGGGGTCTGCATTACCTAACTATGCCTTGTTTCATTTTTACAGCATTTGGGGTATTTACTCAGCCCTTTCTTTCGATTACCATAGCAGTGTAATGGGTGCAATGCTGGTACCCTGGTATTTTTATTTTTTTGATAAACGAAATATAAAAATGACCATAGTATTCTTTGTGCTTATTATTATTTGTAAAGAAATAATGGGTTTATGGTTACTATTTATCAATATAGGTTTAGTAGTACAAAACAGGAAAGATAAAGTACAGATAAAACGAGCCATTGCATTTGCAGGTATTAGCCTTGTTTACTTTTTCTCTATGATTAGTTTTATTATTCCTGCCTTATCACCAACAGGCAATAACTATATTCATTTCTCCTTTGATGTATTAGGTAAAAATCCTGCGGAAGCTATTAAAACCATTTTGACCAGGTTTCAGTTTGCTATTACCTTACTGTTTGAAAGTAATAACCCTGATCCGAGAACATTTGCAATTAAAACAGAACTGCATTTTTATGTATTGCTGGCAGGAGGCTTTGCGTTGTTTTTAAAGCCACAGTATTTAATTATGCTTATTTCCATATACGCGCAAAAGTTATTTAATACCGACCCTATGAAATGGGGTTTAAATTACCATTACAGCATAGAGTTTGTGCCTATAATTACCTTTGCATTGTATACTTGGCTTATTGAAAATGAAACATTAGCACACAAAGCAAGATATGCATTGATTTTTGTACTTTTAGCATTTGGTTCTACTGTAGCCTCACTAGACCACCGTTATTCTGTTTATTATGATAAAGTACAAGCTAACTTTTTTGATGCACGCCATTATAAACAAAGTTTTGATGTGTTGGACATGCACAACGTACTGAATAAAATTCCGGCTGATGCAAAAGTAAGTGCCAGCACTGCATTGATACCCCATATTGCTTTCAGAGATACTATCTATACTTTTCCGGGTATTCAAAATGCAGATTTAATTTTAATCATTAAAGAAGGAAGCACTACTTTTCCGCTTACCCTGACAGCGTTTAAAGCAGTTGTAAAAAAAGTGGAAAATGATACTTTACATTATAGCAAAGTATATGACCAAAACGACTTACTTATTTTAAAAAACAACAATTACCTAACACCTATAAACTTTAATAACTAATGGATACCCAATACTATAAAGAGTATTATGAACTAGAACGCAGCAATTGGTGGTTTACTGCCCGTTTGGAGATTTTAAAGTCACACATTCAAAAGCTATATCCGGGTAGAACCGATTTAAACATTTTAAATGTTGGAGTAGCAACAGGAGCTACTTCTGTTATGTTGGAATCGTTTGGTAAAGTAAAATCAATAGAGTATGACGAAGTATGCTTTAATTTTGTAAAGGAAAAACTACAGATTGATATAGAGCAAGGAAGCATATTGGAACTGCATTTTGCAGACAATACATACGATTTGGTTTGTGCTTTTGATGTAATAGAACATGTAGAAGACGACCAGTTAGCCGTTAATGAAATGGCAAGAGTTTGTAAACCGGAAGGTTTTGTTTTTGTAACTGTGCCTGCATTCATGAGTTTGTGGAGCCAGCACGATGTAGTGAATCACCATTTCAGAAGATACAAAACCAATGAACTAAGTAAGCTGTTTAGTAAGAGTGGAAAAATACAATACCTCACTTACTTTAACTCATGGTTATTTATTCCTATATGGTTAGTACGTTCATTAAGTAACAAATTTCCTAAATTATTTAAACGTGATGGTTCAGGAAGCGATCATTCTATGTTTACATTAGGATTTTTAAACACGGTTTTATACTATATGTTCTTAAGCGAAAACATATTGCTGAAACGTAAAATAAGTTTTCCGTTTGGTGTATCGGCTTTGCTGAGCTGGAAGAAAAAATAAGTAATACTTACTTCTTCTTAATAGCGTAATAAATAGGTATACCTGCCAATACAAAACATAAACCTGTAAAGGCAAATGCCGTTTTGTAAACAAGTAAACTAACACAAATAATAAGTGCCATTACAATGTATAAAACAGGCAGGTAAGGATATGCAAATACTTTATAAGGCCTTTCTGCGAGTGGTTGTTTCTTGCGCAATATAAATACCGCTGCCACTGTTAATATATAAAACAACAGAACGGCAAAAACCACGTAATCCAATAAGTCGTTATACGAACCTGAAAGCACTAGCAGTGCGGCCCAACCACCTTGAAAAACCAATGCTTTTTGTGGGGAATTGTTTTTGTTTAATTGCGATGCCTGTTTAAAAAACAAACCCTCGTCAGCCATTACTTTATATACCCTTGAACCACTTAAAATAATACCATTTACGCAACCAAAAGTAGATACCATAATTAGAACAGCCATTATAATAGAACCATTATCGCCAAATATTTTCTGAAGCAATAAAGTACCCACCCTGTCTTGTTGTGCATTTTGAATTTCAGGTATACTTAAAGCATTGATGTAAATAAAATTAATAATAATATATAACAATAAAACACCACCAGTTCCAATAATTAACGATAAAGGTAAGTTACGTTTAGGGTTATCCATTTCACCTGCTGTAAAAGTTATATTATTCCAGGCATCGGCACTAAAAATAGAACCTACTAATGCTGCCGAAAAAACAACAATGCTAAATGAGGGTATGTTTAAAGTCACTGATGGAGCATACTCAATAACCTCACCCGGCTGATTAGTGAAAATAAAATACAAGCCTGCAAAAATGATAAAGAGCAATGAGCCTATTTTACTCATGGTGAAAATATTTTGTAGTAAAGCAGCCTGCTTTACTTTACCAAAATTAAATAAAGTTAGCAGTGCAATCAGTGCTATTCCCAATACTTGTGTAGTGCTGATGGTAAACGTATAAGAGTTGGTTATAACCTGGGAAAACAGTATTTTCTTTTCACTGAATACCGGAAATATTACACCAGTGAATTTGGCAAAGCCCACAGCTACCGCAGCAATGGTTCCTGTTTGTATAATCGTAAATAAGGTCCAGCCATATAAAAAGCCAAACAAGGGCGAATAAGCCTCTTTTAAATACACATATTGTCCGCCTGCTTTAGGCATTAAAGCTGCCAGCTCGCCATAACTTAAAGCCGCCATTATAGTAAGCAAAGCAGTAACCAGCCAGGCTGCAATAAGCATACCGGGTGAACCCAACTCACGCATCATGCTGGCTGATACAATGAATATACCTGAGCCAATCATGCTGCCCATAATAAGCATGATGCTATCTAATAAGTTAAGTTTTTTGTTCATGGCGCTGCATTTATATTAAACAGCCAAGTATAATAAATTATTTACAAGGAACAGAATATTATATTCGCGCAACTTTTAAGACATAATAATGGAAAACGACAACACACGCGAACAAAATGCAAGCGAAGCTTATTGGAACAAACAACAAATAATATTACCTAAAATATATTCAAAACAAGCCATTGTATTTTTCTCTGTTTTCTTCTCTGCTATTTTTGGCGCGGTGTTATTAATGCAAAACCTGAAGGATTCCGGTAAACGAAGCGAAGCCAATAAAGTATTGTTTTATGCTATACTTTATACGGCATTGACAATTGTTATAGTAAACATACCTGCTAAGCCACAAACGGCACTTTCCTTTTTATGTAATTTGGGTGGAGGTATTGTATTGGGTGAGGTATTCTTTAAGAAACATTTTCCCAATGAAGATGCCTATGAAAAGAAAACCATTTGGAAACCTCTGTTTATTTCATTTCTTATCATGATTCCTTTTGTATTAGCGCTGATTTATTCAATTGATCAGGCTGCTAATAATTAGTACCAATTAATGGATTTATTTCCCCGGCTGTGTTTACTGGTTTTGATTATACAACTTAGCTAGTTCTGCTTTTTGTTTCTTCTCCAAATTATCATGAAAAATGATAGCAGCATAACTAATCAATCCTTCTCCGGTTAGTACAATGGCGTTGGTATTGACCTGGTTGTTTACCAATTGTCCTATACCATAACCCAATGATAAAGCTGTGAAAATAGCATGCGGGTATCTTATTAAACGAATTCGTTTAATTATTTTTATCCGTTCCTGTGTTTCAGGATAAGGCTTACACATAGTGACCACTTGCCTGAAACTTATCCGCTTTCCATTTTGATAAAAAGTATTTCGTTTTACATACAATGAATCAGGGGATGAAGTTTGTGCCCATGCACAAAATGAAAGAATGATAGATAATCAGCTAAGAACTGTTTTCTTGTTTTGAACAAATACGATTGATACTGGTTTCATAATATAAAATTTGGCGTATTACGCCCCTTTTATTATGAAAGTTACAGGGGCATTTAATTTTTACTTACCAAAGCAATAGCCTTTGCACAGTTTTCTCCATCCATAGCTGCACTTACTATACCACCTGCGTAACCTGCTCCTTCAGCACACGGATACAATCCTTTTACCTGTATATGTTCAAATGTTTCCCTGTTACGTGGAATACGCACAGGTGATGAAGTACGGCTTTCAGTAGCTAACAAAATAGCTTCATTGGTTAAATAGCCATGCATTTTTTTGCCAAAAGTTTTCATAGCACCTTGCAAACTTTTAGCTACATAAGCAGGTAATATGTCACTTAAATTACGACTTACAGTTCCCGGTAAATAACTGCTGTCAGGTAATATGTTACTGGTTTTATTATTTACAAAATCGAGCATACGTTGCGCAGGAGCTTGCAATGTTTTATTACCTTGTTCAAAGCAGTTTTTCTCCACCATGCTTTGAAAATACATACCCGCTAAAGGTCCATGTTTTTCAAAAGCTTTAAAATCTTCTTGCCCTATAGAAACCACCATGCCTGAATTAGCAAAAGGATTATTGCGTTTCGATGGACTCCAACCATTCACAACAATTTCACCGGGAGCGGTCATGGCAGGTGCTATAATACCACCGGGGCACATACAAAAGCTAAACACGCCCCTGTTGTTTACCTGTTCCACCAGGCTATAACTTGCAGCCGGTAAATATTCACTGCGTTGTGGCCCGCATTTGTATTGTATGCTGTCAATTAATGCCTGTGGATGTTCAATGCGTACACCCAACGCAAAAGGCTTGGCTTCAATGGCTATGTTCCTGCGGTGCAATAACTCAAAAATATCTCGTGCAGAATGGCCTGTTGCCAATATTACCTGTTGGCAGTTGATAGTTGTTTGTTGGTTAATAGTGATTGATTTTATGGTATCACCATCCAAAGTTATATCGGTTAGTTTGGAATTGAAGTGAATTTCACCTCCGCAGTTTATAATGGTTTCTCTTATTTTTTCAATAATATGTGGTAGCTTATTGGTACCAATATGCGGATGGCTTTCATATAATATATTTTCTTCCGCACCATGGTAAACCAGTAGCTTTAAAATACGGTTTACATCACCACGTTTAGAAGAACGTGTATATAATTTACCATCGCTATAAGTGCCCGCACCACCTTCACCAAAACAATAATTACTTTCCGGATTAACGGTGTTGTTTTTTGTAATATTGGCTAAATCGCGCCTGCGTTCACGTACGTTTTTACCACGCTCAAAAATGATGGGTTTTAAACCTGATTCTATCAATTGCAAAGCAGCAAATAAGCCGGCTGGTCCCGCGCCAATAATGGCTACTTCTTTTGCATGGCTTACGTTTTTAAAATCAAAGATGATGGTTTCCTTAACAGGGTTTTCGTTGATAAAAACATCTAAAGTTAAGTTAATGCGTACCGGTTTTTTACGTGCATCAATCGATTTTTTTACATACATAAAACCGTTTATTTCACTGGCAGGAATACCAAAATTTTTATGGATTTCACGCTTAATATCAGCGTCCGTTTTCAACTGCTCAGGTAAGGCAGTTAATTGAATTGTTTTCTTCATAATGCGTTAGGTTTTTATCCTAAAAAGGTGTACAATAATAGGGCTATATATTCAGATTGAAAAACAGTTGAAGTTTTGTTATGCTGTTAAAGAAGTAGGGTAATTGATACTTTTTGGCTGATAATACCTACATATTACAGATGTAACACAGACAATACTTGTTACAAAACGGATTTTGTTAGTTTTGATTTTATACCCTAAAATAAAATAACTATGACTTTTAAAAAGAACCTTGAAGAACTTGGAAAACAACCCGATTTTGTAATTATTATCACTGATCAGCAGCGAGCCACACAACACTTCCCGCCCGGCTGGGAAGAACAATATATGCCTAACCTGACTTTCTTTAAAAAAAATGGATTCAGTTTCGACAGGGCGTTTTGTAATACATGTATGTGCTCGCCCAGCAGAGCCACTTTACTTACTGGAACTTATCCTGCTCAACATGGTGTTTCGCAAACCCTAACCGAATTAGGCGTTTACTCTCCGGGTGAAATACAACTGGACAATGCATTGCCCAATATTATGAATATGTTGCAAGGCGAAGGTTACGATGTACAATACAGAGGTAAATGGCACCTAAGTAAAGGCACTACTACCTATAATACGTTAATGTCAGCCGATATTGCTTTGTATGGTGGAATGGGTTGGGTTGCGCCTGATGCAGGTGAAGATACTGACCCTCTTAATTTTGGTGGTGGCTTTGCTAACCATGATGCCAAATTTATTGAGCAGGGGATAAAATATTTACAACAAGTAAAGGCCAGGAGAGCTGCGGGCGATACCAAACCTTTTTGCTTAATAGTGTCATTAGTTAACCCACATGATTTATTGGCCTATCCGCAAAGTGCCGGAACGTATGGCTATAATCCATCCAACTGGTTAATACGTGAGGTAGGTTTACCTAATACGGTGGATGAGCCATTACTGAAAAATAAAAAACCCATTGCGCAGTTTCAAACATTGCTTAAACTAAATGGAGGCTTAGGTCCTTTACCTACTGATGAAGATAAGTTAAACTATATTAACTTTTATGCATACTTGTTATCAAAGGCTGATAATGAAATCAGCCAGTTAACGAAAGAGCTATATGCATCCGATGCTAATGGTATTAAGCTAGCCGACAAAACAATTGTAATACAAACAGCCGACCATGGTGAAATGGGTTTAGCGCATGGTGGTTTGCGCCAGAAAATGTTTGTAGCCTACGAAGAGGCAATACGTGTGCCGTTGGTAATTTCTAACCCGGTCCTGTTTGCTGATGCTAAATCACAAAATTCAATGGCACTGGCTTCGCTGGTTGATGTATTGCCTACCGTTGCCGATATTGCCAATGTAGCTAATCCTCCGAGCGGATTACGGGGAGTTAGTTTATTACCTGTAATAACAGATGGAACTCCGGTACAGGATAGTATTTTGTTTGCCTTTGATGATACAAAGGCAGGGTTGAATAATCAACCATCGTTTGTAAATGCAGCCAATCGTATACGTTGCATACGCACCGAAAAGTGGAAATATGACTATTACTTTGATGCAATGGGTTCGTATGCTATGCAATATGAATTATATGATTTGGTAAATGACCCTGATGAAGTCAATAATCTGGCTTATGACCCCGCTTATCAGTCTATAAGAGAAGAGTTAGAAAAACAATTGAAACATTTAGAAATAACCAAGCTTTTGGTACATACCTAATTCTTTGCTACCGATTCCGCTCAAATCTATCTAACAGGGTTTATTTGGGCGGAGTCTTGTATCAATCGTACAGAATTAACTAAACAAATTATAGACCAAGAAACTACTACCATAAGCCAAAGCTGTTAAATAAACAAATTGTATAATTGGCCATTTAATGCTGCCTGTTTCTTTACGTACTACGGCTATAGTACTCATACATTGCAATGCAAAGGCATAAAATATCATTAAGGAAAGAAAAGTAGCTGTATTGTAGCTGGGTTTATGCGTACGTGGATTTATTTCAGCCATCATTTTTTGTTTTATATGGCTAAAGCTGTTATCACCATCTGCATTTACACTGTATATCGTATTCATGGTGCCAACAAATACTTCTCGTGCGGCTAAAGAGGTAAGCAAGGCAATTCCTATTTTCCAGTCAAAACCCAAAGGACGAATAACCGGCTCTATTAACTTGCCAAATTCACCCGCATAACTAGCCTCTAACTTTTGTGCATTCATTTGTAAATGCAGTTCTTTTTTATGCAGTTCGGTTAATGTATCGTTGTTTAAAAGCGTAGTGTATTTTTTCTCTATGGCTTGCATATTGGCATGAGGACCGGTGGAAGCCAATACCCATAATATAACCGATACGGCAATAATTATTTTCCCGGCACCAAAAACAAAGGCACTTCCTTTTTCATAAATAGTAATTAACAGGTTTGAAAATACTGGTACTTTGTATCCCGGTAGTTCTAAAATAAAATAGGTTTTTTCTTTTTGTTTAATAAAAAATTTAAATATCCATGCACTGAGTATGGCGGCAAAAAAGCCAATTAAATACATCAGCATTAATACCAAACCATGCATGTTAAAAGGACCCCACCTCGCAGAATCCTCCAGCATCATACCAATTAATAAAGTATAAACCGGTAAACGGGCAGAGCAGCTCATCAATGGTGTTACCAATATAGTTATTAAGCGCTCTTTTTTGTTTTCAATACTACGGGTAGCCATAATACTTGGTACAGCGCAAGCCATACCGCCAATAAGTGGTACTATGGATTTTCCGTTCATACCAAACGGACGCATAATCCTATCCATAATAAAACCAACACGTGCCATATAACCTACATCTTCCAATATGGCTATAAATAAAAACAGCAAAATAATTTGCGGTAAAAATACCAGTACACCGGTTAATCCGGCCAGTATACCATGTACTATTAAATCATTTAGTATGCCTGCAGGCAATGTTTTTTCTATGTAATTAGTAAAGGAGTTTAAACCGTATTCCAGCCATTCCTTCGGGTATTCACTCCAACTGAACATAGCCTGAAAAACCAATAACAATAGTACCAAAAATATGGCTATACCATAATAACGGTGCGTTAGTATTTTATCAATTTTTGAAGTAACGGGCGACCTTAGCTGAGCCGTATTTTTAATGCGTGCATAATTAACGGTTTCGTCAATAATCTGGTAACGCGTTAATACTTCATCTTCCTGAAAACTGATAATATCAAACTCGTAATGTTTAAATATTTCGCTTAAGCGGGTGGCTTTTTCACTCAACAGGCTTGAGGCATTGATGGCATACTGCAGAGCTGCATATTTATTACGCTTATCAGTTACTTTACTTATATCGAGTAATAGTTGAGGATTTACTTTTTCTAAACTGAAAAACTTAGCAGTAATGCGCAATTTTTCGTCCAGTAAAACTTCTTTTAGTTTGTCAATACCTTCCTTTTTACGTGCATTGATGCTTATAATTGGAACCTGCAGTTTTTCCTGCAGTTTGTCTAAGTCATATTTTATGCCCCTTCGTTCAGCCACATCAAGCATGTTTAATGCTAAAACAATAGGTACTTTTAAATCGGCTACCTGTGTAAATAAAAGTAAGTTTCGTTTCAGGTTGCTGGCATCAGCAATAAATACAACCAGATCGGGGTAATTAGTTTCTGCTTTGTTACGCAGTATTTCGTAGGTTACTAATTCGTCAGCACTTTTCGGGTAAAGACTATAGGTCCCGGGTAAATCAATGATGTTTGCATTCTTGTTGGCACTTAATTTAAAAGATCCTGTTTTTTTCTCAACAGTAGTTCCGGGGAAGTTAGATACTTTATGGTTCAACCCGGTGAGGGCATTAAACAAACTTGTTTTGCCACAGTTAGGATTACCTACAAGCGCTACGGTTATTTCTTTTTGTTCCAATTAATCTATTAGTTTAATTTCTACACAACTTGCATCCTGCATACGCAGGCATACTTTACTTTCGCTTAAGTTAATAGCAATCGGGTCGCCAAAAGGAGCCACATTCTCTAATTCAATTTCTTCACCGGGCAATATACCCATTTCAAAAAGTTTTAAAGCCAATGTCTGCCCGTGAACCTTTGTTATAATTGCTTTTTGTCCAAAACCTAATTGTGTCAGATTAACCATAAGAGGTGCAATTTAGAATAAATCTACATTAGAAAGAAAGAATTGATAATTCTCGTTGATTTTATTGTTAAATATTAGTTTTAAAAGTTTAGAAGAAAATTAATAACTATTCAAGATATAAATTTGATTTACATTAATAAAGAATGTTTAACCTTTTTAATGGAATTATTATCTGAATTGATTATTTTGCCTTAATGAAAATTATTCAGTTAAGTGTACTTATATTTTTTTTCATTCAAGCTTGTACAAATAATATTACGGATAATAAAAAAAAGGAAAGTGACAGCATTGAAGCTTTGGTAATTGATACCAATAAAATTCCGAATGATAAATTTGGAGAGATGGTAAGATATGGTAGAAACTTAATGCTTAATACCGCTTATTATATTGGGCCGGAAGGTATCAATGGGCAGTACCTGGGCAATAAAATGAACTGTACCAACTGCCATCAGGATGCCGGCACCAAGCCATTTTCCTTTAATTTAATCAATTCGCATGGTGAGTACCCGCAATACAGAGGAAGGGAAGGTAAAGTTTTATCCTTGGCAGAAAGGGTAAATAACTGCGTTAGTCGCCCGCATAATGGAAAACCCTTGCCTTTAGATGGAAAAGAAATGATGGCCTTTCTATCGTATTTGAAATGGATTAATAGCCAAGCCAAGGAAGAGTCTTTTTTAGGCAATAAAAACTTACCTGTAAACTTTCCGGATAGGGCAGCTAATTCAGCAACAGGCGAAATATTATATGCTAAGCATTGCCAAAGGTGTCATGGACCCGAAGGTGAAGGAGTAATGAACATAAACAATATTACTTATACTTATCCACCGCTGTGGGGCCGTTATGGTTACCAGCCGGGTTCCAGTATGCACCGTATTATTAAACAGGCACAGTGGCTTAAAGCCAATATGCCTTACGATTTGGCTAAATGGAACAAACCTGTTTTAACTGATGAAGAAGCTTTGGATATTGCTGCTTTTGTAAACAATGATGAAATACATAAAAGACCCGATCCGAAAACATGGGATTACCCATTTATAAATGATAAAGCAATTGATTATGATAAAGGACCTTATGCTGATATTTTTTCAGTGCAACAACATAAGTATGGCCCCTTTAATCCTATTATAAAATACTGGAATGATAAAGGAATGAAACCCGTTTATTGATAGTTCATTATCATTCTATCTGCATTATTTTAATATTAAATTTTAGGTATATTAAAATCAATATTTTGTTAGTTAATATGTCTTCATATTATTGGTTCTGTAGGGATTTCACTACACTGTATTGTTATGCTAATTTAATTTTAATGTAAAAATTACAAACGTATTTATTCGACTGTTAATCAGTATCTTTAAGGTTTAATATCGGCTAAAAAAGCACTTAATATTTTTTAAACATAAACTAATAGAAAAAATTACAACTCAACGAGCATTAATTTATTATTAATTGCCTATTTTACGCCCCAAAACAAACAAACAAAACAATTAAATTTATGGAAAAAACAACTACAAAATTCAAACTTGGGTTTTCGAAGTTGCTGTTAGTAGTGCTATTTTTTGGTGCGCTAATAAGTAATTTGAATGCACAAGTAACAGTTACAATTACGCTTAATTGTAACGGAAAAACAGGTTCTTTAGCATCAGGCTCGGTTAGTTCTACTGGAACTATTAACGATGGTGATATGACAACCATTAATAGTTCAGCCAATAGAGGATGGGCTAAGTTCGATCTTTCTTTTTTACCAGCAGGTGCAACAATTACTGCGGCTAACGCATTGTTCACTACTTTCTCATCTACTTTATCAGGTGCAGCTAATTCAGTTTTTGGTTTTACTGGCGATGCCTCAGCTATGACTGGTACAACGTTGTATACTAATTGTGCTAATGGTACTGCTTTCAATTCTTCTACGTGGTCAGCAAATGCTTTACAAGTTAAGGCTCTTAATGCAACTGGTATTTCTTTTTTGCAAGCTAATGTTGGTAATGCTAATGTTAATTTAGGTTATGTAAGGGGGTCAACAAACACTTATAATATTTCTGGTTATCCGGGTCGTTCGGCTGGTACTCAACCTCAGCTACAGATTACCTATACTATACCTGCTGCGGTTCCTTCTTCTGCAACTACTTTATCAGCAAGTAAAATATTAGTATCATCTGCAACATTGCAAGGTGGTATAACAGTTGGCAGCACGCTTCCAAGCAGTGTTACTTATACCGGTATTGTAGTGTCTACTTCAGCTAACCCTACAGTGGGTGGCATTGGTGTTATTGATTCAACAACTACTCCTTTAATCAATTCGGGAACTATTTCATTTGATGTAACAGGATTAACTTTAGGTACTACATATCATTACAGAGCGTATGTTCTTGATACTATCGGGTCAAGTGCTAATATAGCTTATGGTGCTGATAGCACTTTTACTACACCTGCAACGGCTCCGGTTCCAACAGTTCAACGCAATGTGGCTACCAATGTGCTTGCAAATACGGCTACTGTCGGAGGTACTATTCTTTCTAATGGTGGAATTCCAATTCTTTCAAGTGGAGTGGTATATAGTAGTACTAATAATAATCCGGTACAATTTGGAGTAGGTGTTATTGATTCAACTACAAATCCGGTTGTTACTTCAGGAAGTTTTTCAGTTAATCCTGCAGGTTTAACTGCTACTACCAAATATTATTATAGAGCTTATGCCACCAACTCGACAGGTATAGCTTATAGTGCTTTAGATAGTTTTACTACTGCACCGGTTATATCAACCTTTCCTTATACTCAGAATTTTGATGGCGCGGGTAATACAGGATGGAATAGTGTTATTGTTGTTGGATCGGTTAATAATTGGGCCGTAGGTGCTCCAACCAAAGCAACTATTTCAGCTGCTTTTAGTACTCCTAATTGCTGGACAACAGGCCTTTCAACGCAATACGTAGATAACCATGATGCTGCATTAGTTTCTCCTCAATTGGACTTAACATCGTTTACTTCAAATGCTGTTTTAAAATTTAAACACCGTTTTATCACAGAGTCTTGTTGTGATGGAGGTTTTTTAGAAATT
Organism: uncultured Bifidobacterium sp.; assembly: GCA_964442045.1. GTDB lineage: Bacteria > Bacteroidota > Bacteroidia > UKL13-3 > UKL13-3 > JAAFJM01. The sequence goes on from CAYTWI010000005.1 coordinate 16,479, forward strand.
TCTATTGGTGGAGGTGCTTGGACAAAAGTAGAAAATGTAATAGGTACAGGAGCGAATTTTAATACTACAAATGGAACAGCTTGGTACAATTTGACAACTCAAGGAAACTCTTGGGCTGATAATAGCAATGCATACTCTACTCAAGCCGGAGGTTGGATTACTAGCTTAATTCAATTACCTGGAACTTCAGGGCAGTCAAATGTTAGATTAAGATTTAGATTTGTTTCAGATGTCAGTGCAGTTGCAGATGGTTGGGCTATTGATGATATAGAAGTATTCGCTCCCGCAGCTCCTACAGTAGTTACAGGCACAAAAAGCGGTATTACTACAAATATTGCTACTATAGGTGGTAACATTACCAATAATGGCGGTTCTGGTATCACTGAAAGTGGTGTTGTATTCAGTACTTCTCCTGCTCCTACACGTGGTGGTTTCGGTGTAGTTGATTCAACAACTAATCCATTGGTTACAGGTGGTACATTTACTAAAAATGTTACAGGTTTATTAAATGCAACTACTTATTACTACCGTGCTTATGCTGTAAATGCAGTAGGTACTTCATATGGTGCTGATAGTACATTTACCACTAATGCAGCAGCAACAGCTCCAACTGTATTGAAAATTGCAGCTACTAACGTTTCCGATACAGGAGTTAATATAGGTGGCAATATTACACTTGATGGTGGTGCAGTAGTAACATCCAGCGGTGTTGTTTATTCAACTACCTCTAATCCGTTAATTGGCGGTCTTGGCGTTATTGATTCAACTACCAATCCATTGGTAACAACTGGAAGTTTTACATTTAATATAATAGGACTTACGGCTAATACTAAGTATTATTACTCAGCTTATGCAGTAAATTCAGCAGGTACTACTTATACTTTACAAGACAGCTTTACAACTGCCCCTGTCGTATCAACTTTCCCTTATACTCAAAACTTTGATGGCAGTGCCACTGTTGGAACGGGTTGGGGATCAGTTGCGACTGGTGGTTTAAATGAGTGGGTTCTTGGAACCCCTGCAAAAACACAATTAAGTGGTGCTTACAGCGGAACCAAATGTTGGTTTACAAGTACTGCTGCCAATTATTCTGATAACAGCAATGCAGCCGTAGTATCACCTAAGTTTGATTGTACAAGTTTAACAGCAGATCCTGTAGTAAGATTCAGACATAACTTTACAACAGAAGCAGGTTGGGATGGATCAGTATTGGAAATATCAATTAACAATGGTGCATGGACTAAATTAGATAATACTTTAGGAACGGGTGCAAACTTTAATACCACTAATAGTATTAGCTGGTATAATAATGCAAGTGCTTCTGGTCCTATGACCCCTCCAAAATGGTCAGAAAACAGTAACTTGTTTTCAAGTAATACTAGCAATTGGATTCAAAGTACAACTCAATTAACAGGAGCTGCCGGTCAGTCAAATGTTAGATTCAGAATACGTTTTGCTTCAGATGCTTCAGGAACATCAGAAGGTTGGGCTTTTGACAACGTAGAAGTTTTCACTCCAGTTGCACCAACTATGTTAACAGGAACAAAAACCAATATTACAACCAATCAGGCAACTTTAGCAGGCACCATTGTAAGTAATGGTAATGCAGTTATTACTGCAAGCGGTATAGTTTTTAGTACTACTCCGGCTCCAACTCGCGGTGGTTTTGGTGTGGTTGATTCAGCTACTTCTCCTTTGGCTGCAGGCGGAAGCTTTACTATAAACGTTACAGGTTTAACCAATGCAACCACATACTACTACCGTGCTTATGCAGTAAATGCAGTGGGTACTACTTATGGTGCTGACAGTACATTTACAACCAATGCTGCTGCCGTTTTACCAAGTATATTAAAAATAGCAGCGACCAATATATCTGATTCTGGTGTTAGCTTTGGAGGTAATATTACATTAGATGGGGGAGCTCCTGTAACTGCAAGTGGTGTTGTATATGCAACCACAAGTAATCCTGCTTTATTGGGTTCAGGTGTTATAGATTCGACAACAAGTCCACTTGTTACTTTCGGAATTTTCACCGTTAATCCTATTGGGTTGTCTCCAAATACCAAATACTATTATCGTGCTTATGCAACCAACTCAGTTGGCACAGCTTACAGTACACAAGATAGTTTTACAACACCTCCAATTATATCAACTTTACCATATAATCAAAATTTTGATGCTGTGGGTGTTAATACAGGATGGACAACAGTAGCTACAGGTGGTTTAAATGAGTGGCTTGTTGGAACTCCGGCAAAAACACAATTAAATGGTGCCTATAGTGGAACTAAATGCTGGTATACAAGTGCTGCGACTAATTACTCTGATAACCATAACGGAGCAGTTGTTTCTCCTAGATTTGATTTCACAAACTTTACTTCAGATCCTGTGGTAAGATTCATGCATAATTTTGTAACAGAATCAGGTTGGGATGCTGCAGTTTTAGAAATATCAATTAACAACGGTGCATGGACTCAATTAGATAATAACTTAGGAACAGGCACAAACTTCAATACGCTTACCAGCTACAGTTGGTATAATAACTCAAGTACTTCTGGCCCTATGACTCCTCCAAAATGGTCTGAAAACAGTAACTTATTCTCAAGCAATGCCAGCAATTGGATTCAAACAGCTACTCGTTTAACAGGTGCTGCGGGTCAGTCAAATGTTAAATTCAGAATACGTTTTGCCTCAGACGGTTCAGGAACAGATGAAGGTTGGGCAGTTGATGATATACAAGTAGTAAGTGATATAACACCAACCATACCAACAGGCACAGTAACATTAACACCAAACGGAACATCAGTAAACGTAGCATTTGTGCCGGGTAACGGCCAAGGCCGTATGGTAGTTGCAAGGTTAACAACAGCTACAGCAGTTGCACCTTACGATACTGTTTTATATACAGCTAATGCAGCATTTGGAAGCGGAACATTAGTAGGCCCAGGAAACTATGTAGTTTACAATGGTACAGGTACATCAGTAAACGTAACAGGTTTAACAACAGTAACAGGTTACAGCTTTGATGTGTATGAGTACAATGGTAAATATATGCATAATAAATTTGCAGCAGCATCAAGCAGTACCACAACCACATTACCGGTTAAGTTACTAAGCTTTACGGCTAACAATGTAGATGGTAATGTACAATTGAAATGGTTAACAGCAAACGAAATCAACAACAAAGGATTTGAAGTAGAACGTTCAACAGACGGTAAAAACTTTAGATCAATTGATTTTGTAAAAGGAGCAGGAAATACCAACAAAACAACCAGCTATAGCAAAATTGATTTAGGAGCCTTTATAGCAACTTCATCAAACGTATTATACTATAGATTAAAACAAGTTGATTTTGATGGTACACCAACATACTCAAATCAGATAGTAGTAAACGAAAACGAATTGGCATCAAATGGGGTTAAGGTATATCCGAATCCATTTACCAAAACGTTGACAGTAGATATTTCATCAGATGTAAACACGAATACAACGATAGCCATTACGGATATCAGTGGTAAAGAAATATCGACTACATTGGTACCGGTATCAGTTGGCAACAATACGACTACCTTACCGAATTTAGATTTATTAACTGCAGGAGTATACTTTGTAAAAGTATCGAATGGTACAAAAGCAGAAGTATTTAAAGTTGTGAAATACTAAATTAATAATTGTTTTAATGAGCAATAGTTTTTAACACTAACTTATTGCTGTTTTCAAAAAGGCCACTTGTCAAAAGATAAGCGGCCTTTTTGATTTGAAGTTGATTAATGAAAAGTAAGAACTATTTGAACAGTGTTTTGAATTGGATTTGGAAAGTAAAAATAGTTGTTAATTGGAGATTAATTTTTAGTTGTATGAAAAAATAATTAGTAATATTATTTATTAGTTTTAATACTTGCTTTGAACAGAGCAAGTATTAAGTAAGAAAAACAAATATTCCAATCCGGTTAGAACAAATTAGGAGAATAAAAAAAGGTATTTATTTATATAAAGCTACAGAAATGAATGATACTTCTGCTTATATATCCCAATAGTTATATAAATTTATTAAATAATATTTATCAAATTAAGTAGACCACTTTTTTAGTGCAAACATAAGTGCAAATCAAAATAGTTTTTATAACTATTACGAGGCGTTACTTGGATATCTAATTTGTCTACGGTTATTTTTGATGTACGAAATTAATCACAATAGATGCTAAATGAGGAATATTGTATTTGAAAATAATAGAATGTTAAATAATGGGTCCATTTTATTCATTAGTTTACTCTATAAACAATGTTTCTGGTTTTTAGTGGATTTGTTTTTGAAGTAATATTGACTATTATTTCGTCCATATTTTTTGGTTTTATTTTTATTGTTTCTTCTTTGCTTTTTTGTGCAGCTATGGCAACAGTAGAAGAGCATTCTTCTATAATTGTATTATTTGATGTAACATTTATTGTATATTCATCATCATCACTTCCATTATTATTTATTATCAACTTAACTTCTTGGTCTTTGTTTAATTTTAAGTTTTTGGAACTATTATATTGTATCGTAAAATAATTGGGATAAAGAGAGGAGCAATAATGTGATCTGTAGCTTGATTGTGGAGTGAAAATATCTGTTTCTTTGTCTCTTTTAAATGAGCGACATTCCCAAACAATTTCTTTTTTTCTGTTTATTTCAAAAACCCTATTGTTCGCACCACTTGTGATTAAAATATTACCATTTGGTAGCAAGTCTGCGTCACCGGCCTTAGCACATTTATTTTCTTCCATTTTCGGGAAAGAAAATTTGTATTCCCATACAATATTTACAAAAGTATCTGATGAATTAACTTGATTGATTTCTTGTATAGAAGAAACTGAGTTAGGTAATTCTTTTTCAATAGTATTGTTGTTAAATAGTAATAAATTTTTGTTTGGCAGTAAACTTAAACTATGCTGTCCCGAGAAAAACCGATTATTAATATTTCCAATATACTTTGTAATATAGGAGGTATCACTAGTAGTCCTTATTTTATTAATGCTATTTAAATTGCGATTACTTATATAAACAATTCCTCTATCTGTATCTATGTCAATGGCATTAATATGGTTTGAAAAAACGTTATCCATTCGTTTGTAATAAACAGGCTCTTCGTCCCATTTCCAATACAAACTATTTTTTCGGTCTATTTCAAATATTACACTGAAAAGTTTATCTGTTTCATAACTGAGTTTCTTTTCTGCAACGCATAGAAAATGGCCATTTTTTAATTTTTTGAAATCGTGATGATAATTTTTTATCAATGTGGTATCTTTAAGAAAAAAAGGCGCTTTCCATGTTTTTTTTCCATTTAAGTCCGTTTCAAAAGAACCATTTGACCCATTATAAGTAATAGTACCATCTGGATTTAAATTTAAGTTTCTAGATGCCCCATCGTTATCGGGTAAAAACCAAAGCACTTCGCCCTTTTTGTTAGCAATAACACCATAATCGTACACAATAAGGCCATTGTACATTTTTTGAGGATTATTAGATTTGGTTTCCTGTTTGATGAGTAGAGAAGAACTCCAATTTGATTTAGCAATATAAAAGTTTGAAATATTTGAAGTAGCTAAAACACTACCATTTTTTTTGAATCCTTTAGCCCGCCAATAATAGCGGTTTCCAAAGTTAAAGCCACTGTCAATCCTTATGGCCAAACCTACTAATTTTTTTTTTATAAAAATATGTTTTTCAAATTGGTCAAGGCTCGTAGATATTTCTATTTGGTAGCTTTGAGCCTCCTCTACTTGTTCATACTCAAACATAATTTGCCTGTAGTTTAAGGTGTCTAAATAGTTGGGGCTTATGAGCATTATTTGCCCAAATAGTAAATTGGAAATGAGGCAGAAAAAAATAAAAACGAATAGTTTCATTGTGTAAACTTAACTTTAATTTAATTATTATTTGCAAATATTGGTTTTGAAATGGTATTTTTGTTTTAAACAAACTAACAAATTAAATTAAAATGACAAAAAACTACTTATTAGTGTTGATTTTATTTATTTCAACGCTTTCTTATGGTCAGGTCAAGGTCTTGGAGGACTTTGATGTTTCAATGACTCCCACGGGCTGGACAAATTCTTTAAATACTGGAACACTTATATCCAGGCAAACCACTGTAAATAGCTATGGTAGGGCTGGTGTAGTAGCTGCAGTAAGAGCCAATAATTATAATGTTACTTCTGGTAGTAGAGCCCGTTTGGAAACCAATTCTTTTACGTCTTCTGTTTCTGGAGATTCTTTATCATTGGATGTGGCGCATAGAGCTTATCCCGGTTATACGGATTCACTTATCATACATGCTTTTGACGGGACCTCATTTGTAAGATTAATTGGTTGGGGCTCCAGCCAATTATTAGATACTATAACTGGTATTACTACGGGTACACCCACAACAGGTAGTTTTACTCCAACCTCTACTGAATGGTGTCGCAAAACCATCGCACTGCCTATTGGAACAACGCAAATAAGGTTTGAGTTTTTTTCTAATTTCGGAAATATAATTTGGATAGATAATATTGTAATAGCTACTCCTAGTGCCCCTGCGGGACTTATTACCGGTACTAAGTCTAATTTAACCTCTTCAAGTGTTAACTTAGCAGCCACTATTGCTAGAAGTTTTCCATCAGTTACTAATAGTGGGGTGGTTATTGCTACAAGCCCTAATCCTATTAGAGGTTCTGCAATTGATTCAGCTTCTAATCCTTTAGTAGCAAGTGGAAGTTTTACAGTAGATGTGACAGGTTTAAGTGCTGCAACTACTTACTACTACCGCACTTATGCAGTAAACAGTGTGGGTACTTCATACGGACCTGACAGTACTTTTACAACGAATGCGTCTGCTACTGTTCCAACTGTTTTTAAAACAGCATCAAGCAATGTCACTGCTACTACAGCTACTTTTGGTGGTAATGTTACTTCTGACGGTGGTAGCACTATTATTGCCAGTGGTGTAGTTTATGGTACTAGTCCAAACCCTGTTATTGGGGGTCTTGGAGTTGTTGATTCAACTACCAATCCATTGGTTTTAACAGGAACTTATTCATTTAATGTAGCAGGTTTAGCACACTCAACCAAATACTACTACAGAGCCTATGCAACTAACTCAGTTGGTACAGCTTACAGCAGTGTGCAAGATAGTTTCACTACCGCTCCTATAGTAAGTGCGCTTCCTTATTTACAAAACTTTGATGGTGCCGGAAATACAGGCTGGACTACAGCCGTAGTAACAGGAACTGCTAATGACTGGGTTTTAGGAACACCCGCAAAAACATTTATCAACGGTGCTTATTCAGGAACTAAAGCTTATGTTACTGGATTAACAGGTAACTATGCAGGTTCTGATTGTGGTGTAGTATCACCTCAGTTTGATTTTAGCTCACAAACCCTTGTACCCGTATTACGTTTTAAACAAAAATTTGATACAGATGCAGATGGTGACTGGGATGGAGGTGTAGTGGAAATCTCGATCAATGGAGGAGCTTGGACGCGTTTAAATTCAGTTGTCGGAACAGGCGCAAACTTTAATACAACATTGAGTACCTCATGGTATAACAATAATACACCTAACGGTCCTGTTGGAGCGCCTAAGTTTTCTAATATTTCATCAGCTTACTCAACACACGTAAACGGATGGATTACCAGTATAACTCCTTTAGTAGGTGCTGCAGGTCAAGGAAATGTAAAAGTGCGTTTCCGTTTTGGAGCAGATGTTTTTGGAACAGACGAAGGTTGGGCTATTGACGATATTGAAGTTATTTTACCGACCGCTCCAACTATGGTTACCGGTACCAAGACCAATGTTACCAATAATTCGGTAACAATAGGTGGTAATATTACCAGCAATGGAAACTCTCTTATAACAGCAAGTGGTGTGGTAATAGGAACCTCTCCGGCTCCAACTATTGGTGGTTTCGGTGTAGTTGATTCTACAACCAACCCTGTAGTTACAGGTGGTGTATATACTAAAAATATTACAGGTTTAATTAACTCAACAACTTATTACTACCGTGCCTATGCAACAAATGCAGTAGGTACTACTTATGGTGCTGATAGTACATTTACTACCAACGGTGCAGCAACAATTGCTACCATTACACGTAATGTGGCTTCTGCTATTAATACTACTACTGCCAATATTGGTGGAACTATTAGTACCGATGGTGGTGATCCTGTAACGGTTAGTGGTGTCGTTTATTCAACTACATCAAACCCTGTAATTGGTGGTGGTAGTGTAGTAGATTCAACTACAACTCCGTTGGTTAGCTTAGGTTCTTTCTCATTTAATGTGGCCGGTTTAACACACTCAACCAAATACTATTACCGTGCTTATGCTATTAATTCAATAGGTACTGCATACAGTACACAAGATAGCTTCACTACCTCTCCTATTATATCAACTTTACCATACAGTCAAAATTTTGATGGTGTTGGAAATACAGGATGGTCTTCAAGTGCTATTGGTGGTGGCGTTAATGATTGGCAGTTGGGAACTCCTGCTAAAACAAATATTAACGCAGCTTATAGTGCTCCTAATGCATGGGTTACCAAGTTAACTGGTAACTATAGCAATAACTCTTATTCAGGTTTAGTATCACCTCAGTTTGATTTTACTACTGCAACTGCTGATCCTATTTTACGTTTCCGTCATAAATTCAGATTTGTACAAACTGCTATTGATGGTGCTATTATTGAAATATCAATTAACAATGGTGCATGGACTCAATTAGATAATACAGTAGGAACAGGAACAAACTTTAATACTACAAACAGTACATCATGGTATTCAGCTAATACAAGTTTCTGGAATTCACTGACCGGAGCCATGTTTGCTAACAACAGTACTTCATACGCAACGCAATCAAACGGTTGGATTCAGTCAACAGTTAGATTAACCGGAGCTGCAGGTCAATCAAATGTAAAAGTGAGAATGACCTTTAACTCTACTACATTTACTTTCTTTGGTGTAGACGAAGGTTGGGCGGTTGATAATATTGAAATTTTCCCTCCTGTTGCACCAACTATGCTAACAGGTACAAAAACCAATATTACAACGAATCAGGCAACTTTAGCAGGTACTATTGTTAGTAATGGTAACGCAACTATAACAGCCAGCGGTGTTGTATTCAGTACTATTCCGGCTCCAACACGTGGTGGTTTTGGTGTAGTTGATTCAGCTACATCTCCATTGGCTACAAGTGGAAGTTTTACTGTAAATGTTGCCGGTTTAACCAACTCAACAACTTATTACTACCGCGCATATGCAGTGAATGGAATTGGTACTACTTATGGTGCTGACAGTACATTTACTACCAATGCTACATCTGTTTTACCAACAATATTCAAAGTACCGGCTACCAATATTACATCGTCATCAGTTACTTTTGGCGGAAACATTACTTCAAACGGAGGTGATCCTGTAACAGCGAGTGGTATTGTTTATGGAACAACCTCTAATCCTGCCATTGGTGATTTAGGTGTTGTAGATTCAACAACCAATCCTTTGGTTGCTGCCGGAACATACTCATTCAGTACAGTTGGATTAACACATAGTACCAAATACTATTACAGAGCTTATGCTACCAATGCAGTTGGTACAGCTTACAGTATACAAGATAGTTTTACTACAGCTCCTATTATTTCTTCATTGCCTTACGCTGAAAACTTTGATGGTGCAACAACACCTTGGACAACCCAGGCTATCAACGGAAGGGTAAATTCGTGGGCTCGTGGTACCCCTGCTAAAACAGTTATTAATGCTGCTTACTCGGCTCCAAATGCATTTGTTACCAACTTAACAACTAACTATGGTTTATCAGGTGATGAAGAAGCTGCTTTGGTTTCACCACAATTTAACTTCACGGCCTTAACACAAGATCCTGTAGTAAGATTCAAACATAAAATAAAAACCAACAACGATCCGGGTTGGGATGCAGGTGTGGTTGAAATTTCATTGGATGGTGGTACTACCTGGACTAAATTAAACGACCAGACAGGAACAACTACTAATTTCAATACCTTAACAAGTTATGCATGGTATAATAGCACATCAGGTTCAGGTTACCTTACAGCCAATAAATTTACAAGCTTAACTTCAGCTTATGCCAGTCAAACCAGCGGATGGATTGAAAGTGCTACCCGTTTAACCGGAGCGGCCGGTCAACCAAACGTTAAAATCCGTTTCCACTTTGCAGCAGATGCAGCAGGTACTACTGATGAAGGTTGGGCAGTTGATGATATACAAGTAGTAAGTGATGTAACGCCAACCATACCAACAGGCACAGTAACATTAACACCAAACGGAACATCAGTAAACGTAGCATTTGTGCCGGGTAACGGCCAAGGCCGTATGGTAGTTGCAAGGTTAACAACAGCTACAGCAGTTGCACCTTACGATACTGTTTTATATACAGCTAATGCAGCATTTGGAAGCGGAACATTAGTAGGCCCAGGAAACTATGTAGTTTACAATGGTACAGGTACATCAGTAAACGTAACAGGTTTAACAACAGTAACAGGTTACAGCTTTGATGTGTATGAGTACAATGGTAAATATATGCATAATAAATTTGCAGCAGCATCAAGCAGTACCACAACCACATTACCGGTTAAGTTACTAAGCTTTACGGCTAACAATGTAGATGGTAATGTACAATTGAAATGGTTAACAGCAAACGAAATCAACAACAAAGGATTTGAAGTAGAACGTTCAACAGACGGTAAAAACTTTAGATCAATTGATTTTGTAAAAGGAGCAGGAAATACCAACAAAACAACCAGCTATAGCAAAATTGATTTAGGAGCCTTTATAGCAACTTCATCAAACGTATTATACTATAGATTAAAACAAGTTGATTTTGATGGTACACCAACATACTCAAATCAGATAGTAGTAAACGAAAACGAATTGGCATCAAATGGGGTTAAGGTATATCCGAATCCATTTACCAAAACGTTGACAGTAGATATTTCATCAGATGTAAACACGAATACAACGATAGCCATTACGGATATCAGTGGTAAAGAAATATCGACTACATTGGTACCGGTATCAGTTGGCAACAATACGACTACCTTACCGAACTTAGATTTATTAACTGCAGGAATATACTTTGTAAAAGTATCAAATGGTACAAAAGCAGAAGTATTTAAAGTTGTGAAATACTAATAAGTACTAACAATAAAATAAAAAAAGCGTCCGCCATTTGGCGGGCGCTTTTTTTATATACACTGGATAAATTTGCCTGCTTTTTTATTTGCATAATTTTGATATTTTCGACCCTTTCTAAATAAATAATTTGAAAACAAAACTACTTGCATTTATTTTTCTGTTATTAGTGTTCAATTCGGTAACTGCACAAACAGTTATTAAGGGAAGCGTGCTCGATGCAAAATCGAATGAGAAACTAATAGGCGTTTCTGTTTTAGTTAAAGGTGCAACAAGGGGCGCCCAAACAGACTATGATGGGCAATTTACCTTAAAAACAGAGGCAAGCCTACCCCTTACTTTAGTTGTTAAATATATAGGCTACGAAGCAAAAGAAATTTCAGTAACCAGTACCAATACTCCCATTGCCGTTAAATTAAGTAAAGCAGAAAATACACTAAAGGAAATAAAGATTAGTGACAGCAGGATTACAGAAAAAATAAAACAGAACCCTATTACTGTTGAAACAATGGATGCTATTGCCATTAAGCAGACATCAGCGGCTAATTTTTACGAAGGGTTGGCTCACTTAAAAGGAGTAGATTTAACATCGGCCAGTATAGGTTTTAAAATTATCAATACACGTGGTTTTAACTCCACTTCACCGGTAAGGTCATTGCAGTTAATAGATGGAGTAGATAACCAATCGCCAGGTTTAAATTTTAGTTTAGGTAATTTTTTAGGCGCTTCAGAATTAGATATTCAAAAAGTAGATTTAGTTGTGGGTGCAAGCAGCGCTTATTATGGTCCTAATGCATTTAACGGAGTTATTAATATGCAAACCAAAAGCCCCTTTTTGTATCCGGGTTTAACAGCACAGGTAAAAGCAGCAGAAAGAAATTTGTTTGAGTTTGGTGTACGATGGGCACAGGTATTTAAAAACAAAGCAGGCGAAGATAAGTGGGCCTATAAGCTTAATTTATTTTATATGCGTGCCAACGACTGGAATGCCACCAACTATGCCGCTACCGATAATTCGCCAGCAGGAACAAGCAATGCCGGTGGATACGATGCTGTAAACAGGTATGGCGATGAATATGTAAACAGGATATTTTATTCTCCTTTAGATGGATTAACCAAAGTTGGACAGGGATATTATTTACGCACCGGTTATACCGAACAGAGTTTGGTTGATTACAACTCGCGCAACTTAAAACTAAGCGGGGCATTACATTATAAATTAAAGAAAGATGTAGAGCTTATTTATGCCACCAGTTTTGGAACAGGTACAACTGTTTACCAGGGCGATAACAGGTTTAGTTTAAAAGATATATTATTTTTTCAGAACAAGTTAGAGATAAAAAAAGACAACAAATTTTTTGTTAGAATATACTCAACCAACGAAGATGCAGGCAATAGTTACGATGTATATTCAACCGCTATTCGCTTGCAAAATTTATCGAAGTCAGATTTAGATTGGGGAAAAGATTATAACAATAGCCTGTTTCAGAATTTATCGCCCAAAGTATTACAGTGGTATTCGCAAAATATAGGCCAAGGCTTGTTTTTAGATACCATACCGGGTAACAGGCGTTTAAGTTTTATAGAAAATTACTGGCAAACGAATTTTAGCGATAGCTTATTTAAGTACCACCAAATGGCAAGGGAAAGGTCTGATAATTTACCCAGCTCCAATGGAACAGGGGTAGCCCGTTTTGAGCCGGGAACAGCTCGTTTTGATTCCGCTTTTAATTCCATTATTTCCAGAACAAACAGAGAAGGCGGAAGCCGTTTCTTCGACCAATCAGCATTGTATCATATAGCAGGAGGTTATGAGTTTTCATTAATAGGACTTGATTTTAAAAGCGGTGCCAACTATAGATTATATACTCCGTTTAGTAAAGGAACCATTTTTTTAGATACTGCTGCTAACCAACGCATATATAACAGCGAGGCCGGTGCTTATTTGGGAATAGAAAAAAAGTTTCAGTCAGAAAATATCAAATTTAGTAATGAAGAACGCCTATTAAATGCACAGGTTGGTTTAACCGTAGGAGCTTTAGCAGGTGTTTTGTTCAGTGGTATTGCCAAGCAAACAGGTGTTATTACCAATCCGTTCGATTTATTATTTACTGTAGCTGCTATGCCAGTTGCGGCCTCTCTGTTAGGTTATGCTTACGACAACGGAGCAACCGTTAAACTAAGCTTTACAAACAGGGTAGATAAGAACCAGAACTTTGATTATTTATGGTCACCTGCCGCTACATTTTTATTTACTAAAAAACAACACGTACTTAGGTTCTCAGCCTCATCAGCCGTGCGTAATCCAACTTTGACCGATCAGTATATAAACCTGAATGTAGGCCGCGCAACCCTGTTGGGTAATTTAAATGGTTTTCAGAATTTAGTCACTACTGAATCCCTTATTGATTTTTTAAATACACAGGATAGAAAAAAACTATTGTACTTTAACGTGGATGCAATAAAGCCCGAAAAAGTTAAAACAATAGAATTTGGTTATAGAACAACAATTAATAAAAAAATATTTATTGATGCCAGCTACTACTATAGCTGGTACGAGGATTTTTTAGGATATAAAATAGGAACTCAGGTGGATATAGATACCAACTTTAACCTGATTAATACTATAAAAACATATAGAGTTACCACCAACTCAAAACAAGTAGTAACCACTAATGGGTTTACTATAGGGGTAAACTATTTTTATAAAAACTACCTGGGTTTCGTAACCAATTATAGCTTCAACAAATTAGATAAAGGCAATAGGAACGATGGTATTATACCAGCTTTTAATACGCCTGAGCATAAATACAATATTGGCGTAAACGGACGCGATATTGAATATATAAATAAGAAGGAGAAATGGGGTTACAGTGTTAACTATAAATGGCAGGAAGGCTTTTTGTTTGAAGGTTCTCCGCAGTTTACGGGCACCGTTCCTGCCTACGGTATGGTTGACGCGCAATGGAACTCAACCATTACCAAATGGCATGCAGTAGTGAAAGTAGGAGCTAGTAATTTGTTAAACAACGAAGTATATCAGGTATACGGAGGTCCTTATGTTGGCAGGTTAGCGTACATATCATTCACCTTTGAATTAAACAATTGGAAATAGCTGCCTAATTCAATAGCAGCCATTCAAAATCAGTGCTTTTTTCTTTGATTTTCCGAATGCCCGGAGCCGGAAAATGTATATAGTCTAATAGGTTTCGGGTAGTAATAATATATTTATTTTTCGATTTAATAGACCCCAGATTCCAGTCCAGTCCAATACAGAATTTATTTTCCATCGGACCACTGGTGTAAGTTCCATAGTTGTCAACACCATAACCTATTGCGAAGTTTAAGAAAGGAGGAAAGTACTTTTTATAATTGTTTGATACCAAGTTGTGCATATCAAAAGTTAACCAATAAATGTGGCCACTATAATCATTGCTTAGAACCCAGTTTCGGAAATTATTATTGATATAACCCGCAGTAGGATAATAGCTCATTTTAAATTTAAAGTATTGTAAGGGTTTTATGTTTCGCTGCAAAACACCATAGGTTACCCCGAGGGTATTAGCAGTTAAATCTTCAAACGAAAAACCAAATGGTGAGAACCCATCACCCATTTCGATACTTACAGCCCAAATCATTGGCAAAGCAATGCTAATAATAGCTTTTGTTTTTTCATTATACTTGGCTAGAGTCATTAACTCATTTACAGCCTGGTAATAGTAATAAGAAGTATAAAAATGTCCAAGTTTATCAACGCCTAAACTATAATTATCGAAAAATCCATCTTGTTCAATATTGAATTTTTTTTCTTGTCCGCGCCACCACCAGTTATATTGAATAATAAAATTAGCTGTTTGATGCAGAGCCAACCCACCTAGTAAATATTTTTGTGTTCTTGTTAATGTATGTTTAGTGTTAGCAATAGTTTTAGTGCTATCAATTTGCTGACCATTTGCAGTTAGCGAAAAAATAATAAGTAATATGTTAAAGTATAGTTTGTTCAATAGTTAAAAATCGAAATAAAGACCCACCGTATTAAATGTTGCACTTTGTTTATAGTTTTGTCCAATTTCAGTTAGTCCGTTAAACTGGTTAATTGCCAATCTGAATACATGGCTATTTTCAAGTGCATACTTATAACCTAACTGAAAATTAGTAGTGCTTGCAAAGTTGCTTTCCTCCCTGAATTTAAAATCAGCGGCATAATATATAAAATTATGATTGCCCCATTTTATAGGACTATGTTCCAATCCAACCTGTAAAATCGAAAAGCCGGATATGTCATCAGTGGTTTTAAAATTATGGTTATAAGTAATGCCTCCATAAGTAAAAAAACGATAGGTACTATTTTTATAATTAGCAAAAATTTGATAGTAATCCCTAACATAATTAATGGGTACCAAACCTGCTTGTAGTGCATCATCGCTTAAGTGTTGGCTGGTGTGTCCCATACCACTTCGCAAAGAAAATTTTTCATTTAATTGAAAATCTAAAAACAAATCGACAAAAAAATCAACATTCACTACTTGACCCCTGTTTGTCCAACGGTTAAGGGTAGTATATACAGTTGAAGCCACACTGAACTGTAGTTTTTGTTTAGTATTAGTAATTGCAGCTACAGGAAAAATACCACCCATACTACCTATATATCCCCGGCTATCAAAAGGTTTTTGAATGCTTAAACGGTGAGCTCTACTATCGGCTGTATAAAGAGGTACAATATGTTTTTGAGGTAATAACTCATATTGATACTTTTGGTTTATAGGTTGTTGAGCTTTGCCTTTTGGCATAAGTACAACAAATAGACATAGAAAAATGATAACATATAAGCATTTCATTACAATTGCAATTAAAAGAAATTAATCCATAAAAAAACACGCCAAAGAGCGTGTTTTTTGTTTTATATAAACGATTAAGTTTAATTATTTTTTCTCGTGTCCTTCATGTCCGTTGTGTCCATGCTCTTCACCTTCTTCAGCGCAACAAGCTTTTTTACCTTTGCTTTCGCCTTCTTTACACCTTTCTTTGCATTTAGCCATGTCAAATTTACCATCAGCACCATACATACTTTGGCACATAGCTTTATCCTCAGGAGAGCATTGCATGCTATCGCAATAAGCAGCACATTCTTCTTTAGTCATGCTCATGCATTTTTCTAAATCGCAGTTCCCTACCATCATACTGCAATGTGCTGAAGAATCCATTTCTGCGCTGCACTCCATTTTATCTTTACACATCATTTCTTTTTCTGAAGTGCTTCCACCATTAACTGCTATATAAGGCGCAATTACCAATGAAACAATCGACATTAATTTAATCAAAATATTCATTGAAGGACCAGAAGTATCTTTGAAAGGGTCACCAACAGTATCACCTGTTACCGAAGCTTTATGTGGCTCTGATTTTTTGTAATACATTTCACCGTTAATCAATACACCTTTTTCAAATGATTTTTTAGCATTATCCCATGCACCACCTGCATTGCTTTGGAAAATACCCATTAGTACACCACTTACGGTAACACCGGCTAATAAACCACCTAATACCTCAGGACCGAAAAGGAAACCAACAATAACAGGAGTAATTAAAGCAA
The DNA here is from genome assembly GCA_964442045.1 of uncultured Bifidobacterium sp. Classification (GTDB taxonomy): domain Bacteria; phylum Bacteroidota; class Bacteroidia; order UKL13-3; family UKL13-3; genus JAAFJM01. Next base: position 33,255 of record CAYTWI010000005.1, read on the forward strand.
TTGCACCCGGCATCATCATTTCACGGATAGAAGCTTTGGTAGAAATAGCTACGCATTTTTCATATTCAGGTTTAGCTTTGTATTCCATAATACCCGGAATTTCGCGGAACTGACGTCTAACTTCCTGTACCATGTCCATAGCAGCTTTACCAACCGCTTGGATGCATAATGCTGAGAAAATAAAAGGAATCATACCGCCCACAAATAAACCTGCTAATACGTTCGCTTTGTAAATATCAATAGCATCAATACCTGCAATACCCACAAAGGCTGCAAATAAAGCCAATGAAGTTAAAGCAGCCGAGGCAATAGCAAATCCTTTACCGGTAGCAGCAGTAGTGTTACCTACAGCATCCAAATTATCAGTACGCTCACGAACTTCAGGAGGTAACTGGCTCATTTCAGCAATACCACCTGCATTATCAGCAATAGGGCCAAAAGCATCAATAGCTAACTGCATAGCAGTGGTTGCCATCATACCGGCAGCAGCAATAGCTACACCATATAAACCGGCAAAGTAATAAGAAGCCATAATACCACCTGCTAAAGTTAAAATAGGAATAACAGTTGATTTCATACCTACTGATAAACCACCAATAATATTAGTAGCATGTCCGGTAGATGATTGTTGAATAATAGACAAAACAGGGCCTTTACCCATTGCAGTGTAATATTCAGTTACAATACTCATAATAGCACCTACTATTGTTCCAACTCCAATGGCTAAGAATACATTTAATTTAGAAAATTCGTAACCACGTAAGTTTAAAGTTTCAGGCAACATCCAGTTTACAACAAAATATGAAGCTATAACAGTCAAAATCATAGATGACCAGTTACCTAAGTTCAATGCATTCTGAACGTTCGATTTATCATCCTTAATAGTTACAAACCAGGTTCCAACGATAGAGAATAAAATACCTAAACCACATATAACCATAGGTAACAATATTGGCGACATACCACCAAAATTATCTTGTACAGTAATTTCCTGACCTAATACCATGGTAGCTAAAATAGTAGCCACGTATGAACCAAATAAGTCAGCACCCATACCGGCTACGTCACCAACGTTATCACCAACGTTATCAGCAATAGTTGCAGGGTTACGAACATCATCTTCAGGAATGCCGGCTTCAACTTTACCTACTAAATCAGCTCCAACGTCAGCTGCTTTGGTATAAATACCACCACCTACACGGGCAAATAAAGCAATTGATTCAGCTCCTAAAGAAAAACCGGTTAATACTTCAATAGAAGTAATAACAGTATTGTCACCTAAGTCAGCAAATAATTTTAAGAAAACAATGAACAAGCCACCTAAACCTAATACTGCTAAACCGGCAACACCTAAGCCCATTACAGTTCCGCCTGTAAATGAAACTTTTAGAGCTTGTTTTAAACTGGTACGTGCAGCTTGTGTGGTACGAACATTAGCTTTAGTGGCCACTTTCATACCAATATAACCGGCAGTTGCTGAAAATACAGCACCTATTATAAATGAAATAGAAATAATCCAGCTTGAGTGGATTGCTTTTCCGTTCACTTCATGAATTGTTCCCGAATATGCCAACAAGGCAGCTGCAAAAACAACAAAAATACTTAATACTTTCCACTCTGCTTTTAAAAATGCCATGGCGCCATCAGCTATATAGCCTGCTAATTCTTGCATATTTTTGTCACCTGCATCCTGCTTGCTTACCCAAGCACTCTTAATGGCCATAACCAAAAGGCCAACAATCCCCAGTGCGGGAACTAAGTAAATTACATTTTCCATTCTTTATATTTATCTCTTTTTAAAAATCGTGCGAAAATAGGGTATAGTAACTAAAACACCAACTGCGATTTAAAAAGCTGTTTTAATGGTATAAAACCCATTATTTTTCACCTTTTAATCAAAACTGTTACCTTTTTGTGTTATAGTCATAAAAGAGGTAAATATTTAACCCGGGTGAGTATTAAACATACAGAAACATATAACCTAAAGCATTTATCAAAGCAGGATTTTATTGCTGAAATCTATAGCAGATATGGTAAAAAATTGTATGCCTATGCTATCCAAACATGGAATGTAGAAGAAGATAGTGCGTGGGATTTGATATATAAAACACTGTATAAAGTAATTAATTCCTATACCAATTACACATTTGAAACAGAAGAAAAATTTGCGTCCTTTATATTTAAAGTATTTATCAATTACTTAAGAAATCATTACCGGGATAATAAGCACCTCATTGATTTTTCAATAACGGCTGATATAGCGAATGTGGAATCAATAAGTAACATAGATGAAAATGATAATTCAAATTCGATTAATTTAAAATTAAATTTATTGAATGAAGAATTAGCCAAGCTCGAAGACTGGCAACGAATGTTATTACTGATGAGGAGCGAAGGAAAAACATATGCTGAAATAGCTACCTATATGGATAAGCCCGAAGATCAGTTAAAAGTTTATTACCAAAGACTAAAAGAAAAAATAAGCAAACGACTTTATGAGCGCTTTTAATATAAATATGACAGATCAAGAGCTTCGAATGCTTCTAAAGAAAAATATTTTGGAGGGAAACATGGACGATGCTTTAATAAATGACCTTATAACTATGGAATCAAAAATGGTATTTGCAGATAGTTCAGTTATAATGATACCTGATAACAAAGAACAAAACGTATTGAATAAGTTAAACAAGAGCTTTACAAAAAGTACTAATTTTTGGTGGCCTGTTGCAACCATTGCCCTAGTTTTATCTTTAGCACTTTTAATATGGTTTAAGTTTACCGTTAACAATCAATCAGCAGCAATAGCAGCAAACCAACCAAATAATGCTTTTGAAAAAGAGCATAAATCCAATACTATTATTAATACAAGCGATAGTGTATTGATTGAAGAATACGGCAAAGAAACTATCAACCCTCAAAAAACAGATACGAGTACAACAATTGTCGCTTATGAAATAATGGAAAGAACACCTTTGTGGCCCAACCCATTTACTTCATCTTTAGAGAAGAACATAAAAAATGACAATATAGTTGATTATAAAGCCCCTGTAGGAATAATAGTAAGTGAAAATAAATTTACTGTAGATACCCTGTTTAGAGGAATAAAAAGTTTGCATATAAAAAGTGCTTATTGCAAAATAGATATTAAGCCAAACAATACAGAAACACTTGTATTAAAAGGTGAGATGGAATTTATATCAAAAGGAATAGTTATCAATAAACCCCAATACAATATTATAGTTAAAAAAATGGATACCCTTTTGCAGGTTACAATTGAAGGAGGCAAATCGAGTATTGTTTTAGGTGGGATGGTAGATGTAAAAGGTTTCTTAAATTTTGATGTGCCACAAAACATTAATATAAATATAGATAATACCAGCTCAGATATAACGTTGACACAGTTAAAAGGTCAAGTGGAAATTAGTAACGATTATGGAAATGTACAAGCTACAGATATGCAATCAAACATCACCCTTAAAGTAGCATCAGGCAGTGCTGTTTTAAAGTCAATAGAAGGAAATGTAAATACCGACTGCGCTTATGGTAACTTGGTTTTAAATAACATTAAAGGATTTGTAAATGTTAAAAATAATTCAAGTGATATTGCTTTGGCAAGCGTAATCGGTAATACTCTAATCAACACAAGCTATGGCAATATTTATATTGATAGTTTATCCGGAAAATTAAAAATTAAACTCACATCAGGTAATATAACTACCAGCTATGTAACTGGCGATTCCGTTGATATAAACAGCAGCTACGGTAACATTTTGTTAAACAATATAGAAGCAGACGTTAAAGCCAATATTACTTCGGGCAATACCCATTTTAGTAATATAAAAGGAAATGTAAAATTGAACTCCTCATATGGTAAACAAAAATTAACAAACATAAAAGGGAGTATTGTAAGTAAAGGTGTTTCAACTGAAGTATACCTTAATAAAACAGAAGGCGACTTAAACATAAGTACTAGTTATGGCGATATAATAGCTAATAGCTGTATTGGCGCAGTGACTATGAATGTAACAAGCGGTAATATTTCAGGAAAGAACATTACACTTACCGGTAACATGGTGTTGAACAATACCTACGGAAATATAAAAATGCAGTTAACCAATAATGATAGTGACCTGAGTTACGATTTGTTAAATACATATGGTACTATAAAATTAAACAAAGGTGATAATCATGTTAAGAAAACAGATGGCTCATTAAATATAGCAAAAGGAGCTATACAAATAAAAGCAGTAACCACTTCGGGCAATCAATTATTCGAATAGCTGTTATACCAGTTCGGTAAATAATTTACTTAGCAAAGGTTCCGCTTTATTGGCGGCTGCAATAATTTTTTCCAGACTAACAGGTTTTAAAGTTTCCGGAAATCCTAAATCAGTTATAACCGAAACAGTACAAACAGGCAATCCCATTTGAACTGCAACCAAAACTTCAGGTACTGTACTCATGCCAACAGCATCAGCACCCAGTATACTTAACATTTTATATTCCGCTTTGGTTTCAAGAGCAGGCCCCTGTACCGCAGCATAACAGCCTTCGTGAAGTGTAAAATTGTTTTGTTGTGCAATGGCTTTAGCTTTTTCACGTAATGTTATGTTATAAGGTTCGCACATATCAGGAAACCTGTCGCCAAATTCCCTGTAATGTTTTCCTCTAAGTGGCGACTCTGGAAGCAAATTAATATGGTCGTTCAATACCATTAACTCACTCACTTTGAAATTACGGTTCAGTCCACCCGCAGCATTACTTATCAATAATTTTTCAATGCCTAAAAATTTTAGAACCCTTACAGGGAAAGTAACCTCTTGCATACTGTAACCTTCATAATAATGAAAACGGCCTTGCATAATAACAACAGGTTGCTTATTTAAATAACCCAATATCAATTTGCCCTTATGGCTTTCAACAGTGCTTACCGGAAAGTGAGGAATATCTTCATAATTAATGGTATCTATTACTTCACAATCGTTGACCAAAGCACCCAAACCCGTTCCAAGAATAATGCCTGTTAAAGGTTTTATTTGAGTATGCTCAAATATATAATTAGTAGCTTCTTTTATTTTGTTCAACATAATTTAAAATGTATTGGTTAAATGCTGCTTTATCGTTTTCAAAAAAATCAACTTGCAAAGGCAGGTAGTAAATAGGATACTGTTGCAGGAGCATTTTAAATTCATTTGTTTGCAATCGCATGGCATCCTTTTCTGTACTTATAAGTATTTTACTTTCAGAAATCCGTTTGTCAAATTCTGCTAACAACTTAGTAATCTCATCCGATGTAAAATTGTGATGATCGCCATATTGCCATGCATCAATTACGGAGCGGGTATTTTTTTCTAAGTAGTCTTCAAAACTTTTTGCTTTGGCTATCCCACTAAAAATAAATATGTCTGTTTCCTTAAGTGAATCAATGGTTCTAAGAGAGCCATCAAAATAATGAACCAATGAATCATATTTTTGGTAAGAGAAAAATACCTTTTGTTTAGTCAATGGCTTTATCTGTGTAATAATGTTTTCCTTTTCGGTGGCAGTTATATCTATCGGACATTTAGTAACAATAATTAAATCAGCTCTTTTATAACCTGATCTGTATTCACGCAAAGTACCTGCCGGAGCGAGGTAATCATTAAAAAACAAGTTGTTATAATCGGTCAATAAAATATTTAGCCCTGCTTTAATGGCCCTGTGCTGAAAAGCATCGTCCAGTAAAATAACATCCGTTTCAGGTGCATCAAATAATAAATTAGGTACGCCAATTACCCTGTTTTCACTAACCGCTAAAGCAATTTCATCTTTAAATTTTTGCTTTATTTGAGTAGGCTCGTCACCAATTTCAAAAGCTGTAGATTCATTGGTGGCAAAAAAATATCCCGAAGTTTTGCGTTTATAGCCGCGGCTAATCATGGCTGTTTTATAATGCGGTTGTAATAATCGTATTAAATATTCAATATGAGGCGTTTTTCCTGTTCCGCCAAAAGCCAGATTACCAATATTAATGATAGGAAGTTCAAACGAAGTTGCCGGTAATAGTTTTTTATCGTAACAAGTATTCCGTATAAATAAAATACACGCATATATAAAAGCAAAAGGTGCAACTAAAATTCTAAAAACTAAAATCATATCAGGTTTCGATATTAGTAAATTATTAGCTGAATACTTCTTCAATCATTTCATTATTTTTTAATTGATAAAATATTTAAATCGGGTTTAGCGTAAGGTAGGGTGTCTAGTTTTTCTGCCCGGTAGTAAGTTTCCAACCCTTGAACGGCAATACTATTGGCTTTGCCTAAATCTAATAAAAAACTTTCAGTTAAAAGATCTTCATTCACAATTATTTCTACCACGCGGCCAATAATTAAAATGGTATTGTTTGCTTTAATAAGAAGCTCTTCCTCAAAAGTTAATCCTATTTTTACTAAACTTTGAGCAACGTAAGGAGCGGCAATAATGTTTGAATAAAATTCATTTAAGCCGGTTTTTTGAAACTCACTCACATCTTTGGTAAATCTGGCAGCTGTTTGGTGGGCCTGATGGTATATGGTTTCGTTCACATGATTAATTGTGAAACAGCCTGTTTCTTTAATATTATTATAAGTATGCCTTTCGGCACTAATTGGCCTTTGAATAAAACCCATTAGAGGAGGGTTTGCACCAATATGATTAACAGAGTTAAAAATAGATAAATTGCTTGCCCCTGTTTTATTAATAGTGCCTATGAGATTAGCCGCCCTAAATCCGGCCAGACAATTAATCAGGTTAGTTCTTTTTTGTTTATCTAAAATTTCAAGGTCATGAGAGGAAAGATGCATCATAAGTTATTTGTTTTATCAAATAATAATTTAGTCCTGTAAATTGTTTTAATAATTAGAATTATAATAGTTTGAGCCATGCAAGAGTATAAGAGGTAATATTTTCAAATCAGAATAAATTTCTTTTATTGCGGCTGTGAAAGTTTTAATAATCGATGATGTAGATAGCTTATTAATAGATGGTTTAGAGAAAATAGGATATTCTGTTACTTATAACCCAACTATTACCAGGGCAGAAATCATTCAATCAATATCCATTTACCAGGTTTTAGTAGTACGCACTAAAACACAGATAGACAAAGAAATAATAGAAGCCGGTAGCCATTTGAAATTTATTGCAAGGGCAGGTAGTGGGCTTGATAATATAGATTTGGATTTAGCACAACAAAAAGGTATTCAATGCTTTAATGCTGGTGAGGCCAATGCCGATGCTGTAGGCGAGCATACATTAGGTATGTTAATCAGCTTATTACGAAATTTAGCAAAAGCTGATTTAGAGGTAAGAAACAAAATTTGGGACAGGGAAGGTAACCGTGGGTTTGAATTAAATGGAAAAACCATTGGAATAATAGGTTTTGGAAATACAGGAAAAGCATTTGCGAAAAAATTATCCGGATTTGATGCAAAAGTGATAGCATACGATAAATATTTAACCAATTATTCAAATAAATATGCCAGTGAAGCCACTTTAGACCAAATTTTTGAAGAATCAGATATTTTATCATTACACATTCCCCTCACTTTTGAAACCAAAAATTGGGTGAGCGGCAAATTTTTAAATCAGTTTAAAAAAAATATTTATCTTTTAAACATGTGTCGGGGAGAGGTGGTTAATATGGCGGAAACGATAGATTTAATGGGAAGTGGGAAACTACTAGGCTTATGTCTTGATGTTTTGGAAAATGAAAAATTGACAACCTTAAGCAACCAGCAGCAAAAAGATTTTGACTACCTTATAAACAACAAAAAAGTACTTTTATCACCGCATATTGCCGGTTGGACTTTTGAGAGCTATGTGAAAATTGCGCAAACCTTACTCTTAAAATTAACTGACTTAAAATAAGCACAATAAAATTACTTGAGTGGCTAAATGAAGTGATGTTTGATTTATTAAGGAAAACCCATTTAATTTACCGCTCTTAAAACTAATCCAATTATTAATTTGTAACAAACATTTACATGAAAAGGATATATTTATTATTAGTAGCCATATTTGGCTTGTCAGCCCTTGCCAGTGCTCAGTCTAACTTGGGTGTATTAGAAGGGAAAGTAACTGATGAAACCACCAAGAAGCCAATAGAATATGCTGCCGTTACACTTGAAGGGGGTGGTGTAAAAAAACAAAAATACACCGATAAAGACGGGGAGTTTGAGTTTACAGCCATACCGGCTGGTTTATATACTATTACTGTCTCATTTACAGGCTATAATAAATCAACCCTGCAAGACGTATCAGTTAAAGGCGATAATAAAATAACAACACGTGCTATAACCTTGAGTAACAAGGTAAATACACGTGATGTAATAATTGTAGATAAAGCCGTTTTGGTTGATAAAGATGATCCTACTCAAAGTTCATTCAAAAATTTACAAAGAAACGCTACACAAAGTGTAAACGCTATTGCCGGTATTACCAGAGGTGTTGACTCACGTGGTGGCGGAGCTCCTAATATTCGTGGTGCGCGTGCCGATGGTACTGCTTATTATATTGATGGTGTGCGTGTTACAGGTATTAATATTCCAGCCAACGCTATTGAAAACCTAGAAGTTATTTCAGGTGGAACTCCGGCTTCATATGGAGATTTTACAGGAGGAGCTATCAGTGCAACTACTAAAGCCCCAACAAAAGCTTGGTTTCGTTTTATAGAATACAGAACGTCTTCACCATTTTTCGGTTATTTAGATAACTCACACCATAATGAATTAACAACCTATTTTTCTGGTCCGTTATTATTTAAAGATAAAGACCGCGGAAAAAAAGAAAAAGTACTCTTGGGTTTCACCAACTCAATCAGAGGTTTTTATTCACTTGACCCAAGTTTACCTGCTGTAGACGTATACAAAGTAAAAGATGCTAAAATGAAAGAAATTGAAGCAACGCCTGTGCGTCCAAATACACAAGGAACTTTAGTGCCGGCTGCTGAGTTTTTAACCAAAGGTGATTTAGAAAAGGTAGATTACAGACAAAATGCTTCAGCATACAATATTTCAACACAAGGTAACTTTAATTATCAGCCTAATAATAATATAAATGTTAAATTAGGTTATACAGCCCAGTTCTTTTCTCAATATAACTGGAACAGTTATGCTTCATTATTAAATAATGCTAATAACTCAATAAGCAGCGGTTACCGTTCAGTAACCTACTTACAGTTTACCCAAATGTTTAATAAAAAACGTGATGATGATGATACTACAAAAGAAAAAGTAGAAACATCAAAAACAGGTGTAGCTATAAGTGATGCTTATTATACGGTACGTGTAAGTTACGAGCGTAACTTTAGTGAAACATACGATGCTAATCATGGAAAAGACTTTTTCAAATATGGTTACGTTGGAACATTTAAAACATACAAAGCACCGGCATATGCTACTGTAAGAAAATCAATGGGACAAAATGCCGATACAATTTATTATAGAACAGCTACTGATACAACTGTTAAACAAATGTTGTTAACAGGATATGTTCGTCAGACAGGTTTTCAGGATACTGCACTACATTTCCAGAAAGCAGATTTTAATACAGTAAGAGGGAACTATACTCAGGCATTTTTAAATTATTACGGGGCGAATAGCTTTAATAACACCACCAACTTACGTGGAGCAGGTGCTATTGTTAATGGAGATGATCCTTTAGCTATATACTCTGGTATGTGGGGTAACGTTGGAGATGTGCAAACAGGCTATTCAAAAAATTTATATGAGAACTATATTGTATATTTAGAGTCAAATGCGTCATTAGCACCTCGTAGAAATTTAAAAGCTAAACACAATTTACAGTTTGGATTAACATACGAGCAACGTTTTCAAAGGGGTTACAGTTTATCGGCAGGAAACCTATGGCAATTAATGCCTTTGTTAGCTAACAGCCAGTTCATTGGTTTAGATTCTATAGGACAGGCTAAGTTTGATGCCAACGGTGTTTTTCAGGATACTATAACTTTTAACCGCAGAATTGTAGAGGCTTCTCAATCAAATTTTGATAGAAATTTACGTGAAAAATTAATTGCCAGCGGAGCAACTGATAATAATGGTAGACCAATAGATAACCAGACTTTTATTGATATCAACTCATACTCGCCAGGCACCTACTCATTAAATATGTTCTCTGCCAGTGAATTATTAAACAATGGTAATTCATATGTTTCATATTTCGGATATGACCATTTAGGTAATGAAGTATCAGGAAAACCAGGTATTAATGAGTTCTTTAAAAACAGAATACTTCCTGCTTATCAACCGGTTTATGCAGCAGCTTGGATTCAGGATAAATTTACATTCAAAGATTTAATCTTACGTGTGGGTGTTCGTGTAGAAAGATTTGATGCGAACCAACCTGTATTGCGTGATCCTTACTCAATGGTTCCTATTATTTCAGCAGGCGAAATCAGATCAGCAGCTCCTGGTGAACTAAAAATTAGTTCAGATGCTATACCAAGCGTAGTTGGCGATGGATGGAAAGTGTATATCAACACTGATAACTTCAATGGTGAAAAATATGGTATTGCCGGATTTAGGGATGGTAATAAATGGTACGATAAAAACGGTAATCCTATTTCTGACCCTGCAGCTATTCAACGTGCAGCAGGAACTAACCAAAATATTCCTTATGTAGTAGATGCTAAAAACCCTAAAGTGCCTACGGTACAATCATTTAAAGATTATGAGCCGGATATCAGAGTTTTACCACGTGTTTGGTTCTCATTTCCTATTTCAACCTCATCGCAATTTTACGGAACTTACGATATATTGACACAAAGACCAGGTAGCAACGTTGCCCAAATTGATGATTATTACTTCTTATCAAACAGATTAACAGGAATTATAGCCAATCCAGATTTGAAAATGACCCAAGTGACTGATTACGAAATTGGTTTCCGTCAACAAATTGGTAAAAACTCTGCTTTAGGAATTATTGCTTCATACCGAGAGTATAGAAATATGACCCAATTATATAGCTATATACAAGCTTGGCCAAATACATACAGTACAGTAGGTAATATTGATTTTTCTACCACCAAATCAATAGGATTAGACTATAAATTAATTGATATGGGTAATGTTAATTTTGATGCAAACTACCAATTGCAATTTGCTGACGGAACAGGTTCAAATGTTTCTTCAAGTAGTGCATTAATACAAGCAGGTTTACCTAACATACGTACAGTATTCCCATTAGATTTTGATACCCGTCATTCATTTAAAGGAAATTTTGATTTCCATTACAAAGACGGAAAAAAATACAATGGTCCGGTTGTAAATGGTAAAAAAATATTTGAAAATGCAGGATTTAACTTCCTTTTCACGGCATATTCAGGCCGTCCGTATACACAAAACATGATTGCTACTGCAGACGGTGTTCAAAGTGGTGTTGCTGCAAGAAGTCCTATTAAAGGAACTCCTAATGGTTCTAACTTACCAGCACAGTTTAATGTTGATTTGAATATTGATAAAAACTTTACCATTAAAAATGAAAAAGCAGGTGCAAGCATTAAAGAATACCGTATGCGTGTTTTCTTAACAATAACCAATTTATTCAATGCAGTGAACGTAACAAGTGTTTACCGTTACACCGGTAGTGCGTATAATGATGGTTATTTGAATTCACCATATGCAGCAGATCAAATTCGTACTGCAACCAATGCACAATCATTTATTGACCTATATAATACAAGAATGGTTAATCCTGATAGATTCTTATTGCCTAGATTAACCCGTATTGGAATTTCAGTTCAGTTTTAATTTTAAAAAATAATTTTATGTTAAATTTAAAATATATCAAAAGCACACTTGTTACGGTTGCCGTTTTAACCGTACTAGGTAATACCCAAGCTCGTGAAAACATTGGTATGGGTAAAGCAGCAAATGCAAATACGGAACGCAAAACCAACGCATTAAGCAAAATGGGGGCAGGTTGTACAGCTGCTACTGCACAAAAAGAGTTAGACATAAACAACGTAAGGACTACTATACTTACCGGGGGTGATATGTGGTGGAATTTAAGCAATGCCCGTTATGAAATACCTAAAGTACAAACCGGTCAGGTAGCTAAGCATTCCTTATTTTCAGGTGCTTTATGGATTGGTGGTATTACGCAAGGTAACTTACGTTTAGCAGCACAAACCTATCGTCAGTCAGGAAATGACTTTTTCCCGGGCCCACTTCAAATAGACGGTTCTGCAAGTATTTCAGCTGATAGATGTAAACAATTTGATAAAATTTACAAAGTAACCCGTTCGGAAATTATTAACCACATAGCTCTGGGTACAGATATAGATCCAGCTTCAGCTAATGTTAATATTACTGAATGGCCGGGTAACGGAGGTTCAGGAGAAGCCAAATTCTTAGCACCATTTTTTGATGCTGATGGTAATGGCGTATACCAACCACTTCAAGGTGAATATCCAACATTCAATCAAGATGAAGCAAGTACTGCTGCTATTCCTGATCAAATGATGTTTGTGGTTTATAATGATAAAGGAAACATACATACAGAAACACAAGGTTTACCATTAAACTTAGAATTCAGACTACAAGCATTTGGTTTTGCTACCAATGATGAAGTAAATAATATGACATTTTATCGCACAACTATTATAAATAGGGGTACAGAAACTATTGACAGTTGCATATTCGGTCAATGGGTTGATCCGGATTTAGGAAATTACTCAGATGACTTTGTAGAGTGCGATGTAAATAGAAACTTAGGTATTTGCTACAATGGTGATGATAATGATGAAGGTATTTTAGGTTATGGATTAAATCCACCAAGTGTTGGAGTTAATTTTTTCCAAGGTCCTTTAAATGAAAATGGGAAAGAAATTGGGTTGACAAAATTTGTTTACTACGATAACAATAGTTCAGTACAAGGAAATCCGTTTAACCCGGCACATTTCTGGAATTACTTAAATGGACGTTGGAAAGATGGGCAGAACATTACTTATGGAGGAAATGGCCGCGGTGGTTCAGATACTGCAAGTTACATGTTTCCTGGAAGTACCGACCCTGCTAAAAGAGCTGCATGGACAGAAAGAATTGCAGGTAATACACCTGCTGACAGACGTTTCTTACAAACTGCTGGTCCTTTTAAATTATTGCCTGGTGCTGTTAATAAAGTTACCATTGGTGTAGTCTGGGCCAAAGCAACTACTGGAGGAGCAACTGGTTCATTTAACTTATTAAAAGAAGCTAGCGATAAAGCGTTGATTTTATTCAAAAACAATTTCAAAATCCTTCGTGGACCTGAATTTGAAGACAATGCTGTACAAATTACTGAATTAAACAGTGAGTTAATCATTAACTTGGTAAATACCGAAAAACCAGAAACATTTAAAGCAAAAGTAGCTGGTTTATGTACTGATTCTACAGAATATAAATTTCAGGGATATCAAATCTACCAGTTAAAAGTGCCATCAACTCCTAGTGACTTTAGTGACCGTGAGCAAATAAGACTAGTGGCTCAATGCGATATATTAGACGGAAATGGTTTTATAGTAAATACTGTAAACGATGCTGATTTAGGAAGTGTTAAAAAAATAATGGTTAATGGAGAAGATAAAGGTCTTCGTCACTCATTCCAAATTACTAAAGACGCATTCTCTGTAGAGTCTGACCAAACTTTGGTAAATTATAAAAACTACCATTACTTAATTGTTCCTTATGCAGCTGTAACTAACTGTGTAAAAGAAAATATTCAGTATCTATCAGGTTCAAAACCTATTATTATTACGGCAACGCCTCATTTGCCATATGGTCATTCGCAAGGAACCCAAATTAATTCTGGATTTACTACAGGACCACAAATTACCCGTATTGAAGGAATTGGAAATGGTGGTAATTTCTTAAACTTAACTAAAGAAACAATAGAAGAAGCATTAGCAGCTCCTTACTATGCAAGTAAACCTAAATATTTAGAAGGTGCAGGACCTGTAAGTATTAAAGTAATCAATCCGTTTAAAGTGCCGTTAGCTAACTTTAGATTGTACATTACAGATTCTTCAAAAGCCAACGCACGTATTACAGATTCTTTAAACAGGGATTCAACTTATTGGATATTGAAAAATACAAGTACCAATCAAACATATGTTGGAACCCGTAATTTGAAAAGCGGTAATGAGCAAATATTTGCAGAAATTGGTTTGTCAATCTCAATTAATCAGGCCTTTGCTCCTGGCGATCCTGATAATACAGAAGACGTAAGTAATGGATATATTGATGCTTCAATTACTTTTTCTAATCCTTCAGAGAGATGGTTAGATGGAGTTGCTGATGGCGAAATTGCTTTACCTGCATTCAATTGGATCAGATCAGGTAATACAGGAACACCTGAATTTAGTAATACTACCGACCACGATTTTTACAGAGCAGTTGGAACAAGCAAATTGGCAGTTGACCCACGTAAACAATATGGAAATATTTTAGGCGCAACCTGGGCTCCTTTTGGTTTAGCAGCTAAGGCCACCAATCCTAAATCATATGGTCCTGGTATTAGTTTAACACCAAACACCAACCAAGTTTCTGATGATAACAGATTAGTAGATTTGCAAAGTGTTGATGTAGTTTTTACATCTGATAAATCAAAATGGACCCGTTGTATTGTATTAGAGATGGGAGAGAATAAAGACTTAAATATTGGTAACGTTTCAAAAGGAAATATCAGAGCATCTGCATCAGTAGATAAAAATGGTAAACCTGAAACAGGCAGTTATGGTATGAGCTGGTTCCCTGGTTATGCTATTAATGTAGAAACAGGCGAAAGATTAAATATCATATTCGGTGAAGATTCATCACTTCCTGGTGAAAACGGAGCAGATATGGTCTGGAATCCGACCAAAAATTTATTTGACCGTAATTCAAATGGTAACATTCCGGCATTTGGAGGCAAGCATCACATATATATTATGGCAGCTAAAGAATTAAGAGGAGGTACAAGCGGACAAACATTACTATACAAAGGACCTCGTTATGATGAGTGTGCTAATTACAGACAATTGTTAGCAGTAGCAAATCCATCGGATGAACCGGCTACTTTACAAAAACGTTATTTCTTATCGCAATTTATGTGGGTTACTATTCCAATGTTAAGAAGCACAGGCTTTTTATACAGCATGGCTGATGGTATTATTCCAAATGAAACTGTTGTTAAGTTACGTGTAAAACGCCCTTATGCAAAGTATACTGCCAATGTAGATACTCCTTTACAACATGGTGGACAACCTTTGTATGAGTTCTCAACACAAAGTATTGCTCCTTTAACATTCAATGCTGATGCTGGTAAAAAAGCCATGGATATGATAAATGTATCACCGAATCCTTATTATGCATATAGTGGTTATGAAGATCCTGGTAATGCATTAGATAATAAAGTTAAAATTATAAATGTTCCAACCAAATGTGTTGTTTCAATTTACACACAAAACGGATTCTTGGTAAGAAGAATAAGAAAAGACGATAATGCTAAAACGTACATTGAATGGGATTTACGTAATGATGCAAACGTTCCTATTTCAAGTGGTGTATATTTAATTCATATACAAGCAGACGGTTTAGGAGAGAGAATTGTTAAATGGTTTGGCGTAATGCGCCCGGCAGATTTTGATTCGTTTTAGTTAATAATAAAATTATCATGTAACCAGGCTAAAAACATAGCTTGGTTACATTTAAAAAATATAAAAATTTACTCATATGAAGAAGTATATTTTACAAAGTTTAATTGCTTGTCTAGGAATATTGACAAGTGCACAAGCCGGTAATCCTGATAGGGCAGGGGGAGCAGGAGCCACTCAATTGTTAGTAAATCCTTATGCAAGAGGAGTGGGTTTAGCTGGATCAAATACGGCATCTGCCAGAGGCTTGGAGTCATATTACCTGAACATTGGTGGTTTGGCTTATGTAAAGAAAATGGAAATCCAAGCATCGCAAACCCGTTATTTAGTGGGTACCGATATTTACTTAAATAATTTAGGTATTGCACAAGCTTTAGGTGAAAATGGTAGCGGTGGTGTTTTAGGTTTAGCAGTTACTTATTGGGATATTGGCAATATTCCTATTACTACTACAGAAAGTCCTAATATGACTTTGGGTACCTATACAACACAAATTTTAAACTTAGGTTTAGCGTACTCTAAAACATTTTCAAACTCTATAACCGGAGGTTTAATGATTAGATACGTGAGCGAAGGTATATCAAGTGTAAGCGCCAGCGGTGTTACATTAGATGCGGGGGTTCAGTATCAAACAGCTTTAAATCCTACCAAAAAAATCAAGAAGCAGGATTTCAGATTTGGTATTGCTGTAAGAAACTTAGGTCCGGATTTTTCATATCAGGGTAATGGTTTAGCTACCAATACTTCAGTTGTGAGCACAGGAGCAACCAGAAAAACATTATTCGGTTCACAACCATTTAATATGCCGGCTTTAGCTAACATAGGTGTTGGATACGATTTTAGATTAGACCGTGGCGAAGAAACTTATGACCATAGATTAACTGTTTCTGGTAATTTTAACTACAATGCATTTTCATCAAATATCACTTCAGTAGGTATAGAGTATGCTTTAAAAAATTCATTTATGTTAAGAACTGGTTATGCTCATCAGGATGGAAACTTTACTGATAAAGATTACAGAACACCTCAGTATGGATTAGCCTTTGGTGCAGGTTTTAATTTACCAATAAGCGATGGTGGTACTGCTTTATCAATTGATTATGCTTACCAGCCCACAGTAATTTTTAATGGAATTCACACAATAGGATTTAAGTTAGCTTTAGGTAATAATAACTAATTTTATATATTTGTAAGACATTGAAAGGAAACGTTCGGTTAATCATACCGAACGTTTCTTTTTATTTTAATTTAACAGAGAAATAGAATGGCAACTAAAAAAAATATCTCAAGTCCAGCGGCCCCGATTAATTATTTATCAAAGGAAGGTTTTGAAAAATTACAAAAGGAATTACACGACTTAAAATTTGTGCAACGTCCGTTTATAGCAAAGCAAATTGCTGATGCGCGTGATAAAGGGGATTTGAGTGAGAATGCAGAATACCATGCTGCTAAGGAAGACCAGGGACATTTGGAAACTAAAATATCACAAGTGGAATCTTTATTGGCTATTAGCCGTGTAATAGATGAAACAAAGCTGGATACAAGCAAAGTGATGTTGTTAAGCCATGTAAAGGTATTGAACCATAATGTAAAGAAAGAGTTTAATTATACAATTGTTTCTGAAAATGAAGCTGATTTTAAAATTGGCAAAATATCAGTAAAATCGCCAATAGGGGCAGGTTTAGTAGGTAAAAAATTGGGTGATATTGTGGAGATTATGGCCCCTGCTGGCACCATAAAATTAGAAATTTTAAGTATTTCTTTAACTTAATAATGTATGGCCAGTATTTTTTCTAAAATTATAGAAGGCGAGATTCCTTGTTATAAAGTAGCTGAAACAAATAACTGTTTTGCCTTTTTAGATATTAATCCATTAACCAAAGGACATGTATTGGTAATACCAAAAACTGAGGTTGATTACCTGTTTGATTTGGATGATGCTATGTATACCGAATTGCAATTGTTTGCCAAGCAGGTTGCTACGGCTATCAAAAAAGTAATTGATTGTAATAGAGTAGGTGTTTGTGTAATAGGTCTGGAAGTACCTCATGCACATATTCATTTAATACCATTTAATGCAATGGAAGAAATGAATTTTGCCAATAAGAAACTTAGTTTACCGGTTGATGAAATGAAAGCAATAGCTAATAGTATTGCATTACACTTTTAAGAAATTACCCTCATCAACGAAAGGGAAATATATTAGGCATAAAAAAAACCGATAACATTTGTTATCGGTTTTTTTTATGGAACCAATTTTACCTTCTCGGAGGTGTAGTTGGTGTTGTTCCCGGGCGTACTCTTTGCCCTGGTTTATTTGTATCTTTTGGATCAACCGGTTTAACTTTAACTGGTGGTACATAGTTTATGTCAATTACTCGAACTGTTGTTCTCCTGTTTTGTTGATGTTTCTCTTCACTACATCTTTGACCTTCTATTCTTTCATTAGGTCCTTCACAAGCACATTCTTTTAGTTCTAGCTCGTTTTCACCATATCCTCTTGATACCAGTCGGGCTGAGTCAACACCATGGCTGATAAGGTAACCAACGCAAGAGTCAGCACGTCTTTGTGATAATTTGATATTGTACAATGAATCAGCACGACAGTCAGTATGCGAACCTAACTCAAAACGTAACATAGGGTATTTATTCATTACCAGTATAAGTGAATCCAATATCTCTGCTGAGCGCGGGCGGATATTAGCACTATCCAAACCGTAAAGAATTCCCCTAACTGTGAATGTTTCTAAATCTATTGGATTTAGTTCTAAGTCCTGTACCAAATCACTTGAAACTTCCAAGCCTTTGGTTGTTTTTTCATAAAACTTACTATCATAGTGAAGTGGTTTTGAACCAAAGAACTCATAATCAGTTCCTGCTTTTAATGGAATTTTATATGAACCTAAGTTATCAGTAGTAACAACTAATTTACCAGTATCTGTACTGTTTGTAAATGTAATAACAGCATTAGGTATAATAGCTCTTGTTTTAGCATTTCTTACCACACCACTTAAAGTAAATACTAAAGGGGTTTTTGTAAATCGGTAAATATCATCTCCACCTTTTCCATTTAACCTGTTTGATGAGAAAAATCCGCTTTCTTTATCTTTTGAAATAACAATACCAAAATCATCGGCTCCTGAATTAACAGGGTATTTCATGTTGATTGGGTCGCTCCAGTCAGTTCCTTCACCTTTGGTGTAGTATATATCAAATCCACCCATACCGCATTTTCCATTTGAAGCATAATATAAAGTTCCGTCTTCATGTTGGTAAGGAAATCCTTCATCGCCATCAGTATTAATGGTTGGCCCTAAGTTTACCGGATCTCCCCAGCTATTACCTCTTTTGCTAAAGCTTACCATCCAGATATCTTTACTTAATATAGTTCCTTCAGGGTTTTCAGCACTGCTTACTGCTTTAGGTATACTACCGGGCATATTACTTGAGAAGTAAAGAATAGTGCCTTCTTTATTTAAATAAGGTTGTCCGCAATCAAATGAGTCAGTACTAAACGGTAGTGGCACAGGAACGCTCCATTCTGTACCTGATAACTTTGTTTCGTATATACGACAGCTTGCTCCTTTACCATCATTCTTTTCACCATAGTTACATTTTGTAAAGTACATGGTAGTGAACTTGGCATCAAAACAAACGGTTCCGTCATTCCATTTTCCGTTTACATTTTTCTTATCAACTAAAACAGGATTGGTATAACTATCAACCTGATCTTTTTTCTTTTTGTTATATTTTAAAGTAGTCGTGTAAACATCACAGTAGCCATTGTTAAACCAACCATATTTATCTTTACCACTTACACCTACTTCTAACCTGTCACTTGAAAAGAATAGCTGGTCTTTTTTGAAGAACATAGGAGCAAAGTCGCTCCACTTGGTATTTAAGCGTGCTACGTTTTCTATTACGTAACGGGTTTTCTCATTTTTCCATTTTTGAGCACTGGTACTTCCGCAATCTTCTAAATCAACTTTAGGATCGCTGCCAACAGATTTTTTATACTTGTTAGCCTCTGTAATAGATTCAACGTATTTCTCTGAATATTTTAAAGCTTGTATTTGCCTGTATTTAGCTTCGGCATTTGTAGGGTCTTGTTGAGTGGCTTTTGTATACCAACTTTCAGCAGCTGTCCAGTTGTTTGAAAGACGGTAACATTCAGCTGCATAAAAGGCAGCTTCTTTTTTTATATCCTTGTTTTTAGTAGTACCATACACTTTTTTATAGATATCAGCAGCAGCAGCATATTCAAGCATTTTAAATTTTTTACGCGCTGCGGTTATATCTCCACCTCCGCCTCCTTTACATGCTAATAAAAGAGCAGAAAATATTAATACAAATCCTGTAAGTTTTACTATGTAATTTTGTTTCATTTTTAAATACTTTACTATTTGATTAGGATAAACGCAATTTTATGCATTTTAATGTGTAAAACAATACTTTTTTTAACATTTACATATTTTTAAAAGACTAATAGCCTGCGTATTTAAATAAAACAGCCATGTAATGGATAATTACATGGCTGCTTTCAGTATTAAAATTTTTGATGCTTATTTAATAAATAGCATTTCGCGGTACTTAGGTAATTGCCACAATGTATCGTCAACCATAAACTCAAGTGAGTCACTTGCTTCACGCACATTATCAAACAAAGGTTTTACCTTATGGCACAAAGCAACGGCTGCTTTATGTGTATTTGATGCATGATGTGCTTTGTCGGTTTCAGCTAAAATTTTAGTTACATTATCGTTAATACTTTTGATGTGTTTTGATATAGTTTCAATTGTTTTTAATTGTGTTTCGTAGCTAGCTTTTGCTAATCCGGCCGATTTTAAAGCAGTAACATTTAAAGCCAGTTTGCTTTGGTATTCAACCGCAGCTGGTATTACATGCGAGGTAGCTAATTGGGATATGATTTTTGCTTCTATATCTATTTTTTTTACATATAGTTCCTGCATTATTTCATAACGGGCTTCTAACTCTATTTTACTAAAAATGTTGTTTCTGATAAATAGTTCGCTTGATTGTTTTGAGATATAAGCATTCAATGCCTCAGGTGTTGTTTTTACATTTGACAAGCCTCTTTTGGCAGCTTCTTTTACCCACTCATCACTGTAACCGTTTCCTTCAAACAAAATGTTTTTAGCCGCCTTATAGTATGCTTTTAAAGTAGTCAGAATAGCATCTTCTTTGTTTTTACCTTTTTTAATAAGTGTATCAACATCTGCTTTAAACTTGTTCAATTGGTCTGCCATTACAGTGTTTAATACAATCATGGCATTGGCGCAATTGGCACTTGACCCTACTGCACGGAATTCAAATTTATTTCCTGTAAATGCAAATGGCGATGTTCTGTTCCTGTCTGTATTATCTAATAAAATATCAGGTATTTTTATAACATTGATAGCTTGTTTTGATTTGGTAGAAACTTTGGTACTTGACTTATCATTTAAAATAGAATCTAATACCTCTGTCATTTGGCTACCAATAAAAATACTCATAATGGCAGGTGGTGCTTCGTTGGCTCCTAGCCTGTGGTCGTTACTGGCAGTAGCTATTGAGGCGCGCAATAAATCAGCATTATCATTTACTGCTTTGATTACATTTACAAAAAAAGTAAGGAACTGTAGGTTTGTTTCCGGATTTTTGGTCGGAGCTAATAAGTTAACACCTGTATTGGTTATTAAGCTCCAGTTGTTGTGTTTTCCGCTTCCATTTACACCGGCAAATGGTTTTTCGTGTAATAATACTTTTAAGCCGTGGCGCTGGCTTACTTTTTCCATTAAATCCATTAGCAATTGGTTGTGGTCAACGGCTAAATTGGCTTCTTCAAAATTAGGTGCGCACTCAAACTGGCCCGGTGCTACTTCATTATGACGTGTTTTTAGTGGAATACCTAATTTATAGGATTCTGTTTCAAAATCAACCATAAAGTCGTGAACTCTTGGCGGAATAGAGCCAAAATAGTGATCTTCTAACTGCTGCCCTTTTTCAGGAGCATGTCCTAATAATGTACGTCCCGTTAACATCAAGTCAGGGCGTGCATAAAACATGGCTTCATCAATTAAAAAGTACTCTTGCTCAATACCTAAACTGGCTGATGCTTTGTTTACATTTTTATCGAAATAGCTGGCACAAACATTTACTACTGCATTTTCTACAGCATGTAAGGCTTTTAATAAAGGTGCTTTAAAATCTAGGGCTTCGCCTGTATACGAAACAAAAATAGTA
The DNA here is from genome assembly GCA_964442045.1 of uncultured Bifidobacterium sp. Taxonomy (GTDB): domain Bacteria; phylum Bacteroidota; class Bacteroidia; order UKL13-3; family UKL13-3; genus JAAFJM01. The sequence continues at coordinate 55,147 of CAYTWI010000005.1, forward strand.
GGAATACATAATGTTTTACCATTGCTTTCTTCCATAATAAAAGCTGGAGATGAAGGATCCCAGGCCGTATATCCGCGGGCTTCAAAGGTGTTTCTTATGCCTCCGTTTGGAAAACTACTGGCATCCGGCTCTTGTTGTACCAATGCTCCGCCAGAAAACTTTTCCATTGAGCGTCCGTCTTCGGTTGGCTCAAAAAAAGCATCGTGCTTTTCGGCAGTGGCTCCTGTTAATGGTTGAAACCAATGTGTATAATGGGTTACTCCACGGCTCATAGCCCAGTTTTTCATTCCTGAAGCTACTGCATCGGCAATGTTTCGGTCAATTTTTTCACCCATTTTTACAGCTCTTGAAACGGCTTCATAAGCTTCTTTGCTTAAGAAATTTTTCATAGCACTGTCGTTAAATACATTACTGTTGTAAAAGTCAGAAACTTTATCTGAGGGTGATTTTGTTAAAACGGGATTTCTGCTAAGTGCAGTGTTTAAAGCATTAAAACGTAAAGTTGACATTATGTATGGTATAATTTTGGGCGTAAAAATAAGCTATACAAAAAAAATAACTCCATTTAAATACAATTTTTTGTTGCACATTTTATACAGATAGCTGCTAAGCGTTGTTAATGCTGAATTAATTGCAATAATTATTTTTTAGGCCCTTTAGGCTGAAGGGGTCTTATTTCTAAATTGACGGTATGGAAATTAGGAGGCATTTGCAATGCATAAATAATGTTTGCGGCTACATCCTCCGGCATTAACATATAATCGTGGGGTTGTATGTTGGGGCTGTTGCGGAAAAAATCGGTTTTTACGGAACCTGGGTAAATGCAGGTTACTTTAATTTGCTGGTCTCTTACTTCCCTAAACAGAGATTCGCTAAAACCTTTAACTGCCCATTTGGTAGCGCAATAGGCTGATACTTGTGGCATTCCTTCCAGGGCTGCTGTTGAAGCTATATTGATGATGTGACCGAATTGCTTTTCTTTCATTTTGGGTAGAGCCATCCGACAACAGTAAAAAACACCATTTACATTTGTTTCCTGCATTTCAATATATTGTTCAATCGGCATTTCTTCTGCCAGTCCAAAATAACCTAAACCTGCGTTATTAATCAATATATCAATGCTGTTATTGGTTTTGCTGTAAACCTGCTCAAAAGCTTTTTCTACCTCGCTGAACTGGCGAACATTGCACGGTACAAATTGGTAATTAGGGTGTTCAATATTATTATTTCGGCCAAGCCCAAATACTGTAGCTCCTTTTTCTAATAATTGCAGGCATACTGCTTTGCCAATGCCTTTGCTAATACCTGTTACTACTGCTACTTTATTTTTTAATTCCATTTTTTACAATTACCATTTTTTAAATACTACAAATACGGCAAGCACAATCAGTGCAAATCCTAATAAATGATTCCATGCTAATTTATCCTGTTTAAAAACAAAATAGTTTATAAGCACAAATACACTCAGGGAAATGGCTTCCTGAATTGTTTTTAATTCAAACATGCTGAAAGGCCCTCCGTTTTTTTCAAAACCTATTCTGTTGGCCGGAACCATAAAGGCATATTCAGCAAGGGCAATAAACCAGCTAATCAATATAACACCAAACATACCTGTATTTTTAAGCCATTCTATTTTGCTGAATTGTAAATGACCATACCAGGCAAAAGTCATAAATGTGTTTGATATGGTAAGGAGTAGAATGGTATAAAAGCTTTTCATAAATAAATTTTGGGGCAATATATAACAATTAAAAAAAATGCTGTTTAAGCTTTAATTAAACTTTGTGGTTTAAATTATTATAACTTTTGAAACAAAAACGTATTTTCGCGCTCATTAAATTTATAACACACAAGCAATGAAGCAATTGATTGATGCCATAAAACAAACTTTGGCCAAAGAGGGATTTGAAGCGGAGAAATTAGTAGCACAACTAAAAGAGTTGCGCCAGTATTTTATTGATAATTTAAACCAGCCTGGCTACGTACGTATGATTAGATTGGCTTACGAAAATATAGAAGAAAACGGTGATTATACCTTTGATTATACAGAGGATGACAGTAAAGCTAATTTAAGTTACTTAATGGATTTATTGGTAGACCATACTAATAAATACAATAAGGAAGAGTTGGTTGAATACCGTAAAATGATGGAAGGTGAAGAGTGGACCAGCCCTGAACAAGAGTGGGAAGGCGAAGAAGATGACGAAGAGTTAGAAGCATAAATTTAAAAGGGGCGGGGGGAATCTGCATTTTTTCATTTAATTATAAGAAATTGAATACACCTAAAGGAAAATTAATATCAATTGGAGGTGCCGAGGATAAAGGAACTGAGCCGGAAAATGGTTATGCTCACTCTAATAAAAGTTTGAATTTTTTCGAGCTGGGCATTTTAAAACGTTTTGTTGAAGAACTTGGTGGTTCTGATAAAAAAATAGAAGTAATTACCACTGCCTCATCTATACCGAAAGAAGTGGGTCAAAATTATATTGATGCTTTTGGTAAAATTGGTTGTACACGTGCCGGTGTTATGAATATTAAAAACCGCGAAGACGTACAGAATCCGGAATACATTCAAAGAGTAAAAGATTGTGATGGCATTATGTTCTCAGGTGGTGATCAATTGCGTTTAACAAGCATATTTGGTGGTACTGAAATATACCAGATATTACATGAAAGATACTGGAATGAATCAACTTTTGTAATAGCAGGAACGAGTGCCGGTGCTATGGCTATGAGCAATACCATGATATATAGTGGTAAAAGCGAATTGGCACATTTAAAAGGCGAAGTGAAAATTACAACCGGCTTGGCCTTTATGGCTAACGTAATTATTGATTCGCATTTTGATAAACGTGGTAGGTTTAACCGTTTGGCTCAGGCCGTAGCCAGCAACCCGCAATGCACAGGTATTGGTTTAGGTGAAGATACGGGCGTAATAGTAAGTGAAGGTAACTTTTTAGAGGTAATTGGCAGTGGTGCTGTTGTTATAGTTGACGGACGTGATATTAAACATACCAATATAACTGATGTAGGTGAAAGCTCGCCTATTTGCATTGAAAACATTAAAGTAAATATTCTAGTAAAAGGCAATGGCTATTTGCTGAAGGAAAGAAAATTTTTAACCAGCGCATCTGAACTGATAGCTGTTCAGTAATTAATATGAATTATAGTATTAATAAACAAAAAGCCAATGAATATTTTCATTGGCTTTTTGTTTATGGCTGGTCAATGGTATCATTGGTCATTTGTTTGTTTTTACGTTTTATTGTTTCATACAGGTTATAAAACAAGCAAATGAGCGAGCCGAATACAACTGAAGCGGGCAATAATATGGATAACTTAGGCCAATAGCGTTTCTTAGATTTAACACATTTTTTTGCTAACTCAAAGCTGGCTATGTAATTGGTTTGGTATTTTAGAGAAATCAATTCTTTATAAATTATAATTGCCTTTTCATACACATTCATAGGGTTAATAGGCTCACCATAAACAAACCCTCCTGCATTACGCGGAACTGCATTTGATGTCAATGCCTTTTTTAAACTATCTATGTCGCGCATATCCCTATTTAGTTTGGTCTCCATTTCTACAATGTTTTCCATTTTTAGCTTTCTACTTTTGGCGTAGTAATCGCTTGTTTCTATGTAGCTATGAATGGCTTGCTGAATAGTGTCAAATAAATTTCTGTCTGAAGTATAAATATCTATTACAACGGAGTTAACACTATCACTGTATTTATATACTCTATCTGATTTTATTAATTCAAAGTCTATTTTATAAATTTTTTCGCAAATGTCCGGATTCAAATGAAGTATTGCTGCGGCTTCTTCGTAGTCATCATCTTTAATTAAAACTTTTACATCATTTAAAATACTCACAAAGTTTAAATCGCCCTGATTTGCCGGCTTTAATATAAAGTTCGATTTGTAAATAGCAGGTGTGGCAAAACGTATAACAAGAGATACAACAAACAATACCCCTATTACCAGGGCAAGTCTTTTAGGTTTAAGGAATACAAGTTTAAAAGGATATAAAAACCAATTTATTCCCTTTTTTAAAACAATGAGTAATTTGTAGGCAAGGTATTCTATATCAAATTCATCATCATTTAGTTCACGTTTACTCATATTTTGTTTTTTATATTAGGGACGAAAGTATTATAAAAAAATAATTTTAAGGAATGTTTATGTAATAATTTGAAAAACATGTTTAGATAATTATATGGGATAAATGAAGTATTTATTATTCCTTTATATTCGAACACTTGAAATTATTTTTGGTAAACATATTTAAATCGCAGTTTTTTAAAAATTCAGCATGGACAATAGTTGATGCTATTTCTTATCCATTAATAATGGTGTTGGCTACTCCTTTTTTTATCAATCGTTTGGGGGCAGAGCAATATGGTTTGTGGATGTTGATTAATGTGGTGGTACAGGTAATGAATGCGCTGAATTTTGGTTTGGGCGATAGTACTATTAAGGATATTTCAAGGCATCATGCCACACATGTTTATGAGCAATTGAACAGGAGCTTTAACCGTAATTTATCATTGAGTATTGTGCTTTTATTTTGCTGCTTGTTATTGGGTATTGTTACTTCAAAAGTTATTGCATATAAGGGGTGGTTTAATATACAGCAGGCTGATATGCCAAAGGCAATGTTAACTCTGGTTTTGTTTTCATGTTCTGCTGGCTTAAAATTTATTGAGCAAGTTTTTCTATCGGTTTTCAAAGGTTTACAACGTTTTGATATTGCAGCCAGACTTTCTATGTTATCACGCTTATCAGTACTGGCTTCTGCAGTGGTAGTGGTGTATGCCGGGTTCGATATTTTGATGATAGTAAAGGTAACTTTGTTACTCAATTTGATTAACTTAATTATCCAGGCTGTAGTGATTTTAAAGTATACACCTGTTAACAGCTTGATGCCCCGTTTTGCCATTACCAGTTTTAATGAAGTGTTACAAAATAATGGCTGGTATTGGCTGCAATCGGTTATTGCTTTATTTGGTTTTTTAAGTGATAGAATAATTATTGGGCAACTATCAGATCTAAAAACGGTGGGTTATTATTCTATAGCGGCTTTGGTCGGCAGCCAGATTCATAATGTATTGCTTACTTTCGGGTCATTTGTTTTTCCGAAAGTTTCAGTTAATAATGCTTTAAACAAAGGGTCTTCACAAATATATTTTGTATCTAGGTTTTTAATAAATGGCTTAGGTTGGAGTGTTATTATTTTTTTAATACTGTTTGGTTCTATTATTTTTAGGTGGTGGTTGGGAGCGAGTGTGTTTAATGAATGCCAACATTATATAAGACTTTATCTTGCCTTTGAGGCAGTTGTATTATTAGTTATAGTACCATATCATTTTTTTAATGGGAGTTATTATGTAAAAATGAATTCATTGTTTGAAATGGTGCTGAAAAGTATGAGCATTATAGGTATGTATTCTTTTTATATTTTTTTGGGAGTTGAAGGTTTGTTATGGGCTTTAATTTTAGTTACCATTGTTAATATCCCTTTTCAGTATTTTTTATTCAATAGGTTAATCTTAAAAGAGTTTAGGATAAGAGAGGCTTTCTACCCCTTATTACCTGCATTGGGTATTGCGTTGTTAATATTGTCAACCAGTGCTTGGTTAAATATGGTGTTATTAATATACATTGTTATAACGTTTAAATGGATTTATTATAATAAGATAAAAGATATTGTTAAAAATTTTATGCTGAAAGGAAATGCCTAAAATTAGAGTAAATAAATATAGACTATTGGCTTATCTCTATTTCTTCTTTAATAGTGTCGGTCTTATTGGTGGGTTGTTATATACCAATCTGTTAACACCATTTTTATATATTTGGCTATTAGTAAAAAAAAGGGAACCCATATTATTACCTATATTGATAATTCTTATCCCTTTTGATATTATTCATTTAATGAATGGTGTCGAGTGGAAATCTTTTTTAGTATCCAATGTTTTATTTTTGAGTACCTATATTTTTGTTGCTTGTTTTAGTTATTTTATAAAATATTATAGGTTCATAGAGGATATATTTAAAAGGTTGTTAATTGTTAATTTTGCTTTTACATTAGTTGCTTGTGTTTTTTATTTTACACCTTATAGGGATTATTTTTGGTATGTAAATAAGTTTACTCAGTCAGTGGAGGGTTTTCATAGATTGGCATTGTTAACATTTGAAGCTTCTTATTATTCTTTGCTGTTTGCTCCAATAGCAATTTATTATTTATTAAAAGTGTTTTTTGGTTTAAATAAAACACCCAATTATTTAATTTTATTATTGACCATGGTACCCTTATTACTTTCACTTTCATTAGGGGTATTGGGTGCAATGGCTATAAGTTTTGTTGCATTGTATATAATAAATTGGAAGAAAGTGTTGTATAAGAAAAATTATTTTAGTGTGCTTTTTATAGGTACAAGTCTATTGCTTTTTATAGGACTAATTATGGTGCTTTTTTTTCCTACTAATGCCTTGATGGTGCGTATAAATAATATTATAATGGGTGTGGATACTTCCACCAAAGGGCGTACCAGTGATTCTTTTATGATGGGATGGATGGTTGCTAACGAAAGGAGTATTTGGTTCGGTTCCGGTCTTGGTCAAATTAAAGTGTTGGCGTATGATATTGTGAAAAAGTATTTTAGCTATTGGGGTGAGTTAGATGTGGTACGTATACCCAATGCAGTAGCAGAAACCTTGGCTATATTTGGTTTATTCGGTTTGTTGTTTCGTTTTATTATTATTTTTATACTTTTCATTAAAACCAAGGTGCTAAGTAATTATTACAGAACAGCCTTATTTGTATTTGTATTTGTTTATCAGTTTACAGGTAGTTATATAACAAATATTGTGGAGTATGTAATTTGGGTGCTTGCTTTTTCAAGTTCCTTTAAACGATTTGATGTTGAAAGAAAGAAGTTTAAGTAATTTTTTACACATGGATAATATTTGAAAACAAAACAGTGCATTGGTTACCAATGCACTGTTTAATTAATATAAATAATGAAGTATTATTTTACTAATACAATTTTTCTGTAATCAACCACTACATTATCTACAGTTAAATAGACATAAAATGAACCGGCTTTTAAAATATCACCGGTAAATATAAAATTACCTGCACCTTGTTCTCTAATGGTTATTTTAGCTACTTCACCTCCCATTTCAGAGATGATAGTTAAACGTGCACTGTTAAATGGTGTCGGAATAACATACTGAATATTTGTTGACGAACTAAACGGATTTGGATTTACGGATTCTATACGAGCAACTTCCTGAATAGTGGTTTTGCTTTTATATGTTTCTGTTACACCTTTATTGTTTTGTTGAGCAAGTAACAAGACATTCATTAATTCCAGACGTTCTGTCAATTGCTTGTTTTGTATTTCAAGTGTTTTAATTTTTTCTTCGCTATTTGATATTTTTTCATCTTGTTCTTGCACTGCTTTTACCAAAGGCACTACAAATTGTCCGTAAGCTAAGCTATAGTTGTCTTTATCAGTAGTTGGTTTATGCACGCCATTAAAATCGTAACCAGATGCTTTAGCTGCTTGTTCTACTTCCTGTGCAATAAAACCACTTTGACGAATAGATGTAGCCGGTGTAAAATCTACTTTCATATGCAACTGACGTATACTGTCAGGCATATCTTTGGTTAAAAATTCTTCGAATTTTCTGCACTCAAAATTGTAAACCACTGGGCGAAGCTTGGTAATAAAATCAAGACCTTTTACTTCTTCTTTAACACTAGTTTTAAAACGTCCATCAGAAACTGTATAAGTAACAGGACCTTCAACCACTGTTACGGTAGCATCTCCAATTCTTACTTTATTACTTGCATTTACAACAGAATTACTTCCTATTGCAGTAGCATTGGTGAGATTTCCGGTATTTGCATCAGCAAGATGACCTAAAAAGGAGTTAAAATCACCAGTAGTGTTAGTTGTTCCAGCAAGCACTCCTATTCCCGTATTGAAGCTTCCTCCAGTAGTCAAATCTCCAGCTCTCGTACCTAAAAATGTATTGCTATTTCCTGTGCTGCTTTGCCAGCCAGCAAGATCTCCAATAAAAGTATTGCTATTGCCAAATGAATTCGAATAGCCAGCACGTCTACCTGAAAATACATTTTGAACTCCAGTAGTGTTATAATATCCAGATTGGTATCCTGAAAACACATTTTTATATCCTTGTGTATTAGAATACCCAGCCTGATATCCTGAAAATACATTTTCGAACCCGATTGTATTAGTATATCCAGCTTGATTTCCTACAAATATATTTTCGTATCCAGTTGTATTGTTGTATCCAGCTTCATAGCCATTAAATATATTATCATTCGCACTGGTATTATTAAAGCCCGCAGTTTGTCCTAAGAAAGTATTTCTAGTGCCGGAAGTATTATTAAAGCCCGCACCAGATCCTATTAAAACATTATTACTAGCCAGGTTATTATAGCCTGCTGCGCTCCCAAGAAATACATTGGAATTGCCAGTTACATTTAACAATCCAGCCCCACTTCCAAAAAATGTATTTGAATTACCTGTTGTATTGTTTTTGCCTGCGGTATTTCCAACAAATATGTTGCCATTGCCAGTGGTATTTTCGTAGCCAGATAAATAGCCTATAAAAGTATTATCGGTTCCAGTGGTGTTTTTTAATCCGGCCTGGTCAGATGCAAAAAAATTATAAGACCCAGTAGTATTTGCCTTCCCTGTTTCTCTGCCTAAAAAAGTGTTACTTACACCAGTGGTATTACTTCTTCCACTTTGATAACCTAAAAAACTATTGGAAGTTCCTGTGGTATTTGATAAGCCACTTTCTGAACCAACAAAGGCATTGTAAGAGCCAGTACTATTGGTGTAACCAGCCACGTTACCAATAAAAACATTACCAGTGCCAGTAGTATTGGTGAAACCCGAATAACCGCCAAAAAAAGAGTTTCCACTTGCGGTATTTGATGTACCTGAGTTGATTCCAAAAAATGAGTTGCCATTACCCGAAATATTACTTTGACCTGCATTAACACCAAAAAAATGGTTGCTATTGCCTGTTGTTGTTAAGTTTCCTGAATTATTTCCGAAAAATAAGTTGTTTGTACCTGTTGTAATGGAAGAACCCGATCCAGTGCCCGTTGAAGGGTAGTACAACTGTGAAAAGCTTTGTATATTAAATAATACTAAGCATGCTAAAAGAAGTGTTGTTTTTTTCATAATGTTTTAATTTATTTACATTACAAATATGGCTATTCGCATAAATTATCTTCCGATTATCGAAGGTTTTATAAGACATAAAGAAGTTTTGAAAGACATTTTTTAATATATACTATGAAAGACAAGCTACTCATTAAAGTAATTGGGGAAGAATTGAGGTTGCGGAGAAGAGAAAAGGATTTAACGCAAGAATATGTTGCTTATAGGTTAGGTTATAAAGACAAAAGCAGCTATGCTAAGTTGGAAAGGGGTGAGGTAGATTCTTTTGATTTGCAATTACTCATAGCTATCTGTTTAATTTTAGATGTAAGTTCTATAGAACTGCTTAAAAAGTGTAACATAAACTAGTATGTTGAATGGTTTTTAAATTTAGTAATAGCTGGTTTGTGATTGATAAAGTATATAAAATTTGTTATGTAAAAGTTTTTGTCTGACCATTGAAAATTGCTTGTATTTACTATACTTGTGCGATTTAAAGTTTAATCAAATTGAAAGTTTTATTTATAGCTCGTCCTAATTTATTTACATCAAGAGGTGGTGATACTGTGCAAATGGAAGCAACTGCTTTATATCTTAAACGAGTAGGTGTTGATGTAACTTTTTTTAATGCAAAAGAAAGCCTTGATTCTAAACAGTTTGATTTGATTCATTACTTTAATTTAATAGACCCGGAAGATATTGTTGGTCACTTAGATAGGTTTACGCAGCCTAAGTTGTTATCTACTATTTATTTGAAGTATGATGAGTATGATAGAAGATATAGAGGTGGAGTAATAGGCTTATTAGGTAAATATCTTTCTTATGAAGGTGTTGAATATTTTAAAACTGTTGCAAAGTTTTTATTGAAAGGCGAGAAGTTAAGTTCATATAAATATTTAATTTGGGGGCATAGGGGTTCAATGAAAAGAATCTTAAAAAAAGTTGATCATGTATTACCAAATTCTTTTTCGGAATTAAAGAGGGTTGCAACTGATTTTAATTTTTGTCCTTCATCTACAATAGTTACTAATGCATTTGATAAGTCTGTTTATGTTGCCAGAAATGGTTTAAAGGAAAATTTTGTATTGTGTGTTGCCAGGTTTGAAGGGAATAAAAATCAGATTAATCTTATTAAGGCAGCTAATAAACTCGGAGTTAAGTGTTAGTGGGGAAGGCCTCTCCAAACCAGAAAAAGTACTTTGATGAATGTAGAAAAATAGCAAAGGATAATATTGAATTTAAAGGATATGTATCCCAGGAAGAACTTTACTCACTGTATTCTAAAGCTAAAGTACATGTGCTGCCAAGTTGGTTTGAAACAACAGGCCTTTCAAGCTTAGAGGCTGCAGCTATGGGGTGTAATATTGTAGTTACTGATAAAGGAGATGTGAGAGAATATTTTGGAGATTTAGCTTATTATTGTGAACCGGACAGTCCAGATTCAATTGCTGTTGCTATTCAATCTGCTTTACAAAACGAGGTAAACAAAAAATTACAAGAAAAAGTGTTTAAGGAATATACCTGGGAAAAAGCTGCGGAACAAACATTGGCCGCGTATAAAAAAGTATTGAAGAAATGATTGATTTTGAGAGAATAGAGAATAATAAGGCTGCATTGCGTTTGGAGTATTTACTGGCCAAACCTTTTCCGCATTTATGTATTGATGACTTTTGCGAAAAGGATAAAATAGAAGAATTATATAACCAGATACCGGATATACAAACCAAGAGCCGAGATTATGTATTTGCGGCTAATAAATTCGAGAAATCAAAAATTAAAGATATATCACCTCTGTTTGAGGAGCTTTATAATGATTTAATGTCGGAGCAGTTTGGCAGCTTTTTACGTTTTATAACCAATGAAGATGTTTTTGTAGATAAGGCCATGCATGGTGGAGGCATTCACCAGGGAAAACAAAATAGTTTTTTAGATATGCATGTTGATTTTAACTACCATCCCTTACATAAAAATTGGTTCAGAAACTTGAACCTTTTATTGTATTTAAATAAGGATTGGAAACAGGAATACGGCGGCCACTTAAAAATAGAAGATTTACGCACAGGTGAAAAAAAAGCAATTGATGTACCATTTAACCGAATGGTCATTCAGCAAACGCGTAAGTATACTTTACATGGTTACGACATGACTCATTTTCCTCCCGGTGTCTACCGGACCTCTATTGCATCATATGCCTATTCCGTTCACAAAATACATATTGAAAAACCGCGTACCACTGACTGGCATCCGAAAGATGATGAACCATTCAAGAAATTTTTAGCACGCATTTATGATCCGGCAGTAAAAGTAAAAAATAAATTATTTGGAAGTTCTACGGCTAAAAATTAATGAGGATTGCAATATTAGGTACGAGAGGTATACCCAATAATTACGGTGGGTTTGAGCAATTGGCAGAATATCTTTCTGTTGCATTGGTTAAACGCAACCATGAAGTTTTTGTATATAACTCTTCATTGCACCCTTATACATACAAACAGTTTAAGGGCGTGAATATTATTACCTGCAACGATCCTGAAGGCAAAATTGGAACATTCGGGCAGTTTGTTTACGACCTTAATTGTATAATCGATGCCAGGAAAAGAAACTATGATGCCATTATTCAGTTAGGTTATACCAGCAGTTCTGTCTGGTGGTTTGCATTGCCATCAAAGCCTGTTATTATAACCAATATGGATGGTCTGGAATGGAAACGTGCCAAATACATAAAACCCGTAAAGTTATTTTTAAAAGTAGCCGAGTGGCTTGCCGTAAAAACCAGCGATATATTAATAGCTGATTCAATTGGTATTCAAAACTATTTAACCAGAAAGTATAAAGTAAAATCTACTTATATTCCTTATGGTGCCAATGCTTTTTTATCTTCAGATTTTAACAGTCTTATTTCATTTAACTTAAATCCAAAATCATACTTTATAGTGATAGCCAGGTTTGAGCCCGAGAATAATATTGAAACCATTATTAAAGGCTATTTATTAAGCGAAGTAACAGAGACGTTGGTAATTATAGGTGCTACACACTCCAAGTATGCTGCTTATTTAATGCAGCAGTATAAATCGCCCCGTATTATATTTACCGGGGCTATATACAATATTAATGTGTTAAATAACCTACGATATTATGCCAAAATGTACTTTCACGGGCATACGGTTGGTGGTACCAATCCCTCATTATTGGAGGCTATGGCCTCGCAGGTTTTTATCTGTGCCCATAACAATGAATTTAATAAATCGGTATTGGAAGAAGATGCAGTTTATTTTGACGATGAAAAAGAAATAGCCGATATTATCAAAGCCGGTAAAAGTGAGGAATACATTGATAATGCCATCAGCAATAATTTGAAAAAAATACAGGTTTTTTATACCTGGAATAATATTATAGATGCCTACGAACAGTTAATAATAAATACCGCCCAATGAAAATGGGGTTAAGCTATATTAAAAACAAACTGGATGAGTTTTTTATAACAGCCATTCCTGTAAGTGTTTTTTTTCCCATTAAATTCAGTAGCATTATTATTATATTGGCATTGTCCCATACTTTTTATAAAGGACATTTGCTTACAAGACTTAAGCAGTTATGGACAAATAAGTTTGCTGTAATTATTTTGAGTTTCTTCATTTTACAAGTAGTTTCAGCCTTGATGGGCAATAATTTAAAGGAAGGATTAGCAGTGCTGGAAAGAAGATTAGCGTTTGTGTTATTTCCCTTATTATTAGCACAATATTGGTCTGAAGAATCTCTTAAACGCATATGTTTAAGTTTTGTGGTAGCTTGTAATACAGCATTGCTTTATTGTGTAAGTATAGCGCTTAATAATTTTTACCAAACCCAAAACAGCAACGTATTCTTTTACCACGATTTATCGCAGGCTGTTCAACTCAATGCTATTTATCTTTCCATTTATTGTGTGTTTAGCTTATTTATATTATTGGTTTATTTTAACCAAATAGCATTCAAATACAAATACCTGGTATATGCGGCCTGTGCTTTTTTAGTAACAGGTGTTTTATTGTTAAGCTCTAAAAATTTACTTTTTGTTTTGTTGGTGGGAGTTCTGGCAGTTATTGTTAAACAATCAGTTAATCAATATAAAAAAAAATTAGCGATAGCTTTTTTGCTGTTCATAGTATTAGCTGGTTATTTTATTAAGCCAATAAAAAACCGATTTATTTTAGAGGTTAATGCCAATATGCAGGTAGTAAACATGCAGCAATTCAGGTACGATACCCCTTTTACCGGTTTAACTTTACGTTTGGTTATATGGAAAATTTGCATTGAAATACTAAATGAAAAGAAGGCTTGGATACAAGGCGTGGGCATTGGTGATTTTCAGGATTTAATTAATGAAAAATATAGAGCCAAAGGTATTTATAGTGGTAATAAAGAGTTGGGCGATACAGGTTATATTGGTTACGGACCTCATAACCAATGGGTGGAAATAATTTTGTCTACAGGAATAATTGGTCTTCTGGCTTTTGTTTGGGCTATACTTACTTTGATTAAAAGTGTATTAAATAGTAGGGCTGTTTTACCTTTGTTGTTTCTTCTTATTTTTATTTCTGTTTCGTTTACAGAGTGCGTATTGAGCACTAACAAAGGCATTATTTACTTTATGTTTTTTATGCTTTTGTTCAGCATGCAAAATTGTAAAATTTTAGAGCCACCCGTTAAAAATTAACTGAATTGATTATGTTTGACTGTTAAATAATTTACTTTGACAGGAAACATTACTCATTCAACAAGTCAATTTATACAACCACCCAATGAAGAAGAATTAATAGAAGCATTTGATGATGTTGATGCACTCATTGCACAGCCTGTATTGTTTGATGAGTATTGCCCGCTTGACGGACAGTTTGCCAAAATTTTAAAAAGAACTTTTGATTTAGCATTTTCACTTTTTGCTTTTGTTTTTATATTGTGGTGGTTAATCCCATTGTTTGCGCTTTTGGTTAAACTAAGCTCAAAGGGGCCTGTGTTTTTTATTCAAACAAGAACAGGTATGCATAACAAGCCATTTCTGTGTATTAAGTTTCGTTCCATGTATGTAAACGAACATGCCAACGTAAAGCATGCTACCAGAAACGATAGCCGGGTAACGCCCATAGGTTATTTTTTGCGTAAGTTTAGTTTAGATGAACTGCCACAGTTTATCAATGTTTTTTTTGGACAAATGTCTATTGTAGGTCCGCGCCCTTTAATGTTAAAACATACGGAGGAATATGCACAACAAATGGATAGCTTTATGATGCGTCATAGAGTAAAGCCCGGTATAACGGGTCTTTCTCAGATAAAAGGCTATAGGGGAGAAATGCATGACAACAGGATGCTGAGAAACAGGTTGAAATTTGATTTATTCTATTTGTCAAAATGGAATTTATTTTTAGATATCGTTATCATTATAAAAAGCTTAAAACTAATGTTGTTTGGTGATGATAACGCCTATTAAAGATAAGATGTCTTTTGTTTATCTAATACCTACGCTGCTGTTGGGTATTTTTTTTATAATAAAATACTATACATCTCCAGTTGGCGATTTTGGGAATTATTATTATGCATCCTATTTTTTAAAGCAAGGCAATTGGGGACTTTGGATATATGAACCTTATAGGTTTAACTTAGCTATATATGACTTAGGGCAACGCAATTTTTTTTTAAATTATACGCCTGTTCCTCCTTTGAGTGCATTGCTTTATTTACCATTTACTTTTTTTTCTGTTGCCAAAGCCAAACTTGTATGGAACAGTATTATGCTATTGCTTTTTGTATGGAGCCTATGGCGTTTATATAATTATTCCAAAGTTGATGTAAGGTTATTGTTGTTAGTGCCATTATTGGTTTTTGTTCCCTTGAAGAACAATATCATGGAAGGGCAATCTTATTTTCTTTTGTTTTTTTTATTAGTAGAGGGATTTATTCAGTACACAAAAAAAAATGTTGGCTTAATGGCTTTATGCTGGGGATTGAGTATTCATTTAAAGATAAGTCCTGCATTTCTTTTGTTTTTTCTGTTCTTTCAAAAAGATATCAAATCATTAAGCTTGGTTATATTCAATATTGTTTTACTAACACTCATATCATTACCTTTAATTGGTTTTGATATTTGGCAAGACTATATTTTTAAAATATTGCCCCGTTTATATAATGGCGAAATAAACAATACCTATGCGTACAATTACCAAAGTTTCCAGGTGATGCTTAAAACTATTTTTGTACCTGATTTATTGCATAATACTAATGCTAAGTTTAACAATAGTCTTTTATATGTTCAACTATTGACCTGTTTTAAAATACTCATTTATGGGTTAGGTATTTTGTTC
>CAYTWI010000006.1:0-68507 GCA_964442045.1 uncultured Bifidobacterium sp.
GTGGGGAGTGTGCCGATCTGCGGATCGGCGAGTATTAGGATAATCTGGAGGTTCAGATTAAAAAAAGCCATGCAAAAATAATTCAACATGATCCCCTTCCTGAAATATTGGGAGACCAAACACAGCTGGTAAGGCTGTTTCAGAATTTGGTAAGCAATGCCATTAAATTTACCGAGCCCGATAAAGCACCGGTAATAGAAATATTTTGTACCATGGCAGATGAGAAAACCAGGCTTGAAATGCCGGTTATTCCTGATTATCCCGTTTTTTATAAAATTACCATTCGCGATAACGGAATAGGTTTCAGCGAAGAGTACTACGAAAAAATATTTGTTATTTTCCAACGCTTACATGGCCGAAGCGAATATGAAGGTACAGGTATAGGATTGAGTATTTGTAAAAAAATTGTGGAGAACCACCAGGGATATATAACGGTAACCAGTGAGGTAGGAAAGGGCTCGGAGTTTAATGTGTATTTACCAAAAACAAACCTTATATAACATGGATACGAAGGAATTAATAAAGATATTATTGGTGGAGGATGATGAAGATGATTACATGATTATTAAAGATTACCTGTCGGATACTTTTGTGCTTTATGAAATTACCTGGGCCGTTAACTATAAAAGTTTTGTTACACACCTTAACGAAGGCTCTTTTGATTTAGTAATTACTGATTATTTATTGGGCAATACAAGCGGTATTGAAGTACTGAAAAAGGTAAAAGAAAAAGATGCTTTTATACCTGTTATGTTACTTACGGGTAAAGGCAGCACAAGCATTGATATGGAAGCCATGAAACTGGGTGCTGCTGATTACCTTGTTAAAGGTAGTTTTGATGCTTCTACCATTGAAAGGGCTGTGAGGTATACTATTGAAAGGGCTAAAAACACCCGTATTGTTAAAGAGAATGAAAACTACCAGAACACCATTAATAAAATTGTAAGCACTGATAGAATATCGAGGATGATTGCGCATGAAGTAAAAAATCCGCTTACCAATATTTTATTGTGTGCTGAACAAATGAAAGAGCTGCTTCCGGAAAACGAAGAGTTTAATTCATACCTTGAGATTATTACCAGAAACAGCCAGCGTATTAACCAGTTGGTTGTAAACCTGATGGATTCCACTCGTTTTGGCGATATACAGTTAGAAGAATGTAACCTGATAGATATTTTAAAAGGAACTTTGAAGCTGGTAGAAGACCGCTTAAACTTAAAATCTATTAAGGTTATTGAGGATTATTCCCTTCCTGTTATACTGCTTCCTGTTGATGCTGAAAAACTAAAAATTGCTTTGGTTAATATAGTTATCAATGCCATTGAAGTATTGGAAGATAACCCGGAAGCAACCATTACTATAAAAACAGAAAAGCTGCCTAACCAGGTAAGGGTAAGTATAAAAGACAACGGAACAGGCATTCCTCCGGAAATAAAAGACAAATTATTTGAACCCTTTTTTACGTCTAAAGAAAAAGGCTCCGGCTTAGGGCTTGCATCTGCCCAAAACATTATTTTAGGACATAAAGGAAAAATAGAAGTAAACTCCGATGAAAAAGGCTCCGAGTTTATCATTTCATTTTTAACATAAAAAAGGCAACAGAAAAACATCTGTTACCTTTTTGGTTTAGCAAAAAGCACTGTTTAAGCGCTGTCTCGCATTGCTTTCACCGTGTTGTGTGCTTCCTGTAATTGTTCTTGTTGTTTTCTTACAGTACTGCTTATTTCTTCCGGCAACTCCTCTTCCTTTAGGGCTGTTTTGTAAGAATCCAATGCTACATCTTCGCCAAACTCGCACGAAGAAAGAACAACTTTTCTATCATTGGAACTTATTGCTGCACGAATATCCATCCATGCGCGGTAAACTTTACCAGAAGTTGTTGTTTCGCCTTTCGGTGATTCTTCTGCGGAAATAAACCCGCGAAGCACCGAGTTAAACTGATTGCTTTGTGCGCTGAAACCTTCAAACATGGCCTTTAATTGCTGGTCGTTTGTTTCTTTAGCTGCCGTTTTATAACCTTCGTACCTGTCGTTGTTAATAATGATAAGATCTTTAATAAGGCCTGATGCTTTGTCTGATGTTGTAATCATAATTGTTTTTAATTTATGGCTGTGTATGGCTTACTCAAATACAACTAGCATGCCATCAGGCTAAGTGCACTTATTACTCATATACTAAACAGGCTTGTGTTGAATTTATCCTACAGCGGAGGAAAAAAATACTCATTCTTTTATCGTGAAACCGTTCAATACCTTGTAAAAACAATTGGCATGTTTTTTACATAGTATTTGGTATCAATCTCTTTTTTAAAGTATATAATATAGAGGAGGAATAATGTTTACCAAAGTACTTGCTTCAAATGCATTACCTGTTTTATAGAACAGGCAATGCATGTAAACCTTATTCCTCCTTACATTTTTAAAGCCGGGTAAATACCAGAAAAAGACTGCTTTATTATTAAATGCTATTGCGTAATGTTTTTCTTATGGAATACTTTTAAACTAAAGTAAGCAATAAGCCAGGTCAATAATATAATAACCAATATTATTGCGGCATAGGATATAACAGGGTTAGCCGTAACATTAGCCACACATATACCAGTAATAGCCCACACAATTACTAATGGATACACCTTGCTATTAAAACTAACACACATAACTACGGCTGCTATAAAAGCAATTACCATCATTATAATTGTCCAGGTGGAAAGGCTTAGTGGACCTCCGCTCCAGTTTACAGCAGCTAGCCATACAGAAAAGTTTGCAATGGTTGCTACAGAAATCCAACCAAAGAAAAGACTAAACGGAAAAAGAAACCAGGTATAGGAAGCTCGGTATTTCTCTGCCCTGAAAAACAAAACCATGGCACTTACCAGTATCATCATCATAATAACTAAGCTGCCGCTAATTTGGTTGGAAGCAAATAAAACTATCCATACTGAACATAAAATATTGGCAATGGTCATTGGCCAGGCTAATACATTTAATACAGCTAAATTGCTTTGTGCGGGAAGCAACTGATAAACACCATATACAATAAAGGCAAGATAAATAACACCCCAAATTATAAAGGTATACGGAGCAGGTGTAAAGTAATTATAATGTAACTCCGATATTTCCTGCATAGTTAGTAACTCCGGAAACAGCTTATTATAAAACAAGTTAAAGCATACATTGAATATGATAGCTAAAAAAACTAGCAACCTGAGGATAGGTTTTCGGGTTAAAGTTTGCATAATAGTTTTATTAAAAACAAAGTATTCTTCACCTACATAAGAGAAAGCATTTTGCCATTTTTTGTATCCCAAAAATCAGCATGCTCAGGTGTAATTCTTATAAATGTTAGGTTAGGATTTCTCTTCTCTTCAGGCAGTAGTGCTTTAATTAAATTGTTCCCCAGTTTTTCAATTTTGAGAAAATCTTTTATTACTTCTGCGTGACCGAGAATGCTTAAAAAATAGGTTTGAGAAGGTTTTGAATATATAAGCTGCACTTTATCGTCATTCATGTTTTCTATTTTCTTAGAAAAGTTATCCGAGCTTAAAAACCATATACTTCCGTCTTCGTCTATTTTTCGCGTCCCCATAGGCCTTGTTTCAAAAGGCATTCCTTCTGTATGTGTGCAAAACATACATATGCTTATATCTTCTGCCACATCCTTTATTTTTTTTATTGCATCGGAACGATTCATATTTTTCATAATAGATAAATTTTTATGTGGAGAGGTATTTACCTCGTTTATTTTAATAAAATACCTATCCCAACATTGATGTTCATGGTACTGTAATTCTGATCAATATTAGAAGTAGATGTGTTTCCGAAAGAGGTTCTTGTTACTACGTCATTAAAGGTAGGATTGGCTGCAATAAAATCAGCTCCTGCTAATAAGCATAAGTAATCTCCAGCTCTGTAGCGAAACATAAACCCCAAATCGAAGGTTGGTGCTGAAGCTGTTTTTTGTTCGCGTGTGGCTGTTGCACCTGCAATGCCTGATGTAGCAGTGGCTCTTATTTCGGGCATGGTAGTATTTAATACACCACCTAATAAACGTACATCAAACGATAAATTTTCACTGGCCGGAAAAGTGGCAAACCCACCAACCATTAATCCGCCAATTCTCCAGCGGTCCGCAGAAATAGTCCAATTAGTACCCGGATAAGTTTTATTAAAATCAGAAGCAAGCGCATCTGCATCAACAGGATTACTTGTACCCGTAAGCATGGCTGTTAGGCCTAAACTGCGGCCAAGCCTGTAGGCAAAAGTAATATTTAAATTCGCTCCAGCCATTGCATAACCGGCATCATCGTTCCCGGAACTGGTGCTTGAAAAATCTGAAAAAGGAATAGACGGACCAAATCCAAATGTTAAATATCCGCGTTTGTCATCTTGCGCGTTGGCTTGTATGCATGTAACTATAAGAAATAGGTATGTTAGTATTGCTTTCATAATTATTATTTTTATAATTATGAATAGAGAAAAACAGTGCCAAATAAAAAAGCCACGGTATAAGGCACTATAAGGTTTTATTGTGGAATGGATGGATTATTTATGAGAACTTTATTCTACAAAATAGTAAAGCTAACTATTCAGGTTTGTAGCCATCATCTTTCATAAAGTCAATTGTTTTGCGCATTTTCCCTGTGTGTTTTCAAAACAAACCTTTCAATAAAGGTGCAGAAAAAAATGCTCTTTAAAGAGGCTGTTGTGTAAGAATGAAAATACCGTTAAAGAATGCGAAATGTAATTAAGCAGTAACGAGCATATTCACAGGGAATTTTCCATTAAAAGCTATTGCTAAAAACTCCTGTTTGTTAAGCTTACGTTCAACAAATAACTGCCAGTCAATAGCCAAAAGAGAATGAACCAGTGTTTTAAGTTCTTTAAAATTATATGGCTTTGAAAAGAACAGGTTGGCTCCGCTGTTAAAACAAACTTCTATATCGTGCGGATCTTTTGATGTGGACAATACTATAATGGGAAGCTTGTCAAATTTAGCATTAGACCGGATTTCCAATAAACATTCAATACCGTTTTTGTTAGGCATATTTAAATCCATTAAAACAAGGTCGGGAAGTATCTCTTTTGCAAGTGTGGAAATTAATTGGCATCCATCTGAAACCATTTGCATTAATGGGGGATACTCAAGGTCTTCCAAAGCTTCTTGTAATAGAACCTGATCGTCACAATCATCATCTGCAATTATTAATTTCTTAATACTATTTTTTTGAACAGCGCTCATGTTAAGTTTTTGGACAATGTTTTATATTTCACTCAATAATAGGGAAATATAATTACAAACAAAGTTTTAATAGCACTTTTTTAATTTAAGCTGCTGTTTTATTTATATAAAATACAAAACGAGGGCGTAGCATTTAACTGCTGCGCCCTCGCCAATTAGTGAATATACTGATACCTTAGTAGGTAACTACTTTTATTGTTTTGCTGCTTTCTCCACTTGTAACGTTCACAAAGTAAATTCCTGCCGAATATGATTCTAAAGAAATTTTATTGGCATACTTACCTGATTGAATTAAAGATTGAACATAAACCACGTCACCAATAATGTTGGTAACAGTAATTACTGTTTGCTGTTTTTGTTTAACTGAGAAATCTATAGCAAACACCTTGTTATTAGGATTAGGATAAATAACTAAATCGGAGATGTTTCCTGAAACTGTTTCTACACCGGTAGAAAGGCTTACTTTCACTGAATCGGATACAATGCAACCATAGGCATTTTCTACATCAACCCTGTAAGTACCCGCAACACCAACCGTATTTGTTCTTGAAACAACGCCTGTAGCAATACCATCTCTGTACCATTTATAAGTTGAACCAACATTACCTGCATTCAATGTAATAGTACAAGTAGAACAAATAGTTGTATCCGGACCTAAATTAACTACAGGAGCTGCTCCTACATTTATAACCTGTGTTAAGCTGCTTTGGCATGTTCCGTTGTCTGCAATCAGTCTTATTGAGTATGTACCAATTGTATCAAACTGATAGCTATAGTCTGTATTTAAGCTTACTGTATCACCATCCTGTAACCAAATATAGCTGGTAGCATTTTTACTTTGATTGGTAAAGTTTGCAGTACTATGGATACAGATACTATCGTTAGGTAAAGCATCAAATAAAACGGTAGGGCAAGTTCTTATAACTGTTCCTGCTGCACCTGCTGCATAACCTCTGTACTGGTCGGTAAAAGCAATATCTTTTAACTCGTTCACAGTGCCGCTTACTGTTGTTGTCCATGTAGTTCCTCCATTTATAGTTCTTAAAAGAGTACCTGCTGCACCTGCTATATAACCACTGTCTTTACTTACAAAATAAACAGCATTTAAGTTATTCAATCCTCCGCCTGTTTGAGTAGTCCAGTTAGCGCCATAGTTTGTTGTTTTAATAATGGTTCCAATGTTTCCAACTACATATGCAGTTGAATCGTTTATAAAAAACACATCGTTTAATTGTGAAGTAGCTCCGGTTGAAATTGGCGTCCATACGGTTCCTGAATTGTAGGTTGCAAGCAAAGTTGCTGAAAGAACACCACCACCCGCTACTACAGCACTGGTATTATTCATCATAAATACACTGTTTAAGTTGTTTGTTGTATTTGAAGTAAGTGAAGTAATGGTTGTTCCTGAAATACGTAATATAACTCCGCCATTACCAACAATAAATCCTTCTCCGTCTTTTATAGCAATATCGTTTAATTGAGCAGTGGTTCCGCTTGGAATTGTTGACCAGCTTGTTCCTCCGTTAATGGTCATTAATACAAGTCCGCTATCACCTACAATATAACCTGTATCAATTATATTGTTAGAGAAGCTAACAGCTAAAAGGTCTTTTACTGTTCCTGAGTTTTGTAAAATCCAGGTGTTTCCGCTGTTGGTTGTTTTAATAATTCTTCCGCCTGAAGCAACGGCAAAACCTGTGTTAACTGATTTTGAAAATGTAAGCCCGTTTATATCATCGGTAATTAAAGAGCTTTGGGTTCCCCACGTTTGGGCATTTAAAGAAAATGATACGCTGATTGCAATGATAAGAAGAGAAATATTTTTCACATGCTGCACTGCCTGTTTTGTTTTAAGTACTATTGTTTTCATAATTGATTGTTTTTTTTATGTACCGTACATTAGTTCAAAATCATACCTTCATTTATTCAAAGCATGAAGAAGCCCGTAACTATTGCCGACCCGGCAGCTATTACAGGCAAAGCACTAAATGGGGCATGTGGTGATTTTTTACTCAGATGGGAATTGTTTGCCACACTTTATCTTTTTAAACATGCTGCTGTGCACTGTTAAAAGTGTAAAAGCGCGTTGGCATGGTTTTGTAATAGGATAAGAGAAAGAAAGAACCATGGAAAATACAGAAAAAACGGAGATGAAAACCCTCTCTTCCTGCATGAATAAACTAAAGGGAGAAGGTTTTAAAGACGAGTACACTGTTAAAGGCAATTTATTAACGTCTACAGATTCAGGCGAGAGTTATACTTCTGATGATGTTAAAATTGTAAACTTTTACCGCTTTGAAGGCGATAGCGACCCCAGTGATAATGCTATATTGTATGCGCTCCAAACGGAGGACGGCAAAAAAGGATTATTAATAAATGCTTATGGTATGTACGCTGACGGTGATACCGGTAAGTTTATTGTTAATGTAAAGGACATCAATAAAAAAATGGATCAGGACGGGCCCGATTCAAAACATATAGATACCTGAAATTTTATAAACACAGGCACTCGTTTATACCATGTATCATTACACATACGGTCATTTATATTAAGCACGCAATCCTGCGTGCTTAATTTGCTTTAGACATATTATTATAAAGGGTTGTTGAATGTATGAAGGCCAATGCTGTAACAAAAGCATATATGGAAAAAATTTCCCTAATGAAATTACAAATGTGGGATAAAATGCCACATAAAAACGGGTACTTTTTATTGATATATAAAATCAGGTAAGCATGCAGAAGCCCGTTAACAAAGGAAACAAGAAGCATATAAACTGTTGTTTTAAAAAATGGCATGCTTTTGCTTCATTAGTTAAATACATTTAATGAATAAATATTATGCAAACGCAAAAACCAAATCAAAAAGACGACCAACGCAAACATAACGACAGAGATGTTGCAGGTAACGCTAAAAACTTGAATACTAAAAATGAGTCAGGTTTAAAAAAAGATGCAGAAGTTGATAAAAACGCAACTAAAAAACCTTCGCCTACACAAAAAGACAGATAATCTATCTACGCTATTTTGTTGTTATAAAAATCCGCCTCTGCAGCGGATTTTTATTTTTAAGGTAATCATAGTTTAAAATGGTTGGAGTACATTTTTTTATTCAATGCTTATTTAATTGGAAATAGTAAACTTCACAAAGCAACATTTTAAAACAATATAAATAATAAGACTGCTGAAAACTTATTCGGAACAGCATTTGCTTTTTTCTATAAAACACATTCCAATGAAACCGCCTTATTATATTAACCCGCTTGAAGCAAACGATGTTCAATACTGGACAAGAAAATGGGATATAACCCCAAAAGAATTAAACAATGCTATCCTGGAAACAGGCAGTAATAATATAAATATACTCAAAGAAAACCTGAAAAGTAAAGGTTTGTATCTTTTCCCCTTGGGGAAAACAATACACGATTTAATGATTAGAATAAAATTGAGGTAATTATTCCTCAACTTTTTATTTGTTAATTACTACCATATCGGCAATGGAATACGCTTCGTTCGAAACAATCAAATCAAAATGTTTAATATAACCCATAAACTGTTTCCACCCCATTTCAAGCTTAAACTTTTTCACGGGTAATTTACTGTGCGGATAACTGTTTTTCTCAAGAGCCGATTTATCTAATGCATACAGTGTAGCAATAATGCCGGATTCACTGGCCATTATTTTCAAAGCAACCGGATCAAACCTGTCCGGATTATAATCTGTAATATTGGTGGCCAGTATATTAAAATCTTCTTTGTTATGAAAATCTAATGCTGCAAAGCCGGTAAGTCCATGTTCGCGTTTTTCAAATGGTTGTTCAGGTATCATGTGTTTATGTATTACGTTTTCTTATATAAAAATTATAGCCGCATCTTGGGGTAAGGGTTTTCATTTCCTCACCACTTAATAATATAATTATATAAGGCTAAAAACCGTACCAACAATATGTGCTCAGGTATTATAAAAAGTGTGGAACAGCAAAGAAAAATGAGGAAAAAAACTCTCATTTTTCAGTGGTCGTTTTTTGGCATTTATATAAGCAAACTGTTTCGTAAAAAAATTTGAAACATCAGTATTAACGGGCTATTACAATTGTATGAAGTTGCTTTTTTGCCGCTGAACTTATTTCATTTAAAAGGTATTGGCACAGTTTTTTGAGGTAATAATATACTTTCATTAAAGAAAGCTATATATACAAACTTTAAAATAAACAACTATGAGTAACCAGGTAACAATAAACCGTACCATTAAAATAATAGCACTTGGCTGGATTCTTCTTCTTGCCCTTTTGTTAATTCTTACTTCTTGTGGCAACAGTCCGCAAACAAAAGATACAAAAGAGGTAGCCGAAAACCATAACGAGGCAAAATTTGCAAACAATGACGTAGAAAAAGATGCGCAATATTTAGTTGATGCATACAACAGTGGTCTATATGAACTGGAAGCCTCGCAACATGCAAAACAAAAGGCAGTAAACAGTAATATAAAACACCTTGCTGCTGAGATGGTCGAATCACACGCTAAAATGAATGTTTCAATAAAGTCATTGGCCGACAAAAAACAGGTTTCATTACCTGTTAAGTTAAATGACGACCAAATGAAAGAAATTAAAGACTACAGCGATAAAAAAGGAGCAGATTATGAGAAAGCCTATATTGATAAAATGGTAAGCGATCATGAGAAAGCCATTAAACTATCAGAAGAAGCAGCCGAGAAAGCACACGATCCTGAAATCAGAAATCTTTTCAATAGTTCATTACCAACATTGAGACATCATTTGGAAATGGCAATGGCTATAAAAGATAAAATGTAAATAAAAATCTTTCTTTCATAGGAAAAGCATTAAGTCGGGTGTCTGTAAAGATGCCTGGCTTTTTGCATTTATAAAGCATGATGAATTTAAAAGCGTTATTCCTATTGGCTATTATAAGCTAGGCTGCCTTATTATCCAAAACCAGCTCAAAACATACAGAGCAGATTGGTTGTAATAGGTAAAGGGCTTATAAGCGCTTTGATTATATATAAACTTACAATGCATAAATACCATAACAGGTTAAAATAAATAAGTACCGCTGATTTAATAAACAGAAAGCCCATTAAGGCTATTTAAACGGGCTTTCTGTTTACTTTTAGCCTAAATTGGTAAAACCTTTTCTGCCTCTTTCATCAAGTTGTCGTACATACTCATTGTAAATTTTTTAGCCGCCTCTACATCAACATCTAATATTAAATCCCATTGAATATTTTCTTTACCAAAAGCATCTAACAACATGCTGCATCTAAACCCTTTGCCTTGTTTTAGTTCACTTAGTTTTACGTATAAATCAGCTTTTTTAATATTTATAACAGCACCGGCATTTTTAGCAATAAAAGTGGAAACTGCTGCTGTAACGTTTACCCCACTTTGGGCCATAGAAAGTGCTGCTTGAGCTACAGAAACATTTACAGATAGTACCGATTTCTCCATTTCTGTAAGGAAAGCATCGGCTTCTCTGAATGCTTTAACTACTTCCGTCAACTCTATATTATCCAGCTCCTCCGCTGCTTTTTTAACAGCCAACTGGCCAACCTGCAATGTCATTTTATAACTGTCCTCTGCTGCTTGCCAAAGTTGTTGTTGGTTGCCCGACTTGATGGCTTCCAAGGCCGATTCTGCTTTTTTATAAGGCTCAAAACTATTCACCCCTTTTTCTAGCTTCTGATAAGCTATTTCTGCATTTCTTAATACCCCCAGATTAAACCCTGTTCGGGCGGCTTCAAAAGCGGTATTTGCCGTAAAGTAAGTGGCAGCTTCTGCGGTTTTGTCTAAAAGATTAAGTGCTGTTCTTGCTGCTCCTAATGCAGCGTTGGCCGCCACTTTTTTAACATCGCAAGCCGCAATTTGCATATTGTTAAAGTGTTTTTTAGGGTTTAAAACACTATAACTGCTTCTTAAATTTTGATAATGCCTTATTTCATTATCTATATTATCGACATCTTGTTGGGCAGACTTAAGTTTATTACGTAAGTAGTCTGATTTAGAATCGTAAGAAGCTTTTGCACTTTTCAGTGTGCTTTCCGCATCATTTAACGCTGCATAATAAACCCTTCTTGCCTCATTTAAAACATTATTGGCATCAATCCAAGCTTTGTCGTAAGTGGCTCTTGTGTTCTGTAAAATTGTATTGGCATCTGTTAATACCTTGTCGTAGGCGGCTTTTGCATCAGTAAGATTTTGTTCGGCTTTTGCACTTTCTCTTTTAAGTGTGGCCTGCGCATTTTGCAAAGCCTCCGTCAGCTTTTTCTTTAAAATCTCAGCGTCCTTTTCGGCATTGTCTTTTAATTTTTTTCTTCTTTGAAATTCTGTTTCGTACTCCTTTTGGGCTTTCTCTAAGTCTTTTTTTATTGTTTCTAATGATTGGTTAGAGTATTCCTGTGCTTCCTTAATTTTCTTCACCATTTCTGTTTTCAGGTATTGGCAAATGTCGTTTTCAAAGTTAGCTGTCAACTCAAAATCAAGCTCCTCCAACTTGTCTAATGAGCCATGGCTTTTACCTTTAACTTTGTATTTTAATAAATCGAAAAACTGATAATCAAAAAAGAACTCTGCTTTGTCTTTCTTAATATCAAGATATGCAGCAGCCATTATATCGTTGCATAACTGAATGCGTCCGTCAAAGAAAATTGATTGTTGCTCTGCTGTTAATTTAACATCAACCTTAGCATTTTTACCAACAGCACCTTTCAGTTCAAGCGGACCCAATTTAAACTCATCAACATGACCGACAATTTCCATTCCGCTGCTGTTTACAAGTGCTTTAAGGTTTATTTCTTTTTTAAATAAAACCATGTTACATACAAAGCTAAATCCGGGTTCATAAATAATATTTCCTATTGACCCTCCTAATGGAGCACAATATATTTTTAATTGTTGCAGCTCAAAAAATGGTGGCACATTGTTTAAAGGAATTTGTTGTCCCGTTATTTCTGTAGCAAACTTCGCCAGATTTTCCGGTGACAGTGTTTCTACTTCGCCATAAAGTATTTGATCTTTACCTGCAGAGGAGCCTTTAAGAGCCATTTTTCCCTTTATATCGCCTAGTTGCAAACCACCGGCAATACCTAAGCTTGATGGTGTTCCTGTTGAGGCAAATTGTACATAGTTAATCCCTATTTCTGTTGCCAGTTCTGGTCCTATTTGAATACCTTTTACACCAAAAGGATGTTTCCAATACCCAAGCAGGGTAGCAGAGGCAGAGGCATCTACCGGTCCTACTTTTAAAGTAAAATCTAAGTCAAGCGAGTTGTCCTGTGGCGTTGGTTTAATTGATACCGGGAAGCTTAGGCTAAGTTTAGGTGTGGGGTCAATTAACACACCTATTTTAAATGGTTTACAAACAACCTGCTCTCCTAAATGCAGCCGGGTATCTTCTGGCATACTTATGTGTAAGCTTTTATTGTTTTTGCTTAAAAGCAATTCCAATTTCATATTCAGGTTTTTATTGTCTCTCAGTAGGGTTTGAATAGGCGTAAACTCCCTTACCGTAGCCTTAAGCTGAAAACCCGCTTTTATATCTTCGTCCGGCAATTCATCTATTTTGCAGGCTTTTTGCGCATAAACAAAAGTTGCTTTTGAAAACTTAATGGTATCTACCGCGGAGTTTTTGGCCTTAGGCAAAATATCGCTAATACTAAAGGTAGGATTGGCCACATCTGCATAAACTACGGCATTCCAGCCATCGCTTATTTTTTTGTATGAGAGGCCTGCTTTTAAGGTTAACGACTCGTACTTAATCTCTCCTTTTATTTGCAATCCGCTTCTCTTTTTGCTGGAGGCCCCGGCATATATCAATTCCATTTCGGGTTTAATAAAATGCACATCGCCAATGCTCACCGTATCGGTTATAGCTCCGGTAAACAAAATATCTTCTTTCGTTATCATTGCATTGGCCTTACATTTATGGTTGTTTACGGTAATATCTGCCGTAACCTGTATACCGCGTTTTACTTCTTCAACTCCTATTTTTCCATCAGCAGAAGCAATAGTTAAACTCACATTTTCAAAACTTACTTTGTTATCAGGGGCAGAGTAATTGGCCTGTGCTTTAAAAATATTAGTTAAGTCATTAAAGGTAAAAGCATTTTTAACTTTAGCCGTTAAGCCCATAAAATCAGATTCTATGACTCCTTTAAACTGATAACTTTGTGAGGGGGTTACCAGGTCGGCTGTTATACCCAAACTTTTAGTATCTCCTAATTGAAAGCTTACTTTAAAATTATCCAACGCCAGATTTTCTATGCCAAAAACATTTTCTACTTTTTTGGCCTCAGCCTTTACCTGAAGTGTTCCTTTGCTGTAGGTAATTTCACCTGCCATTCTAACTGGGTTTTTAGCCATATTATTAAAGGTAAATACCCCTTTAACAATAGGCGTAACCTGCCAGCTCTTGGTTTCTTCATTTTTTTCCACTACCAACATCAAACCTCCTTCTGAGAGGGTAATTGCAGAGCTTAAGTCTTTATAAAAATTACTTGCCGTAACAAAACTTACATTATCCAATACAACCTTTTTGCTAATATCCTGCTTATTGGGGTCAATAATGGCTTCTACATATAGCATGTAATCTAGTTTCAGAAGCTCTTTAAATGTACTAAGAACGGGACCATCAAGTGTAAGAAAACCGGAAAAAAGAAACATACCTGATTTTTCGTCAATGGTTATTCTGGCTTGTTTAAATTGCATATAGCTTCCCGCTATTTCATTTAAGCCGTCAAACACTTCATCAATGCTTATTTGTTCTTTACTAAATACCCCAATGGCCATGTGAACAGTATCGTTCATTATTAAGCCCTGGAGCGGTGTTTTTTCTATACCTAATAAAGTAGCAGTAGCCGTGTAACTTAATTCATCATTTTCGCTGATTGTGACAGTTTCTGTTGGTAATGTTCCTTCTTTTTTCTCGGGCTGCGGTAATTCAAAGAAAGAAAGGTTGTCAAGGTTTGTAACTGTCGGGTTTTCTAAATTAACCGACAAGATTTTTTGGGGTAATGTAGGTTTCATAAAATTTATATGCTTAAATTAAAACTTTTCAGGGTAGAAATATATTATTTACCCGTATATGAAACTTTTGCGTTAAGCTAATTTTTATTACCCTTTGCGTTAACCTTTGTCATGACCGGCAATAAATAACACCTGCTTAATTATTTATTTACAATAAATTTTAAGCACTGCAATCTGACCGGAAACTTTTAAAGTTATTGTTCAAGAATTACTTCTTTTCTTGTTCTGTGCTTGTTTCGCTGGTCGGATTATCAAGCTCAGGGGTGCCCTCAATCCTCGACAAAAAGTTGATAGTTCCTTTGTTTTTCCAGACTCTTGTAGCCCAAAATATTCCCGCAGTAAGGCCTAAAACAACTATTAATATGCTAATGATTAAGCTTGTTGGGGTTGGGTTGGGAAAATAAATAAAGGCTCCTATTATAAGACCCAAAAGTGTTGGAGAGGCTACAATTCTTAACCATCCAAACAATTCTATAATAAATTCTATAACTTTAAACATCTTAATTCAAATTTGGTATAACTAGTAAATATAACCAAACCGATTACAAAACTTGCTTGCCAGTCACTGATTAAATATTTTTGATTCAATGATACTGATTTCCTTAGAGTAAAGTAATCAAGGCAATCAAATCAATCATAAAAATCACAGTACAGACATACTACAACAACTTCTTAGCCACGGTACCTACAAAGTCCTTTAAATAAAAAGGCTCAAAATAAGCTACGTCTTCAAATTGTTTTTGGGTAAAAGCCTCATGGGCCAGTTGGCTTAAATAAGAGGCATTACAGGCCACAGAAACGCCAAATTGGGCATTGGGTGTATGGGGGGTGTTGATAGTTGTTTCACATTTAGCGGCTCCATTGCCAATAAAAGCAATTTCGTTTTGTAGTAAGTCTGCTTTAAATGAATCGGCATCTATTATTTTGGCCTGGGTAGGCATTACTTCTTGCAGCTTTGCATTATACAGAGCACAATACACTTCCATTCTGCGTGCATCTATCATGGGGCAAACCAAGCCTGAAAAATTTGGATATTTTAACCAGTAACCATGGGCTAAACTCTGTAAAGTATTAATGGCAATCAAAGGAATTTGTAAAGCATAACAATAACCTTTGGCAGCCGAAACACCTACGCGTAAACCGGTATAGCTGCCGGGGCCTTTGCTTACCGCTATGGCATCCAGTTGTTGTAAAGTGATGGCCGCTGATTGCAAAGCCTTAGCTACCAATATATGTAATTGTGCCGCATGGCTATTGCCGGAAGCATCCTCCGCCAAGGCAATGGTTTCCCCATTGCGGGCAATGGCTACCGAGCAAATCTCCGTGGCGGTTTCAATACATAAAATAAAAGCCATGTATTAGTAATTTAGCAGTTCAACCAACTTAGCAGCCACCTTATCGGCATTAGGCAACATTTCTGCTTCCAAGCCCATGTTTAAAGGTACAGCAGGTAAGTTCCTGGCACCAATGGTCATTACAGGCGCATCTAATTTGGTAAAGCAATTTTGCATAATACGTGCAGCCAGACTTTCGGCAAACGAGTTAAGCAATGGTTCTTCTGTTACCACCAAACATTTACCATGTTTGGCTACACTCGCCATAATGGTTTCTTCGTCCAGCGGTTGTAAGGAGCGCAGGTCAACTATTTCAACCCTGCCTGCAAACTGTTTGGCAGCGGTTAAGCTCCAGTATACGCCCATACCCCAGGTAATAATGGTACAGCTTTCGCCATTTTCTATGGCTTCATCATTGGCTTGTAAAACTATATTGGCTTTGCCAAATGGCAAT
Organism: uncultured Bifidobacterium sp.; assembly: GCA_964442045.1. Taxonomy (GTDB): domain Bacteria; phylum Bacteroidota; class Bacteroidia; order UKL13-3; family UKL13-3; genus JAAFJM01. The sequence continues at coordinate 16,068 of CAYTWI010000006.1, forward strand.
ATATAATCTTCATCAGGCTCAATGCAACGGGCTAATTCGGTACCCGGGTTTTTACTCCAGTACAAACCTTTATGCTCTAACATAATACACGGATTACCATCGTAGTAAGCCGCTTTCATTAAGCCTTTCATATCGGCTGCATTGCTTGGGTAAGCTATTTTTATACCTTTTAAGGTTAATAAGGTTGACTCTATACTGCCACTGTGGTAAGGACCTCCCCCACCGTAAGCACCTATAGGAATACGTATCACACAACTTACCGGAAACTTACCCATGGTCAGGTAACTCGATTTGGTAATTTCGCATACCAATTGATTCACCCCGCTCCATACATAATCGGCAAACTGAATTTCAACTATGGGTTTAACACCTACTGCACTCATACCCACGGTTGAGCCTACAATATAGGCTTCCTGAATAGGTGTATTGAATACCCGGTTATCGCCATATTTTCCGGCTAAAGTAGCCGCTTCGCGAAATACACCGCCTAGCCTTGCTCCCACATCCTGGCCGTAAAATATGGCTTCCGGATGTTTGCGCATAATTTCATCAACGGCATGTAAAGCCGCATCAACCATTACACTGGGCTCTTTGCCTTCGGGTGTTCTGTTACCCACTTCTGTTGCTGCCTGCGAAGGCGCAAACACATGGTTTTCCAAACTGGCTAAAGTAGGCTCCGGTGCATTTACGGCATCGCTAAACTGGGTAGCTACATAAGCAGTAGCTTCTGTATTTATTTTTTCTATTTCCTGTGCATTGGCAATGCCATTGTCCAGCAAATACATTTTTAATTTATCAAAGGGGTCAATGGCCGTATGTTTAGCCATATCATCATCTGTTCTGTACCACTCTTTGCGCACCCCTGAGGTATGGTGGCCTAACAAAGGTACTTTGGCATGTAACAAAATAGGTGCGCGGTGAATACGCACATAAGCCAGACACTCTTTAATGGCCTGGTACGAAGCCACAAAATCGCTTCCGTCAACCCTGCGTCTTTCCAATCCTTTAAAACCTGCTGCATACTCGTAAGCATCCATGGCACGCATTTCTTCGCCACTGGCGCTAATGCCCCAATCGTTGTCCTGCACAAAATAAACCATCGGTAGTTTTTTCAAAACAGCCATTTGCAAAGCTTCGGCTATTTCGCCTTCGGTTACCGAGCCATCGCCTAAACTACAAACCACTACGGGTTTTTCGTTCGGGTTGTTTAAGCCCTGGCTTTCTTTATAGGCTACGCCATGTGCCATACCCGTTGCCGGAATAGCCTGCATGCCAGTAGCGCTGCTTTGGTGCGGCATAACCGGAATACCTTCTCTGCGTAATGAGGGGTGCGAGTAATAGGTACGTCCGCCAGAAAATGGATCATCGGCCTTGGCTAAAAGTTGCAACATGAGCTCGTAAGGAGTTAAACCCAAGCCCAGTAACAAACTTTCATCGCGGTAATAAGGAGCCACAAAATCAAAAGCCTGTAGCTGAAAAGCCAGTGCCAGTTGCACTGCTTCGTGGCCTTTGCTGGTGGAGTGAACGTATTTGGTAACAGCACGGTTGGCGTCATAAATATCGGCCATAGCCCTTGCCGTACACATTAATCGATACGCTTTTAAAAGTACACTGTTTTCTATACTCATAAGGGCTGCAAGTTTAGCTTTTATCTGCTATTAAACCAATGTGTTTTTACAATTACGTAATATAGCTTTTATCATAAACGTACTTAAGTCAACAGCATAAAAAACAACTGTTTTTAGCCGCCTTTGTCCAAGGTTGGTGTCCCCACCAACCTTCTCCGTGTCATTGCTAGGAACAAAGCAATCAGTAAGAAAAACGGCAAAATATAACATTAGGATTGCTTCACTGCGTTCGCAATGACGTTCGTTATTATGGGTGTGCATAATGATATAATAAGTAAACGGCTCGTTTTATAATTTACAAATCAATGTATTATATATTTGTATTACTATTTTATTAGAGACAATCATAATAAAGTAAACCGAAAATGACCGAAAAAGAAATTATAAAAGAACAAAACAAAATTATAAAACATTTAAAAAAAGGTTATCCGAACAAGGACATTGATGTTACCTCATTTTTTGTAAAAGGAAGACAGCTTTATGATAAAAATGATATATATTTAATTCACAATGTATATGGTAAAATACAAGACTTCGTTGAGTTTAAAAATAGTTTTAATGGGCTACTACTAATAGAGGTTAATACAAGTGACAACATAAAAGTTTTCGCGCATTTAACAGAAAGGGGTTATGAATATGCAAATAATAGAGGAGCATCTATTAGAAGTAAATGGGCACTTGGAGTTGCTATTGCTTCTTTAGTATTAGCTTTTAGTAGCTTCTTTTATAGCGCTTGCAATACTTCAAATAATAATAAAGAATATTCCCTATTTAAAAAAGAAACACAAACACTAATATCGGACAGCTTGAAAAACTTTCGGAACTATATGCAAAATCAAAGTATTCCTGTCAAAAATCCAACCCCCACCAAGTAACCAACTAAACACCCCCTGCGTATTTTACTCCCAACCGGGTTGGCAAGCTTATACGGGGTACCTGTAATGCCGCTTACTGAGTAAGCAAACAAATACGGGCTACTTATTTTGTTCCTTACCGGGTAGGGGAGAAAATATGGGGTACGTATGGTGCGGCCAACCGGGTTGGCGGGCCCATACGGGCTAAAAGCTACTTATAAATAGTAAAAACCCTACTAAAACCCCATAAAATAGTGGGTTTTCGCTATTGATTTTAAGGGTATGTCCCTGTTTTTTTGTTTGTACTAATTAACAATTACATGAAAAACATACCCAAATTAAGAGAATTTCGCAACCGCGAATTTGTGCAGTACCTGAAAGATACCGTTAAAATTTACCAGGCTAACGACTTAGCAAAGCTAAAGCTTGACACCTATGTAGCCGATTTGCTAAAAAACCTGACCACGCTCGATACCCTTTTTGGTGTGGCTAAGAAAAACGAAAACACCGAAACGCTCGAAAACCTTGATGCCCGGAGAGATGCTGCCATAGTAGGCATAAGAACTGTAGCCGAGGGTTACGAAAGCCATTTTGAAACGGCAGCACAAAAGGCCGGAAAACTTATTAAAAGCCGCATTGATAAGTATGGCAGCAAAATTTCTATTTTAAACTATCTGGCCGAAACCAAAGCCATTGGAAGCATAATAAGCGATTTTGAAAACGATGACGATGTACAGGATGCCTTGTCGTTATTAAACATAAACAGCTGGGTTAACGAACTTAAAAACGCCAACGAAGCTTTTAATACCATGTATTTAACCCGTAATAAAGATATAGCCGCACAGCCTGACCAAAACCTGCTGGATGCCCGCACAGATGCTATTCCGGTTTTCAGGAAGCTGATAGAAAAAACAGAAGCGTTTTACATTGTTGTAGGCGATAATAAGTACAAAAATATAATAGACGAACTGGAAGCCTTAACACAAAAGTATAATGAAAGTGTTCCGAAGCCCACAACCAAAACACCACCGCAGGCATAAAATATATAAGCCTTTACTTTAGTAAGTAAAGGCTTTTTTGTTTGTAGTCGTCATTTACCCAAGGTTGGTGTCCTCACCAACCTTTTAAGTACAAGCATAAATTTTTTAGGAAACGTACACACAATTTATTTCCTTGCAATGGCTTACTCATAACAAATAACATACGCCCCTATGGAACAACCCGACCAACGCATAGATGCTTATATAGCAAAGGCGCAACCTTTTGCCCAACCCATATTAAAACATTTACGAAAACTCATACACCAGGCCAACCCGGAGGTAAAGGAAACCATTAAATGGGGTATGCCCAGCTTTGATTACAAGGGACCTTTTTGCAGCATGGCTGCATTTAAGCAACATGTTGCTTTTGGTTTCTGGAAACCTTCTTTGTTAAATGACCCTCACGGTTACTTGCAGGAGCGTTCTAACCAGGGTGGCGAAGCCATGGGCAACCTTGGAAGAATAACAAGCTTAAAGGACCTTCCGCCCGATAAGGTAATTATTGATTTTATTAAACAGGCTAAAAAACTAAATGACGATGGGGTAAAACTACCGCCCAAACCTGTGAAGGAAAAAACAGAATTGCTAATACCTGATTACTTTACCGTGGCTTTGAGTAAAAACAAAAAGGCACAGGCCGTATTTGAAAACTTTAGCTACAGTAACAAAAAAGAATATGTAGAGTGGATTAAAGAAGCTAAAACCGAAAGCACCCGACAAAAACGTTTAGACACAGCCATAGAATGGATAAGTGAAGGCAAAATAAGGAACTGGAAATATTTAAAACCCAAAGAATAATTGAACATTTTTACCAAAGCATTTACAGGCACAAGCCTGTTGCTTTTACTTAGCTTCGCTTCCTTTGCACAAACACCCTCGCATTTTGCCGATAGCGTTCGTATACATTACCATATACCCGAATTGGCCTATGCAGTTGTTTCTGCCGACCATATTTTGGAAATACAAACACTGGGGGTGCAAAGGGTAAACACCAATTATAAAGCACGGGCAACGGATTTATTCAGAATAGGCTCTAACACCAAAGCCATTACCGGTTTTATAGCCGCTTTATTGGTTAAGCAAGGTAAAATTAGCTGGCACACAAAATTTTTCGATTTATACCCCGAGCTGAAAGCCAAAAGCAAGCCGGCTTACCATCAGCTTACCCTGCTTCAGTTACTTAGTTTCAGAACACGTCTTTTCCCCTATACCTATACCTATAGTAAACCCGCACCCAATCAATTTACAGGCAATGAAGCCGAGCAACGTTACCAGTTTACCGAATGGTTTTTTCAGCAAAAACCCGTAATGAGCGGGGACAGCATTCACTTTTCCAACTTAGGCTATATAGCCGCAGCCCTTATGCTGGAAAAGGTTTCGGGTAAACCCTATAAAGAACTGGTAACCGATTTAGCCAAACAACTGAATATTCACATAGGCTTTGGGCCGCCAAACCTAACGGATACGCTACAACCGTGGGGACACGACAGTAACCTGAAACCCGAGCCGCCACAGGAAAACCAAAAGCTGAACTGGCTGCTGGCTGCCGGGAATATACACATGAGTATAAACGATTATGCAAAGTTTATTCAACTGCAACTGGCTGGTTTAGCCGGTAAATCAAGCTTGCTGAGCAAAAAAGAATTTGAGTTTTTACACTTTGGCTTACATACTTTTTCGGTAGGCTGGTTTTGGGAAAAAGATGAAAACCAGCAAACATACAGTTACAATATAGGCAACCCCGGTACTTTTTTAAGCAAAGTATACGTTTATAAAAACAAAAACAGAGCTTACATACTGCTTACCAATGCGCAAACCGAAGATACAGATGAAGGCCTGAATGTTTTATACACCCAACTTAAAAAAACATATAACCAATAAGCTTTGGGTTTATATTTATTCTTAACGGACTTACGCTGCTTTTAAAGGCAAAATGGAATAAGCCGGTTTGTAATTTTTAGTTCAATACCTATATTCGAACTACAAAATGAGACAAAAACTAAACTTAATAACGCTTGGCGTTGACGATTTTGAAAAGTCGCTTCACTTTTATGAAACAGGGCTTGGATGGAAAAAGTCTGATAAAAGCATGGATGGCTTGGCTTTATTTCCTTTAGGCGGCATAACTTTGGCCTTGCACCCAAGAGCAGAATTAGCTGACGATACTACCCTCCCGTATACACCTGCTGCATTCAGTGGTTTAACCATTTCGTACAATGCTAAATCAGAAAAAGAAGTAGATGATATTATGTTACAGGTAAAACAATTAGGCGCTACCATTATTAAACCCGCCCAGCAAGTATTTTGGGGAGGTTACAGCGGTTATTTTAAAGACCTTGACGGACATTTGTTTGAAGTAGCTTTTAATCCGTTTTGGGAACTTGACGAAAACGACAACCTGAAACTATAAAACCATTTGCCTGTAAACTAATTAGCTTAATATATTAAAAAGCAGCCTATTAAAACATTTTAATGCATTTGTCGCACTCAGGCACCCCAATTATAGTTACTGGCCATCCTCGCTCACACGTATGCGGCTCCAGTCTTTATTTTTAATAGAATCCATGGCCATCCAGATAGCAATACACGATAATACAATCAGTAATAAAACAATGGGCCAATAAGCACTGATGGCATAATGTACTACACCCACACCTAAAGGAATAAGCATACTCGCAAGGCCCCTAATAAAACCACTGCCTTTTACTTTCTGACTGGCCAAAACCGAAAAGGGTAAATTATTAAACGTAAGAAACGCAATAGCAAACACAATAAGCATTTGGTTACAAACACCTAATATAAAATTAGGCAAAGCACTAATGCCCACAAACCAATAAGCCAAAGCAATAATAAGAGCTGCTACCGGAAAATAAAACTTAACTATAATTGACTTTACAGCCCCTAATATCAATGCCCCCGGCTTTTCAATCGGTGTTATATAATATATCCATGCGGCTTTGTATTTATCGGAAAAACTGAGTTGCATCAAAGCCGTTATCAGTATAAAATTACACAGGTAAATAACAAAAATATAAGTAAACGAATGAGGGTCCGGTAAGGAAATTTTACTTCCTTCATCAGCATTTTTAAAAAATATAAGCACGGCATACACCAGCAAATAACCCAGCGATGGATAAACCTTCATTTTAAAATCGCGGCTCCGGGCAGTCATTTTCCACGTATGTAAAAAGCCCATTCTTTCTGGCCCGGCTTTGGTAATTAAGTTACTGAAGAATTGGGCGTATTTATCGCTTTTTATCTTGGTTTCAGGCTGTTTTAATGTGTTTGTCGCAGTTGGTTCATCGCCTGTACTGCCAACCATAGCCAGCTTTTGGTTAAACGAAGGGGCAAAATATTTTACCACCACATAAATACTAAAAAAAGGAACCACCAAAGCCAGTAAAAGGCAGGTTAACAACTTTAATTCACCGCTAAAAGAATGTAAATATTGCCAGGCTCCGGCAAACCAATAAGGCGGGGTTAACATTGCCCAGGTTGAATCTTTTAAACTAAAACTGGTGATGGATGATTTTGAAATAAGTCGTGGTACAACCTGGTAACTGGCATAAACCGTTACCGCAAACACAATTTGAAAATAAGAAATAATGTTTTTAAACCTTTGCGGGGTGGTTATTTTTAATACTAAAATGTAAACCGCGTTTATTAAAAATATAGTGAGCAAAGTAGCCAATATAACCAGTAGAAATAATACTAAAAAGGCCCAGAAACCTTCCGTATAAAATATAAAAGCAAAGCTTACCAGCGTTAACGGAACAACTATTTTAGTCACAAAAACGATGATGTACAACAAGCGCGAAATAACAAAAGTACTGTCGTTAACCGGCTTGGGTAGTATAATGGCATTGTCCCTTACATCAATTAAAACAGTCGTAAAATCGGCTATTAAAACAGAGGCCAGGAAGAAAATATAAAAAGAGAAAAAGAAACTCAGTTTAGTAATATAATCAGCTCCGATAAAAAATGAGAACAGGAACATCATACCCAGAAACACCGAAATAATCATATTTCTTACACCCTGCATCTGCGATGTTTTACCCGGTTTTGCGGCTTTAAAACCCCTAAAACTGCTAGGCATTCTGTTACCCATCATAATTTTAGTGGTCAGTATGGCTTTTAGCTGCTTGGTATCGACACCCATTTGGCGGAAAAAGCCTTCAGGGAGCAGAACCAGCATAACAAGGAATTTATCAATTACATTCATTCTGTTAAAAATTAAGCATTAAAAGCACTCATTAATTCATCCGAAGCATTGGTATTGCCTTCCTTATGGGTCAACTGTGAGAATATTTGTTCCAGACTTTGGTTACCCTGCTGTTGTTTAAGCTCTTCAAAACTTCCATCAGCAACTACTTTTCCATTGTTAATTAAAACAATTCTGTCACTTACCTTTTCTACCACATCCATCATATGGCTGCAATAAAAAATGGTTTTACCCTCCTTAGCCAGCTTACTGATAAGCTCTTTTACTATAATAACACTGTTGGCGTCCAAACCACTCAGCGGTTCATCTAAAATAATTATATCCGGATTATGTAATAAACCCGATATAATTAAAACCTTTTGGCGCATACCCTTGCTAAAAGTATCCATGCGTTGGTTCATGCTGCTTTCCAAACCAAAAGCAGTCAGCATTTTTACCATTCTTTCCCGGGCCACAACCAAATCAATACTATACAATTCGGCCATGAAAGATAAAAACTCAATGGGCGTTAAAACCTCGTAAAGCTCAGCCAGTTCAGGCACATAGCCAATTTTTTGTTTTATTTTTAAGGCATCCGTTTTTACGTTCATACCATGTACCAAAACTTCGCCTTCAAAATCGCTTATTAAACCACACAGTATTTTAACTGTAGTGCTTTTACCGGCACCATTGGCTCCTATATACCCAATAACCTGTCCAGGATAAATAGTTAAATTAATGCCAGAAAGCACCTGTTTGCTTCCATAGCTTTTTTGTACGTTTTGTAAACTTATTATTGGTTCCATAGCCTGTTTGTTTCAATTAATAAAATACTATTGTTTAAAATGTGTTTTTATAACCTCGTAAAAAGGTTCATATAAAGCCGCTGACGATGCAATTAACGTTTTATCAAACACATAATCATTACCTCCACTAAAAGTTGACAGCTTACCGCCTGCCTGCTGCACAATAAAGGCACCACCTGCTACATCCCAAGGGTGTAAACCGTACTCAAAAAAGCCATCAAATCGGCCACAGGCTGTATAAGCCAGGTCAACAGCAGCACTACCCATTCTGCGCATACCTTGTGTATTTACCATTAAATAGCGCAATGCCGATAAGTAATTTTCCATTACTTCAAAGTCGTAATAAGGGAAACCCGTTGCCAGGAGTGATTTACCTAATTCAGCATTTTGCTTCACATAAATAACCTCATTATTTAAATACGCTTTGCTTCCCTGCCAGGCATAAAACATTTCGTCCCTGTTGCACTCATATACTACACCCAACACCAACTCATTATTTTGCATTAAGCCAATGCTTACACTAAACACAGGCAAAGCATGAATAAAATTGGTGGTTCCGTCCAATGGATCAATAATCCACATGAACTCTTTTTGTTCAGTTGCTATGGTGGCCTCTTCCGTTATAAAACCGGCAGCCGGCATTATTTTCTGCAGGGTTTCAACCAGCATTTCCTCTGCTGTTTTATCAACATAGCTTACCAATTGGTTAAATGTTTTTGTTTCTACTTTATCCATGCTAAAAGCCTTGCGCTCACGCATAATAAATAAACCGGCCTGTTTGGCTGCCTCGCAAACCCGTAGGCATAAATTCTCACTTATTATCACGCAGCCAAAATAAGCATACAACCCACAAAATTTATAATTTAAATAATTAGCTTTGGACAATAAACTATTTACATACCCCATGATTGATTTAAGAAGTGATACAGTAACTACCCCTACTAAAGCTATGCTTGATGCGATGATGAAAGCACATGTAGGTGACGATGTTTTTGGCGAAGACCCAACAGTAAACGAATTACAAAAATTTGCCGCCAATATGTTTGGTATGGAGGCAGCCTTGTTTTGTGCAAGCGGCACCATGACCAACCAGATAGCCATAAAACTTCACACCCAACCGGGCGATGAAATTATTTGCGATAAGCTAGCCCATGTTTATTTATACGAAGGCGGTGGCATAGGTTTTAACTCCGGTTGTTCTGTGCGTTTGGTGGAAGGAATTCTTGGTAAATTCACAGCCCAGCAAGTTCTTGAAAACATAAACGACCCCCACAATATTCACTTTCCTACCACTAAATTAGTTTGCATAGAAAATACTGTAAACAAAGGTGGTGGAGCCTGCTGGAGTTTCAATGAAATAAAGGCCATTAAAGCTATCTGCCAGCAAAACGGTTTAGCCTTACACCTTGATGGGGCACGTTTATTCAATGCTTTGGTAGCAAAAAATGAAAGCCCTGCACAATACGGCCAGGTATTCGATACCATTTCCATTTGCCTGAGCAAAGGTCTTGGTGCTCCGGTTGGCTCCCTGTTACTGGGAAGCAAACAACATATAGAAAAAGCAACCCGTTTACGCAAAGTAATGGGCGGAGGTATGCGCCAGTCAGGATTTTTAGCTGCTGCAGGCCTTTACGCATTACAACACAATATAGAGCGTTTAAGAACAGATCACGAAAGAGCTGTTATCATATCAGAAATAATAGACAAGGCCAACATAGCCAGTTACATTTTACCCGTTGAAACCAACATTGTTATTTTTCAATTAGCCGAACACATCCAGCTTGATAATTTTATGGAACAGCTAAAAGTTAATAACATAAAAGCAGCAACCATGGGAAATCGACTCTTTAGGTTTGTATTGCATTTATCTATAAATGAGAAAGATTTCGATAATTTAACAAAAAATTTAAACTCACTAAAACTTAACTGATAAAGACTTGGTTTTTTTAAAACTTATTTACCATATTCGCCCTCTGTTTATGAATAAAAGAATATTAACCTTAATTATAATGGTTTGTGCTATAACCATTAATACACAAGCACAATCAAAAAAGAAAGCCCCTAAAGGATACGATGCTATTTATCCGTTTATAAAAGGCAAAGCCAAAGTAGTAAAGGCTGGTAAAATAGGTTATATTAACGAAGTAGGCGAAGAGTTTATTCCTTGTAAATACGAAGAAATTTATCCATTTGAAGGCGGAAGAGCCAAAGTAATGCGCAATGGAAAATACGGTTATATTAATGAACAGGGCGAAGAAATAATTGAATGTAAATTTGATTATATAGGTGCTTTTAAAAACGGCCGCGCTATTGTAAAATATAACGGTAAGCTTGAAGTAATTGATATGGAAGGCAATGTTATTACCGAAGCCAATCACGGTGCACAATAATCTGCATATATTGTATTGCGTCCTAAAATCTGATATTTTTAAGGTTTTTTGTGCAAATCAAAACAAATACTAAATTCGAACGGTTTTAATAAATAGATACTAAAAAAATAAAGTTGATAAAATAAAAAATGGGTAACTTAAAGAACAAATTTGCAGAAAAAGCGCTTCCATTAGCGGTAGAGATTAGAAATTTTGTTAAAGAAAATGGAAATGTAGTTCTCGGCAATTTTACAGTAGAAGATGTATATGCAGGTCAAAAAGGAATTATTGGTTTATTGACCGAAACTTCTTTGTTAGACTCAAACGAAGGTATCCGTTTCAGAGGGTATACAATTCCGGAGTTACGCCAGTTATTACCAAAAGTTCCGGGTGGAACAGAACCGTTACCTGAAGGCCTTTTCTATTTAATGTTATTAGGTGAGTTACCAACTTACGATGATGTATTAGCTATACAGGCAGATTGGGCAACAAGAGCAGAAGTGCCGGCACACGTATTTGCAGCATTAGATGCATTGCCTTTAACTACCCACCCAATGACCCAGTTTTCAATAGCCATTAATGCATTACAAACAGAATCAGTTTTTGCTAAAGCATACAAAGATGGTATTAACAAAAAAGACTATTGGGATTATACTTACGAAGACGTTTGTACTTTATTAGCCCGCTTACCTCGAGTAGCAGCTTATATTTACCGCAGAACCTACAAAAACAATGAGCATATTGCTGCCGACCCTAAATTAGATTGGGCAGGAAATTTTGCCCACATGTTAGGTTACGACCAAAACGAGTTTTACAAATTAATGCGTTTATACCTGGTAATTCATGCTGATCATGAAGGAGGGAACGTATCGGCTCATACAACCCACTTGGTTGGTTCAGCTTTATCAGATTCATATTTATCATTAGCTGCAGCTATGAATGGTCTTGCAGGACCGTTACACGGATTAGCCAATCAGGAAGTAATCCGTTGGATAAAAGACATGCAGGAAGAAATTGGCCCCGAACCAACAGAAGAAGAAATTGCATCCTATATTCACAAAACCCTAACCGAAGGAAAAGTAGTTCCAGGTTATGGCCACGCAGTATTACGCAAAACAGACCCTCGTTTTACAGCTCAGCAAGAGTTTGCTAAAACTTACATGCCTGACGACCAATTGGTAAATATAGTTTGGAAAATATACAAAGTAGCTCCTCCTATTTTAGAAAATACGGGTAAAATTAAAAACCCTTGGCCAAATGTTGATGCACATTCAGGTGCTTTACTATTACATTATGGCTTTACTGAGTACGAGTTTTACACCGTTTTATTTGGGGTAAGCCGCGCTTTAGGTGTAATGGCATCTCTATTATGGGATAGAGCTTTAGGATTACCTTTAGAACGTCCTAAATCAGTTACCTATGAATGGTTAAAAAATACAGTTGCTGCTAAAAAAGCAACATCATAATTTTAAAAAAATACTCTTTAAAAACCTCTATCGTAAAAAATAGAGGTTTTTCTTTTTTCACTGTTTTATTTCGTTTCAGAGATGAAAAACGTAGAAAAATATGCTGACTTTAATGAAAAAAACACTCTCCATATTAAAAAAGTCACCTTTAACAATTATACGCATTTAGCTATCTGCCGGTATAAAACAGCAGAAAACAATGTTGTTTTCTTACCCGAAGCCACCCTTACTTTTGTTGCAAAAGGTGAAAAGTATATGCTTATTGACAACAAAGAATATTACCTGAAAAGTGGCGATTTATTGTATTTACCCAAAAACAGTATTGCATTCAGCCATATTGTAAAACCTGCTGAGTATTTTGAAAGCATAAATATTGTGCTATCACAGACTTTACTTCAATCATTAAACATAAAATTTACCGGTTTTAGTAAATCTCCCTTTTTAATAAATCAGGAACAGGCTGTAATAAGCCTTTTTAAAGCGTTAAAGTACCACCAAACCACACATACATTAGATTCATTCAAAAAACAATTCTTACATCAGTTAATCCACTTGTGTGCTTCTTTCTTATACAAGGAATCAACACAAAAAGCAATACATGGTGACGACTTAAAAATCATTACCCAGGTTTTAACCGAAAGCGTTTACAAAAAAATCCCTATTGATAAAATAGCTGAAAAAAGCAATATGAGCTTGTCTACATTCAAGCGGAAATTTGAATCCATATACGGCTTACCTCCTAAAACATGGCTCAGAAACATATGCTTACAAGCCGCTTACTTTTATTTAAAAACAGAAAAAGCAAGCATAACAGAAGTGTCAAACTTTATTGGCTTTGAAAACCCTTCACACTTTTCATATGCATTTAAAAAACACTTTAAACAAGCTCCGTCAGCTATTATAAAAATGAACTAATTTCGATAACCACCCGGCATTCTTTGGGCTATTTTTGTGCAAAAAAAGTATGATAACAACGGAAAAAGCAAACAAGCTGGCTTCAGAATGGATTGAGTCATGGAATAGCCATAATATAGATAACATTATAGCTCATTATGCAGAAAATGTAGATTTTACATCTCCGTTAATAGTGAATATATTAAATAAAGCAGATGGTCGTTTATTGGGCAAATCGGCCCTTAAAGATTACTTTTTAAAAGGCCTGGCTGCTTACCCCGATTTAAAATTTGAATTATACCATGTGCTGGCTGGTGTAAATAGCATTGTAATCTATTACAAAAGCGTAAAAAACTTAATTGCAGCCGAAGTACTTATTTTAAATGAAAAGGAAAAGGTAGAACAATGTATTTGTCATTACAAAGAAATGGGGGAATAAAATCCCTCATTTTACGCTTTTCATATTAATTAAATAAAGGCATTGCAACCAATGCGACATTTATCGTTTTTTGTGTTCATTTAATTGATTACAAACATTTATTGGCTCAAAAATGACAGGTAATAGTGTGTCTAAACCATACTTTTATACCTGTTTCTTTTTAAATGCCTGTGCTGTAAAAAAAACATAGTACCCAATAATAAGCGAACTGCAAAATAACAGAGTGCATTGTACCAAAACCTCCATTTAATAAAGCCCGGATTGAATTGCGACAATTCAATGGGTGTACATCCTTTTGCAATTATTTCATCTATTGCCACTTGCGATTGCCTGCAAAATGCATCATCAAAAACTTCCAAATTACACTCAATACTTCCAAAGTCACTTAAGTGGTTTAGGTTATAAGACCCAATACACATCCAGTCACTATCTACCAGGGCCAGCTTGCCATGTAAAACACTTTTATTCCACTCAAAAAGCCTGATTCCGGCTTGTAACATATCCGCGTAAAAATACTGGCTGGCGTGTTTTACCAAACCTACATCAGAAACAGAACTCAAAATTAAATTAACCTGTACACCTCTTTTCGATGCCCTTTTTAAAATTCTCTTTAGCGAGATAGGAGGAATAAAATAACTAACTACTAAAGTTATTTGTTTTTCTGCGGTCCTTATTTTTTGTTTATACTGTCGTGAAATACCAAATTTAGCTTGTAACCAGTTGTTTTGCAGCACCCTTGCTTTAATAGGTTCGCTTTCAACATTTTTCTCAGCTGTTTTTATTTTACGCCAAAAATGTTTTTCCTTTTTTCTAACCGTCCGTAAAACACTGTAGCAAATTTGCAGCAAATCAATAATAACAGCCCCTTCTATAAAAACAGCAAAATCAAGCCACGGAACCTCATCAGTATATTGACTGTAATTGTTTGAAACATTAATGCCACCAACCAGAGCATATTGCTTGTCAGTACAAATTATTTTATGGTGCAAACGCATGCCCATATGTAAATAATTGCCAAATTTTATAGGTGAATAAAAGTAAAATGCTATCCCCGCTTTTTTAAATTCCTCTTGCCAGGTTTTATTAAAATTCTTACTCCCATAGGCATCAAGTACCATATAAATTTTAACGCCCCTGGCTGCGGCTTTTATTAATAAATCAGCAATAAGGCGCCCGGTAGCATCAGGTTCAAAAATATATAGCTGAACGTGTATTTCTTCTTTAGCGGATTCTATTAAATCAACCAGTTTATTGAAAAACAAATGTCCGCTTTCAGTTAACGTTAAACGGTTACCATAACGATACGGATAAATACCTAGTTTTCTTTGTAGCATCAAATTAACTTCATTCGTCTTTATTCGCCTTCGTTCAAATAAATAGCTGCCAGCTTTGGCGGAGCCACAGTACAATAAGCCGCTATTAAAACGCCCATTAAAATTTCCTTGTTAACCCGTTTCAGGTTTACCAAAGTCCAGCCCTGTTTGCCAAATTTATTGGGTACCGGGTAAATCATTTCAGGATCTACTAAACAGAGCATAGATTGTTCTTCCTGTGTTAATTTAACACAGCACCTGCGTGCAATGGCATTGTGAGTTGCAAATATTTTTTTCTTTACTTTATATGCTTTGTGTTCAAAATGTGGAGCCTCTTCCACTTCCGCAAATGATAAAGCATACTTTTTAAAATGCTCGTTAGAAACCATAACGTTCATTTCCTTTTAGCAATGTAAAAACAGCCATATCTAAAAACTTTCCTTCAAAACAAATACGATCCTTAAAATGAGCTTCTTTTTTAAAACCAATTTGTTCCATTAAAAATATTGCTCCTCTATTATTAGGAGATACTTTTGCCTCAATACTATGCAGGTTCATTTCTTCCAAACCAAACTTTATAATAGCAATAACAGCCTCTATAGCTATGTTTTTTCCCCAGTATTCTGTAGCCATTTCTCCACCAATTTCCGCACGTAAATTTTGTCTATCAATACTATTAAATCCACAGGTTCCTATAATTTCGTTGCTATCTCTTAATATACCAGCCCAACCTATGGCTTGCTTATTTTTATACGCCTCAATAGTACGTTCTGCCAAACTCAATGCATCTTCTTGTTTGCTCATATCTGGTCTGGCTATAAATTCATTCACACGACCATTTGAACGCATATCATAAATACGCTTAGCATCGTCTTTTCTTATTTCTCTGAGAGTTAATCGTGTTGTTTTGAGTATCGGAAATGCATCAAACACCTCCATATTAAACTTTTCCATACTTTATTTTTTAGGTACAAAAGGTCTCGTAATAATTCTGATAGCGCGTTGGTAACTCACATAATTCCACATCCAGTTTAAAAAAACCACTAACCGGTTCCTGAACCCTACCAACAACATTAAATGAATAAACATCCAACCAAGCCACGCTATATAACCCTGCATTTTTATGCCAAAAATTTCAAAAACTGCTTTGTGCCTGCCTATAGTAGCCATGCTCCCCAAATTAAAGTATTTGTATGGTTTTAACTCTTTATTTTCCATCAGTTTAAGTAGGTTTTTACCTAACAAAACTCCTTGCTGCTGAGCTACCGTTCCAACCATTGGGTGTCCATTTGGAAAAGCTTCATCGCTTGTCATATATGCAATATCACCTATGGCAAAAACATTTTTCAAGGTTTCTATCCGGTTAAAAGCATCCACTTTATACCTGTTGCCCCTCACTATTAAATCAGCCGGAATACCAGGAATCGTTTTTCCTTTTACCCCCGCACTCCAAATAACTGTATCGGTTTTTAAAACATTTCCATTGCTTAAAGTTAAATTTCCACTTTGCGCATCATAACCTTGCACCGCAGTATTTACCTGCACATGAACACCTAGTTCTTCTAAAAACTGTTGCGCTTTTTTGGATGAAACTTCGCTCATGGCTGCTAAAACTCTGGGAGCCGCTTCAATTAAATGCACCTGCATTTTGCTGGCATCTATTTCTTTGTAATCAGCTGGTATTACATTCTTTTTTATTTCAGCTAAAGAGCCTGCTGTTTCAACGCCTGTTGGCCCCCCACCTACTATTACAAAGTTTAAAAACCGTTCAATATCGCCTGTTTTACTTTCGCTCAACGCTTTTTCAAACTCCTGCAAAATAACACTGCGTAAGTCCAAAGCATCAGGAATCGACTTCAATTGCATACTATATTTTTCTAACTCAGCATTTCCAAAAAAATTGGTTTGAGCCCCTGTAGCTATGCATAAATAGTCGTAACTAAACGCACCAATGTTTGTTTTTATCTCATTCTTTTCAAGCAATATCTCTTCCACTTCACCCATTCTGAAAGCTATATTGGGCATACTGCCTATAATTTTTCGAAGCGGGTAAGCAATAGCATCAGGGCCTAAGCCACCGGAAGCTACCTGGTACATTAAGGGTTGAAAATTGAAATAATTATTTTTGTCTATAACCGTAACCTTAATCGGTTTTTTATTGAGTTTTTTGATTAACTCTAAACCTGCAAAGCCCCCGCCAATAATAATCAGGTGCGGTGCCTGCATACTTTGATAATGATAATCCATATTGCTATGCACTAATTTATTTGCATTGCAAAGTTTGCAGAATTAAAAGCAGGTTTACAAGTATTATAAGCATATTTAAACTGTTTTATATCAACATAATGAGTTGGGAAAAACCCTCTACAGTTTAACTTAAGTTTTTGAATTACAACGGTTTAAAAAACAAGCATACTACAAATTGCTTCCTTGTTTAAATTAGCAAAGACTTAAAATTAACGCCCCTAAGTGAATCAATTTTAAAAACGGACCCTAATGCCCACAAAACTCTTTTTGATGCGCTATACGCAAAATAAACAAGGTTTTTTTGCATTTTAAAGATAAGCAACTCCCATTAAGAATAATTTATCAGTTAATGTTACAACCTTTTCCATCTTTCTTAGTCAAATAAAAACGTAGCTTTGAATGTAAAATAAATTATACTCTTAAACACAATGTGTGTTATAGTGTTAAGTAATGTAACATATTCTTGTTAGCGTCTCTCCTATTTTCGCATCTAAACAATTTAACTTTTAATATCTACAGTTTTGATCAACTATAATCAATTTAAATTATCCAACGGACTTACAGTTATTCATCATTTTGATGACAGTACACAGCTGTGTGTGCTAAACATTTTATACAATGTGGGCTCCAAACACGAAGACCCAAACAAAACAGGTTTTGCCCACTTGTTTGAGCACTTGATGTTTGGCGGATCGGTAAATATTGAAGATTTTGATGAAGAGCTTCAAAATGCCGGAGGCGAAAGCAATGCCTTTACCAGCAACGATATTACCAACTACTACCTTACACTGCCGGCACATAATATTGAAACCGGTTTTTGGCTGGAAAGCGACAGAATGCTGAGTTTAGACTTTAGCCAGGAGAGTTTGGACATACAAAGAAACGTAGTAATAGAAGAATTTAAAGAACGTTATTTAAACCAGCCTTATGGCGATGTTTGGTTAAAAATATTGCCATTGGCTTATAAAGTGCATCCATATGCATGGCCGACAATTGGTAAAGAAATTAAGCATATTGAGGATGCCAACTTAGATGATGTAAAAGCTTTTTTCAAAAATTTCTATTGCCCCAACAATGCTGTTTTAGTTGTTGCCGGAAATATAGATTTAGCTGCCTGCAAAGCCCTTGCAGAAAAATGGTTTGAACCTATTCCAAGCCAAATAGTAAACAAGCCAAACTACCAGCAGGAACCAAAACAAACGGCACCCAGATTTGAAACAATCCATGCTGACGTACCGCTTGATATGATTGTCAAAGCATATCATATGCCCGCCAGAAAAGACCCGGCATACTACGCAGCCGATATGCTAACAGATATTTTAGGAAATGGTAAATCATCGCGTTTTTATACCGAATTGGTAAAAAAACAAAACTTGTTTAGTGAGCTTGATGCTTACATAAGTGGTGATGTAGAAGCTGGTTTATTACTTATTGAGGGCAAACCCAGCAAAGGAGTTAGCATGGAAATTGCAGAAAAAGCCATTAATACAGAAATAGAAAAATTAATTACAAACGGGCTTTTAGAAAAAGAATTAGAAAAAATAAAAAATAAAACTGAAACCAATATAGAGTTTAACAACATGACCGCACTTAATAAGGCCATGAAATTAGCTTATGCCTGGGTACTTGAAGATGTGGGGTTAGTAAACAAAGAAGCCCAGATGTATCTGAATGTAACAGATAACGATATTATGCAAGTAGCAAAAACCATATTCAATCCTAATAATTGTTCAACCCTTTATTACCTGGCAAAACAAAATGATACTAAATAGACAGAATCCACCAAGCATACAACCCATAGGTAAGTATAATATAAAAGAGGCCCAACACCTTCACTTATCAAATGGTATAAACCTATATGCAATTAGTGCAGGAGATGAGTCTGTTTTAAAATTAGATATCATTTTCAATGCAGGTATTATTCACCAGAATAAAAAATGCCAGGCCAACTTTACAGCCCAATTATTAAGCGAAGGAACCAGTAAATATACAGCAGCTGAAATTGCTGAAAATTTAGACTTTTTCGGAGCTTATTTTCAGGCCAGATGTAACCTTGACGACAGTGCAATTACCTTGTATTGCTTAACAAAACACCTTGCCAGTTGCCTGCCATATGTTATAGAAGTTTTAAATGATGCCATATTCCCTGAAGAAGATTTAAGTATTCATAAAAAAAACAGCATCCAAAAATTAAATGTAAATGAGCAAAGAAATTCCTTTCTGGTAAGAAGGGCGTTTAATCAACACATTTTTGGAAGCGAAAACGCTTACGGTTCCTTTGCTACTGAACCTGATATAAATGCAATTACGCGCGAAGACTTACTTAGCTTCTACCACAATAACTATAAAAATGGCATCAAGTATTTGTTGGTATCAGGCCTTTTAGCCAGCGATACGATAAACATTATTCAAAAGCATTTCGACACGGATAGTTTTAAACCTGCCGATATTAAAACTGTAAAGTATGTTCCACATCAACCACAAAGTGAAAATATATTTATTGAAAAGGCTAATTCAGTTCAGTGTTCTATAAGAATAGGAAGAAAATTATTCAATAGAAACCATCCTGATTTCAGAGAAATGCAATTGCTTAACCTGATTCTTGGAGGCTATTTTGGTTCCCGCTTAATGAAAAACATACGCGAAGAAAAAGGCTTAACTTATGGCATTTACTCGGCTTTAGAAGCTTTTCAACAAGACGCGGTTTGGTATATTGATACCGAAATAAACAATGAATTGGCTGAATTAGGGGTGAAGGAAATATTAAAGGAAATACAAACATTAAGAGAGGTATTGATTGATGAGCAGGAACTACAAATAGCTAAAAATTATTTGTTAGGTTCTTTTCTACGAAATACAGAAGGACCATTCAATCTGGCAGACAGGTTCAAAATATTGAAGGACTACAACCTTTCATACAACTATTTCTATGAGTTTATAGAAATAATTAAAAACATGCAGGCAAGTCAAATAAAAGATTTAGCCAACAAATACCTTAACGAAAAAGACTTAAGCACCGTTATTGTTGGAGCAAAATAATTATTAATGAGAAAAATATTCTTCATACTATTCCTTTTTATAAGCTATGTAAGCAGTGGCCAAAACTGCTCACAAATAAGGAGAGTATGTAGAATTGGAAACGATAATGAACTATTTTGGAATACACCAGGTGTTCTTCCATGCGGAACATTTAAAGAATATAGAATTTTTGCCCGTGATAAAACAACCGACCCTTTTGTGCAGCTACGTATGGAACCAAATATTGGTACGCTCTTCTACAACCATAGCAATGCAAATGTACCCAACAATAAAAATTGGGAGTACTTTATACAAATAGTAAGTGATTGTGGAGGAGTAGAAAACTACTGCTATACCGACACACAAAACATATCAGTATTTAAACTACCCAAGAGCAATATTGCATTCGTGTCTGTTAATCCGATAACAAATGAGCCCATTATTTACTGGGAGAAAAACTCGTACCCAAGCTTCTGGTATATGGATTTGTACAATGACACATTGATAAAAAATGCTATACTTGACACCTTCTTTGTAGATAATGTTTCACGTGGAAACCCACAACAACAAAGCTTAAAATATGTAATAGCTGCAGTGGATAGTTGTACCAACAGATGGTCATATGATATAGCAGACTACCACAAAACCATCCATTTACAAAGCCAAATAGATACTTGCAAAAATATAATTACTTTAAACTGGAGTAAATATGTTGGCTGGAATAATAATATTGATAAGCACTATATATATAAAAAAGTTAATAATACTTCATTTATACTAATAGACTCTGTAAACGGAACCAGTTTAGGCTATACTGATAAGTTAATTAGTTTAAACAATACATATACCTATTATGTAACTGCTGTTAACTCCATTAACAATATTTATAAAAGCAATTCAAATACAATAACCAAAGTAAGTGGTATAAGAGACAATACAACAGCTATTGTTATTAGTGCGATATCATTAGAAAGCGGTAATATTGAACTAATCGTTAACAAAAGCAATACTTCTGATATTGATACTTTAATTATACAAAAATCTTTCGATAACACTTCTTTCTTTAACTTTAAAGCCTTAAAGAATCAAACAAGTCCTTTTATATTTAAAGATTTAAACGAAACCGGTGATAAGCGTGTTTTCTATAAAGTAATTAATAAAACCACTTGTGCTGAATACAAAGACACAACTGTTGCATCAACTAATATTGTTGTTCAAGGCAGTCAAGAAGCCAGCAAAAATTTAATAAGTTGGAATCACTATTTCACGTGGAACAGTGGAATAGATAAGTATACTTTACTAAGAGAAACAAGGGTTAATAATTTAATTATCAATCCATTCAGCCAAATAGCACAAACCCTCGACAGCTTTTATAATGACGACTTAGGAAGTAGTTTTACTGTTGGTAATTCATATTGTTACATGGTAATCGGGCAGGAAAAAAACACCGGTTATAAAAGCAAATCGAATGAAGTTTGTTTAATAGGGGGTTTAATAGTGTATTTCCCAGATGGCATAATATCAAGTACCGAAAATAGAGTATTTAAACCTATTGGTGTATATATTGATTATAGCAAATCAAACATGATTATATACAATAGGTGGGGTTCAGCCATTAAAAGCATTTCCGATTTAAACCAGGGTTGGGATTTAACTGATGAAAACAATAACTTTGTGGCCGCTGATACTTACGTATATGAAGCACAAATTGTTGGCTTAGATGGAAAACAACTTAGGAAAAGCGGTACCATAACTGTTTTAAGATAGATGATACAATTCAATAATATAGATACTACATATATAGTTAAAGAGAAAAAGAAGCTTAAGAGCTGGATTGAACACACAATAAAAAAAGAGATGTTCGATTATTCATTTGTCAACATAAATATCTGTACTGATAAATATTTACTTGAATTAAACATACGTGCACTTCAACACGATTATTATACCGATATTATAACTTTTGAATTAAATGAAAAAGGTGAACCTATAGAAGGTGATTTATACATTAGTATTGATAGGGTGAAAGAAAATGCAAAAATCGAAAAGGTAAGCACAGAAAAAGAATTAAGAAGGGTGGTTATACATGGCATACTTCACCTTTGTGGATACAAAGACAAAACAAAAAAAGAAAGTTTAACCATTAGAGAAAAAGAAAATTACTACTTGAACAAGGTGTAAAGTTTCACGTGAAACATTAAATAAATATGTTAGATAAATACGATGTGATTGTTGTGGGGGCAGGGCATGCTGGTTGTGAAGCTGCTGCTGCTGCTGCAAATATGGGAAGCAGGGTTTTACTCATAACTATGGATATGAATAAAATAGCTCAAATGAGCTGTAATCCAGCCATGGGTGGAGTTGCTAAAGGACAAATTGTTAGGGAAATAGATGCACTGGGTGGCTATTCCGGTATCGTAACAGACAAGTCAACTATTCAATTCAGGATTCTAAATAAATCAAAAGGGCCGGCTATGTTTAGTCCACGAGCTCAGAATGACAGAATGTTATTTTCACAATACTGGCGTGAAATGCTGGAGCAAACACCAAATGTTGACTTCTGGCAAGATATGGTGAAAGAAATCATTATAAAAGATGGTAAGGCTTGTGGTGTTAAAACCGGAATGGGAATGGATATTTATTCAAAATCTGTTGTTCTAACAAACGGTACTTTTTTAAATGGTATTATACATATTGGCCAAAAACAATTTGGGGGAGGCAGAATAGCTGAAAAGTCAGCAACAGGTATTACCGAACAATTGATTCAATTAGGTTTTGAAAGTGGAAGAATGAAAACCGGAACACCACCAAGGGTGGATGGAAGAACTCTTAACTATGAACTGATGGAAAAACAGGAAGGCGATGAAAATCCGGGTAAGTTTTCATACAGCAACTTAACTGTTCCGGTTGTTAACCAAAGGCCATGCTGGGTTACTTATACTAACGAAAACGTTCACGAAATATTGCGAACAGGCTTTGATGATTCACCTATGTACGCTGGTAGAATCAAAGGCTTAGGCCCCAGATATTGCCCATCAATAGAAGATAAAATAAATCGCTTTGCGGAAAGAGACAGGCATCAGATTTTTGTGGAACCGGAAGGATGGAATACGGTAGAAATATATGTAAATGGTTTCTCTACCTCACTGCCCGAACAGGTTCAATTAAAAGCCATGAAATTAATTCCAGGTTTTGAAAATGTTAAAATGTTCAGACCTGGTTATGCCATTGAGTACGATTTTTTCCCACCTACTCAATTGAAACTCACATTAGAAACACATCTCATAGAAAACTTATATTTTGCCGGACAAATAAATGGCACCACTGGTTATGAGGAAGCCGCTTGCCAAGGCTTAATGGCAGGTATAAATGCGCACAACAAAATAAACGAAAAATCAGATTTTATACTTAAACGCAATGAAGCATATATTGGCGTTCTAATTGATGATTTGGTAAATAAAGGAACCGATGAGCCTTACAGAATGTTTACTTCAAGAGCGGAATATAGAATAATGTTACGCCAGGATAATGCTGATGTAAGATTAACTAAACTTGGTAACGAAATAGGTTTAGCAAGTGATGAACGATTAAAAAATGTGGAAGCAAAAATGACTGAAGCAAATAAAATTATTGATTTCTTTAAGAAAACATCCATCACACCTAAAGAAGCAAATCCAATGCTTAACGAACTAAATACTGCTGAAATTCCTCAAAATTATAAATTGATTCAATTGCTAAGTCGCCCCCAAATTGATTTAGAAACCATGAATAATTCATTAGCAATTGTAAACAATTTTATGAAAGGTTTTAATCAGGAAGCTATGATACAAGCCGAAATACTTATGAAGTATGAAGGCTACCTGGAAAAGGAACAATTGATGGTGGAAAAAATGAATAAATTGGAAAATGTTTCTATTGCGCCAAACTTTGATTTTAAAGCTGTTCACAACCTAAGCAGTGAGGCAAAAGAAAAATTAACCAAACAAAAACCTATTACTTTAGGACAGGCTGCACGCATAAGTGGTATTTCTCCTTCAGATATTTCGGTTTTAATGGTACATTTGGGCCGATAAATTTATGGAAAATATTACAACCTGTTTAATTTGTGGCCACAAGAGCTTTACCAATCTTCATACATGTAAAGACTTTGTAGCTACCGGCCAAAATTTTACCATACAAAAGTGCAACAATTGCACCTTTGTATTTACCAATCCCAGACCCTCAGCTGATGAAATAGCTCCCTATTATCAATCAGATAAATATGTTTCACATGCTGGCAAAAAAGAAGGTTTAGGTTTAATGTATAAAATATACGATGTGGTTAGAAACTTCAGTATACAATCAAAATTAAACCTGATTAAATCATTTAATTCAAGCGGTAAATTAATGGATTTAGGATGTGGCTTAGGCTATTTTTTACATGGCGTTGTACAGGATAAAACTTTTGATGCAGTTGGTGTTGATGTAAGTGATGAGGCAATCAGTTATGTAAAAGAAAAGTTTGGTTATAATGTAATCAACGAAAATAAATTAGATACATTTCCAAAAGAATCTTTCGATGTAATTACACAGTGGCATGTGCTGGAACATGTTCATTTTTTAAACGAAAGAATGGTTCAGTTACATAACTTACTTAAACAAAACGGAACCCTTTTTATAGCAGTTCCCAATTCCGGAAGTTGGGATAGTAAACACTACAAAGAATATTGGGATGGTTTTGATGTCCCTCGTCATTTATACCACTTTAACACAAAAAGCTTTAACCTGTTAATGCAAAAACATGGGTTTAAAATAGTAGCAAAAAAGCCACTTTGGTTTGATGCTCCTTACATTTCTATGAGAAGTGAAATTCACAAAGGTAACAATATGTCAATGCTAAGAGGTTCAATTAGTGGTTTAATTTCTAATACACGAGCTATTTTTAATAAAGAATACTCAAGTATACTTTTTGTGGTAAAAAAGGTTTAAAACTAATTTAAAACCCAAAATACTGTTTTTAAAGAAAAGCTTCAACCAAACTTTACATGAAATTATATTTAAAGATTACTCCTATTTTATTACTTTTTATTTTTTCCTGCGCACAAATAGTAGCGCCAACAGGCGGGCCTAAAGACGAAACAGGACCTAAAGTTTTAACTATGGAGCCTAAAAATAAAACGGTTAACTTTCCTATCAATCAACAAAATATTAAAATAAAGTTTGATGAATTTATACAGCTAAAAGAGCCTGCACGTCAAATTGTAATGAGCCCGCCACCTGATAAAACCCCCTCATACGAAATATCAGGTAAAGAAGTAAATATTAAATTTAAAGAACCACTAAAGCCTAATACAACTTACACAATTAATTTTGGAAATGCCGTAACCGATAACCATGAAAGCAGTATATCACAAAATTTAATTTATACATTTTCTACCGGCAACTTCATTGACAGTAATTTTATAAGTGGTACAGTTAAAAACGCTTTTACAAATGCTTCACAGAATGGTGCAATTGTGGCATTATACCCCGTTAAAACTTTCACTGATACAACAATTTATAAAATTAATCCGGTATACTTTACCAAAACAAAAGAAGACGGTAGCTTTAAAATTGAAAATATGCCCGCTGATGAGTATAAAATTTATGCTTACAAAAAAGAAGGAACTGACATAAAGTATGCTTTAAACGATAGTGTCGCAATAGCTAATTCAACAATAATATCAAGCACTAAACCAGTTACAACCGATCTTTATTTATTCAAACCCAATTTATATAAAATAAATAAACTACTCGATACCATTTCAAACACAAAAGGAATATATAATTTTGTTGTATATAAACCAACCAATTTTAATATAACAAGTTCATTATCAAAGTATTTATACAAAAAAGTAATCAGTGGCAGTTCTAATATAGATACCATTAAAGTATTTACTAATCAATTAGATAGTGCTGAATTTACTATAAATAATCCTGATACTAGTTATACCGTAAAACTAAAGAATAAATCAAAATCGCCAATACCTGAATTTACTCTTTCAACCAAAGCAGAGTTAACTCCAAGTGATACATTCAAAATAAAACTAAGTAATCCTTATCAGAAAATAAAAATAGATAGTATTGAATTTAAAGAAGATACAATCAAAATAAAACCCCTATGGCTTAATATCGATGATCCTGATAAAATGGAATTAAAGCTATTTCATAACTGGAAGGAAGGAACTAATTATACCATTAAAATAAAAGATTCAGCTATTGTAGATGTTTATGGGAACTTCAATAAAAACAACCAATCAACAGTAGTAATGAAACAAAATAAGGAATATGGAAATCTTATCCTAAATGTTAGTTTCACTCCAAACAATAAAAATTATATACTTCAACTTATCAATAAAAATAGCAATGAAGTACTAAAAGAGTTTAAAATCACCAATTCAACACAGCTGAAACTTGATTATTTAAACCCAGTAGAATTGAAGGTTAAAATAATTGAAGACATAAATAATAACGGTATTTGGGACAATGGCGACATATCGAAAAATCTACTACCTGAAAGAGTATTTAACTACAATCAAGTATTTAACATCAGGGCCTATTGGGATTTGGAACAAAACATTAACATTAACGATATAATTAATCAACAATAACGTAATATTTACCCTCAAAAATGTTAATTAACGTAGATAGCTTTTTAAAAAAAGTGTTCATAAGTAATAAGTACCTAATTATACAGTTTACGCCCACAGAAAACTAACATTTTAAGTGCGACATTTTATAAACACATTTATGTGTATGTCGCATTTAACATACTGTTAATAAAACCATAAACTACTAGTTTACAAATACTCCTACAAAACAAACTTGTTGAAAGTATTTTATAAATTAGAAAACAAGTTTTTGAAATAAATTTATCCTAACAATTCACAGCTATTATTATTAATACAATTTTATATATACATATTTAATTATTTATAGACTGTGGGGAGTAAGCCTATGCTAAATTTTATAATTTGAAATTGTATGTTTGTTCCCGTTAAAAAAAGCTGCAATGAGAGAAAGGTTAGAAGATCTTCAACAAAAACTACATGAGATAAAAATAAATTCGAGCGAAGATTTAGAAAAATTTCGTTTAAAATATTTGTCGAGAAAAGGCATTTTAAGCGAATTATTCGAAGAATTTAAGCAAGTTCCTAATGAAATGAAGCGCGATTTAGGAAAGTTAATGAATGTTGTTAAAAACAGTGCAGAAGAAAAACTAAAAGAAGCAACCGATAAATTCACTTCAAAAAAATCTGGCTCCAAAGAAAGCAATACCGATTATACTTTACCGGCTGAGCAGTTGGTTTTAGGGTCAAGGCATCCGTTAAACATAGTAGAAAATCAAATTGTCGCAATTTTTACCAAGCTAGGATTTACAATAGCTGAAGGACCTGAAATTGAAGATGACTGGCATAATTTCAGCGCATTAAATTTTCCAATGAACCATCCGGCCAGGGATATGCAGGATACCTTTTTTATTGATAATGAAATAGCATTGCGTACACATACTTCATCTGTTCAGGTAAGACTAATGCAGGAAAAAAATCCGCCCTTGCGGGCGATTATGCCTGGGAGAGTATACAGGAACGAAGCCATATCGGCACGGGCCAATTGCTTTTTCCACCAGATAGAAGGTATTTATATAGATAAAAAAGTAAGCTTTACCGATTTAAAGCAAACCCTTTATGCATTCGTGAAAGATATGTTTGGTGAAGATGTAGAAGTACGTTTCAGACCAAGCTATTTTCCTTTTACTGAGCCAAGCGCTGAAATGGACATCAGCTGCCAGATTTGTAAAGGGAAAGGCTGTAACATTTGTAAATACAGCGGCTGGGTGGAAATATTAGGCTGCGGCATGATAGACCCTAATGTTTTAGCTAATTGCGGCATAGACCCTGAAGAATATACAGGCTTTGCTTTTGGAATGGGGATAGAGAGAATAACCATGCTGAAATTTGATATCAAAGATCTGAGGACGTTTTTTATTAATGACGTCCGTTTCCTGAAACAATTTACCGATGTGTAAAAATAAAAAACCATAAAAAAGGATTTGTTTAGATAAAATAATGTTAATTCACATAAACATAAGTGAGGATTTTATTTTATGAAACAAACCTTTTATGATGCTGAAATTGTTAAAATTATTGACGAAACAAACACTACCAAACGTTTCTTTTTTAAAGTTAATCATTTACCTCAGTTTGAATTTAAAGCAGGCCAGTTTGTAATGATTGACTTGCCTATTGATTCCAAAATAACCTACCGAAGCTACAGTATTGCTTCAGCTCCAACTACAACCAATGAATTTGAGTTATTAATAGTATTAAATCCACCTGGAAAAGGAACCCCTTATTTATGGGAAAATATAGTAGTAGGTTCAATAGTAAAAGTGGCGGGTCCTATTGGTAAATTTACCTTACCTGATGAAATAGACAGGGAAATATGTTTTTTATGCACCGGAACAGGCATTGCCCCGTTAAGAAGCATGCTACATGATATAGCTAATAAAAATAAACTTCATTACCCTGTGAAAATAATATTTGGAAGCAGGAAAAAAGAAGATTTGCTGTATTATGATGAAATGACGCAATTGGCTAAACAATACAATCAATTTGAGTTTATACCGGTTTTAAGCAGGGAAACAGCTGATACCTGGCCAGGTAAAACAGGTTATGTACATGAGGTTTATGAGAACATATATGCCGATAAAAGACCTTGCTATTTTTATATATGCGGTTGGAGTGCAATGATTAAAGAAGCACGTGAAAGATTGGTTAACCTTGGTTACACCAAGAATGATATAAAATTTGAACTGTACGATTAATACGACTAATTACAAACACTGTTATTTTTATTAAGTAGTTAATGAACTTGTATAAAATATATTTGCCCAAAATATATTTACAATGAGCATTAAAATTAACTTGGTAAACAAAGCCAATACCGCCAATTCTACTTTAATAGTAACCAATAAAAAAGCAAAATGGAATGCTTTAGGTTTTAACAAACAGGAAAGCGACTACATCAATAAAAAAATAAAAGCTGCCGATACTTTTATTACAATTAATCAATTTGACAAGTTGGTTTTTATACAGCTAAGCGAAGAATTTGAAAAGAAAAACAAATTTGCTGCTTTAGAAGCATACAGGGCATTAGGCAATAAAGTTTGTGCCGCTGTTAACGCTCATAAATACAATACCATTCAAATAGCAGACACCGGCATTGCTGAAGAAACCGCATTAGCCATAGCAGAAGGAATAGCTTTAAGTAATTACCAGTTTATTAAATATTTAAGCGATAAAAAAGAAAATACCCTTCAAACGATATCCATAGTTAGTACCAAATTCAGTAAACAGGCTGTTGAACAAATAAACATTTTAGTAGAATCTGTTTACCAGGCACGTAATTTAGTGAATGAGCCACAAAACATTATCAATGCTATTACACTGAGCAATGAATTTAAAAAAATGGGAAAAGCGGCCAATTTTAAAGTAGAAGTACTTAATAAAAAACAAATTGAAAGCTTAAAAATGGGAGGTTTATTAGCGGTAAATATGGGTAGTCAAATACCACCCACTTTTACCATTATGGAATATAAGCCTGCAAAACCAAAAAATAAAAAACCCTTGATTTTAGTAGGAAAGGGAGTGGTGTACGATACTGGTGGGTTAAGCTTAAAACCAACTACCAATAGTATGGATACCATGAAATGTGATATGGCCGGTTCTGCGGCTGTAGCTTGTGCTATTTATGCCATTGCCAAAGCCAAATTAAATTACCATGTGATAGCATTAGTTCCGGCTACCGACAACCGCCCGGGTGAAAATGCCTATACACCCGGAGATGTTATTACCATGTTTGATGGTAAAACAGTGGAAGTTTTAAATACAGATGCCGAAGGAAGATTAATATTGGCTGATGCTTTATCGTATGCAAAAAAATATTCTCCGGAATTAGTATTAGATTTTGCTACACTAACAGGAGCTGCCGCTGCTGCCATAGGACAATACGGAATAGTTTGTATGGGAACAGCGGATGAAAAAGAAAAAAATGATTTGAAAGAAAGTGGTAATTATACACACGAGCGTTTAGTAGAATTTCCTTTCTGGGATGATTATGGAAAACTGATTAAATCAGATATAGCCGATATGAAAAATATTGGCGGCCCGGTTGGTGGAGCCATTACCGCAGGAAAATTCCTAGAAAAATTTATTGATTATCCATGGATGCACTTTGATATAGCCGGCCCGGCTTTTATTTCCGGAAACGACAGCTATAGAAGTAAAATGGCTACTGGCGTGGGAGTAAGGTTTATTTTTGATTTTGTAAAAAACAGGGCAAAATAAAAACCAACCTTCATTTGGGTAAAACAGGGTTTAAATTGTGTAAACAAAAATATGGCTAAACCAATTGGCTTAATTACCTTTGTGAGCATTAATTAACATAAAAACAAAAATTTTCAATGGCTACAATTGAGCAACTTCAAGCAATTTCAAGTCAAATGCGTAGAGATATTTTACGTATGGTACATGCAGTAAAATCAGGTCATCCGGGTGGATCATTAGGATGTGCGGATTTTTTCTCAGCTATGTATTTTCATATAATGGAACACAATCCTGCGTTTAACATGAATGGCATAAATGAAGATGTATTCTTTTTATCAAACGGACATATTTCACCAGTATTTTACAGTGCATTAGCCCGTTCAGGTTATTTCGAAGTGAGCGAACTAAGCACTTTCCGTAAAATAGACAGCAGGTTACAAGGCCACCCGGCTACTGCAGAACATTTACCAGGCATTCGTATTGCCAGTGGTTCGTTAGGGCAAGGTGTTTCGGTAGCAGCAGGAGCAGCATTAACAAAAAAACTGAATAACGATAAGCATTTGGTTTACGTTTTAATGGGCGATGGAGAAATACAGGAAGGTCAGAACTGGGAGGCTTTTATGTTTGCAGCGCACCAGAAAATTGATAATTTAATAGTTACCATTGATTTTAACGGACAACAAATAGACGGCAGCACCCAAAAGGTAATGGGTATTGGAGCTGATATTGAAAATAAAATGATTGCATTTGGCTGGAAAGTATTGCATATGGATGGTCATAACTTTGAAAGCATACTTTCGGTAATGGAAGAGGCAAAAGCATTGACAGGTAAAGGTCAGCCTATTTTTATAATGATGAAAACAGAAATGGGATACCCGGTTGATTTTATGATGGGTAGCCATAAATGGCATGGTGTATCGCCAAATGATGAAGAATTAGCGAAAGCATTACAACAATTGCCAGAAACACTTGGCGATTACTAATTAATCAATATAAATTGAGTTTACACGTAAAAGGATATAAACAAACAAAGGGTTTGCGTAAGTATATACTTGTTTGTTTAGTATTAGCAGGCAGTTTGTTCAACGCACTTTTGGGGCAACAGGTAATGCGCCCTACAAAAACACGTATTCTGTTTTTGCTCGATGCCAGCGGAAGTATGTATGCGCGTATGGAAAAAGATTCCAGAATAAATGTAGCCAAACGTTTGCTTTCTAACATTGTTGATAGCCTTGAAAAAGCCAAAAATGTAGAATTAGCTTTGCGTGTTTACGGCCATACATCACCCCCCAATAAAAGAGATTGTAAGGATACCCGTTTAGAAGTTCCATTCAGGAAAGACAACCACTCTGAACTAAAAAAACGGGTACAGTCAATTTCACCCAAAGGAACAACCCTGATTGCTTACTCACTGCAACAAGCCGCTTACGATTTTCCAAAAGAACCCAACACACGAAATGTTATTATTTTAATTACCGATGGCATAGAAGAATGTCAGGGAGATCCATGTGCTGTTTCAGAAGCCTTGCAAAGCCAGGGTGTTATTTTAAAACCGTTTATTATTGGACTAGGTAGCTCGGCCGATTTTCAAAAGGCCTTTGAATGTGTGGGCAGATACTATGATGCAAACACCGAAGACCAGTTTAACAATGTATTGAATATAGTTGTTTCACAGGCCTTGAATAACACCACAGCACAGGTTAATTTACTGGATATATACAGCAGGGCAACAGAAACAAACGTAAACATGAGCTTTTACGATATGGATAACGGCCAGTTATTGTATAACTACATGCATACCATTAACGAAAGAGGTAATCCGGATACAGTGCAGTTAGATCCATTGTATAAATACAAACTGGTAGTGCATACCATTCCGCAGGTAGTTAAAGAAAACATTATAGTAAGTGCAGGTAAACATACCATCATTGGCTTAGATGCTCCTCAGGGGGAACTTTTGGTGAAAATTGATGGTGTTACCAATTATGAAGCCTTAAAGTTTATTGTTAAACAGGCAAAGGATAATAAAATTTTGCATGTACAAAATGCCAATGTAAAAGAAAAATACATTGTAGGTAAATATGATTTAGAAGTGTTGACTTTGCCCCGCATGCATTTTAAAGATGTGGCTATAGACCAGAGTATGGTAACAACCATACAAATACCACAACCGGGCAAACTAAATATAACCAACCAAATGCAGGCCTACTATATGGATATATACCAAATGATAAGAGGAGAACTTGTTTGGATTCATAAATTACCTATAGACGTTCAAAGGCATAATATTACTTTACAGCCGGGCGACTACAAATTAATTTACCGGGCAAAAGGTGCCACCAGGAGTAATAATACCTTTGCAAGAGATTTTAAAATAATTTCCGGGCAGGCCAATAATATTACAATAAACTAAAATACAGCTAAATAAATACGGTTTTTTATTGTTTCTTTGTAAAGTGTATAAAACTGGCACAGTTTTTATAAGCCTTTCCCATACATAATTAAATTAAAAACAGAAATGAAAAAGACAATCAAAACATTATTCATAGCAGCTTTTGCTACAACATTAATAGTATCATCATGCAAAAAAGATGATGCAACAACAACAGAAACAGGCACGGGTCCAACCATTAGTTTAACAGATAACTTAGGTAAAGGCACATTAGATACAACTAATTTTTTCTCTATACCAGTTTTAAAAATAAATGTAGCTCCGGCATCTGGAACTAGTCTTGATTCGTCAAAGTTTGAAATCAAGATAGGCTCTACAGTTATAGGTAATCCAACTTTCGATAGAGTAGATTCATCGCAAAGAGGTGGTTTTATTGATTCGATGGATGCTTCGGCTATCGTTTCTGGTTTACCATTACCAATCAATTCAACCGTTACCTTAACAGCAACATTTAAAGATACTAAAGGTAAAACAGCTTCTGCTAGTATTACTTATACTATTGTTCACGATAACAATGTAATGGTATCAAACGAAATAGAGTTAGGAGCACAAAGCAATACCAATATTGAATATAAGTTTTTAGGATTAGCGAATAATTTCAGAGCATATACTCCAGGATTAACAACAGGAACAGCACGTTTTAATTCAGACAAAATAGATTTTGTTTATTACTTCGGTGATAATGATAAAAATGCTTTTGCTGCGCCATCCAATACGAATGGAGCTAAAGTGCTTTGGAATAATGAAATTTCTACATGGTCAAGACAAAATCAAACTAAATTTAAGACAACTACTTTAACTGCGGCTGATTTTGATAATATTAAAAACGGAACCAAAGTAGAAGACGCGTTTATAAATACCGATTTTACAACAGGTGCAACTGATAAAGTAACAAATTTATCTGTAGGTGCTGTTTATGCATTTAAAACAGCTTTAGGCGTAGTTGGGTTGGTTAAGTTTACAGCGATTTCTGCTGATGCAACAGGCTCAACCAAAGTGGTAGTTATTTGCCAAAACTAAAACCAAGGGTTTAAAATATAAAAGGGCCGTTTCTTAGCAATAAGAAACGGCCCTTTGTTTTAATTGTGCATAATATTATAAAATAAAAAAAGCTCGTTTTATTTTTACTATGTTTATTTTGCGAAGCAATTTTTAGAAAACAATACCATACATTTATATGAAAACGTTTGACGTTCAAAACATAAAAGATACCAGAAGCGGCTTTGGCGAAGGCTTGCATGAGTTAGGAAAAAACAATGAAAGCGTTGTTGCGCTTTGTGCAGACTTAATAGGCTCATTAAAAATGGATGCTTTTATAAAAGATTTTCCAAATCGTTTTTTCCAAATAGGTATTGCAGAAGCCAATATGATGGGCGTAGCAGCCGGTTTAACCATTGGTGGTAAAATACCCTTTACAGGTACTTTTGCTAATTTTTCTACAGGCAGGGTTTATGACCAGATTCGCCAGTCAATTGCATACTCCAATAAAAACGTAAAAATTTGTGCATCGCATGCGGGTTTAACCTTGGGTGAAGATGGTGCCACACACCAGATTTTAGAAGATATAGGCTTGATGAAAATGTTGCCCAATATGGTTGTTATTAATCCGTGCGATTATAACCAAACCAAAGCCGCAACTATGGCTATAGCAGATTATGTTGGCCCTGTATATTTACGATTTGGGCGTCCTGCTGTACCTAATTTTACTCCGGAAAACCAAAAGTTTGAAATAGGTAAAGCCCTAACTTTAAACGAAGGAAGCGATGTAAGTATTTTTGCAACAGGTCACATGGTTTGGAAAGCTATAGAAGCAGGCCATATACTGGCAGCAAAAGGAATCAATGCAGAGATTATAAATATACACACCATTAAACCGCTTGATAACGCAGCAGTATTAGCCAGCGCTAAAAAAACAGGTTGTGTGGTAACAGCTGAAGAGCACCAGATGAACGGTGGTTTGGGCGATA
Organism: uncultured Bifidobacterium sp.; assembly: GCA_964442045.1. Lineage (GTDB taxonomy): Bacteria > Bacteroidota > Bacteroidia > UKL13-3 > UKL13-3 > JAAFJM01. The sequence continues at coordinate 51,108 of CAYTWI010000006.1, forward strand.
GCATTTGTCAGTTGCTTGCACTAAATATGCCGCTACCTGTTGAAATGGTTGCCGTTAATGATAGTTTTGGTGAAAGCGGTACACCAGATGAACTAATGATAAAATACGGTTTAACGGCCGAAAAAATTGTAGAGAAGGCATTAAAAGCCATTGCCCGAAAAGCATAACAAAATATATAAAACGCGCCAATCAGCGCGTTTTTTTATTAAAAAAGGAATCGTATTTCAATATATCAATAGTTTTTATACATTGCGAATACAATTAATTTACCATGAAAATTTCGCAACAAAAATTTATCAATGAATCATGGATTCAAGTAAATAAAGATAGTGATTTTGATAATATAAAATGCCAGTTAGTATTGGCTTTTGGATTACGCGAACTGATTGCCAAAGCGGATGTATTTAATAAGCTTAAATCAGACTATCCCAATGCAAATATTATATTATCATCAACCGCAGGCGAAATTATAGCTAATGAGGTGTTGGATAATTCCATTGTAGTTTCAGCCTTACAGTTTGACAAAAACTCCGTTAAGTGTATAAAAACAAATATAGACGAGCACGAAAACAGTTTTGAAGCAGGTGCTTTTTTATTCAGGGCTTTACCCCAAAAAGAGCTACAGTCAGTACTCATTTTTTCTGATGGAATGGTTATTAACGGAAGTGAGTTGGTTGATGGCCTTAATAATGAAAACCACAATAATATAGCCATTACTGGTGGTTTGGCTGGCGATGGGGCTAATTTTCAAAACACAGTTACTGGTTTAAATGATGTTCCTAAAGCAGGCGAGATTATAGCTGTGGGCTTTTATGGTACCGGTTTAAAAATTGGGCATGGCTCAATAGGTGGATGGAATGAGTTTGGAAACGAAAAAATAATTACCAAATCAGATAAAAATGTATTGTACGAAATAGACGGGAAGAACGCTTTAGATCTTTATAAAGAATATTTGGGTGAGTACAGCAAAGAACTTCCCGGTTCCGCCTTATTATTTCCTATGTCGTTAAAACTAAAAGACAGCGACAAAACTTTGGTAAGAACAATTTTGAGTATTAACAACAACGATAAGAGTATGACCTTTGCGGGCAATATTCCTGAAGGGAGTAAAGTGAGGCTAATGAAGGCAAACTTTGACAAGTTGATAGATGGCTCTGCAGAGGCCGCTAAAAACACATTTAATACGCTGGATGAAATACAACCCGAATTTGCTTTATTAATAAGCTGTGTGGGCAGGAAACTGGTTTTACAAGACCGTACAGAAGAAGAGGTAGAAGCATCAAACAGTATTTTTGGTGATAAAACCCGTGTTACGGGCTTTTACTCGTATGGAGAAATTTGTCCTTTTACCCGTTTTTCTAAATGCGAGCTGCATAACCAAACCATGACCATCACTACTTTTTCTGAAAATTAATTTATGTATCACAAGGCTTTAGAAAAACAGATCGGTAAATTTCTAACATCAGCGCATTTAGGTGATCAAAATGTTATTGCTTTTTTAGATGCAGTAAGCAAATATTATAACACTTTTGAACGCGATAAAAAGCTTTCAGAGCATGCGTTTGAAGTAAGTGAAAGAGAATATCAGAAAGCTGTTTTAGACCTCAAAAAGCAAGATGATATAAACAAGCAATCCATTTTAAAAATTAAACAATTAATACGCTCACTTGATTCAGGCAATAACAACCTTGAGGAAAGTGTAGACGAAGGCGATATTATATTAATTTTAGGGTTTTTAGAGAAACAGGTAGAGCGGAGTAAAATCTTGGAAGAGGCTTTGATTAAAGCCAAGGAATTGGCAGAAAACTCGGCCGAAGCCAAGAGTAATTTCTTATCAACCATGAGCCATGAAATCAGGACACCTTTAAACGGGGTTATTGGTTTTACTGACTTACTGATGAAGACCAAGCTGGACAGTACCCAACACCAATATATGTCGGCTGTTTTTCAATCAGCCAATTCCTTATTGGATATAGTCAATGATATCCTTGATTTTTCTAAAATAGATGCAGGGAAACTTGAGCTGGAGTCAGAGAAAATAGATTTATTGGAAGTAGGAAACCAGGTAGCAGATATTATTTCATATCAGGCACACCAAAAGAAATTAGAGGTTTTGTTAAACATATCGCCTGATGTTCCCCGATTTGTTTGGGCAGATGCAGTAAGGCTACGCCAGATTTTAGTGAACCTGTTGAGCAATGCAGTTAAATTTACAGAAGTAGGTGAAATAGAGTTAAAGGTAAGTGTGTTGTCAAAAGAGGTAGACGGTGATACTACTTTATGTTTTTCAGTACGCGATACCGGTATTGGAATTTTAGAGAAAAATAAACAAAAAATATTCGAAGCATTTGCTCAGGAAGATGCTTCAACAACACGTAAATATGGTGGTACCGGTTTAGGCTTAGCCATATCCAATAAATTACTGGCTTTAATGAACAGTAAGCTTTTACTGAGAAGTGAAATAGGAAAAGGAAGCACTTTTTATTTTGACGTAACTTTTAAAGCCCTGGAAGGTAGTGAGCCGAACCCACAAAACTTTGACCACATAAAACAAGTTTTAATAGTAGACGACAATGCCAATAACCGTTTAATATTAAAAGATATGCTGGCATTGAAAAAAATAAATGCAGACCTAGCGGAAGATGGGGTAAAAGCCATAGAAATGATAAATACAGACAAATTGTATGATGTTATTTTAATGGATTACAATATGCCTGAAATGAACGGTATTGAAACCATCAGGCAGATTCGCAACAACACCAGCATTAATATAAACAAACAGCCAATAATATTGCTTTACAGCTCATCTGATGATGAATTAATAAACGAAGCTTGTAAGGAGTTGGAAGTACAGCAACGATTGGTTAAACCTATAAAAATGCAGCAGCTGTTTAATTCATTGGCAAAGCTAAATGCCAATAATTTAGTAGTGGAAGAGGTAAAAGAAATAGAAAGCGGGCAGGTTATTAATGCAAGCCAGAACTTAAAGATACTTATTGCAGATGATAATTCTGTAAATATGTTTTTGGCTAAAATAATTGTGAGTGGTGTTTTACCTAATGCTACCATCTATGAAGCTATAAACGGAAAAGAAGCCATTGATATTTTTGAGCGTGAAAAACCACATTTAATATTGATGGATGTGCAAATGCCGGAAGTAAACGGTTACGAAGCCGCAACAGCTATCAGAGGGCTTGAAAAAACAGGACGCATTCCTATTATTGCTTTAACGGCCGGAACTGTTAAGGGGGAAAAAGACAGGTGCCTGCAAGCAGGAATGGACGACTATATTAGCAAGCCCGTAGTAAAAGCAAATATTGAAACCGTTATTGAAAAATGGCTTAAAGTGGCTGACAGTCTTTCAAAAAATGAAGTCGATAATACAAGCAATGAGGTAATAACCACCCATTTTAACAGGCAGGATTTATTAAAAAACTTAGGTGGGGATGCACAAATAGCAAGCAGTTTTATTGAGGTAATAAAAGGCAGTTTTGATGAAATACTGCTAGACTTAAAGGACGGTTTAGCACAAAACAATTTAGAAAAAATAACAGCAACAGCCCATAAATTAAAAGGAGTGGCATTGTCAGGTTGTTTGCCTAAACTGGTGCAACATGCGGCTACATTAGAGTATCAAAACAATTTTGATAACTATATAATTTCCAATTTAATTGAGCATATTGAAAAGGAAGTAAATTACATAAAACAAATTATTGCCTAGCCCGGAAATAAAATATTGGTTAAGTTTACAAAGTCATCTACACTTAATTCTTCAGCCCTTTTATCAGCGTAATCAGCTATTTGTTCCTTGTCTTTTACCATGGTTTGAATAGCATTGCTTAGTTTTTTTCTACGTTGGTTAAAGGCAAGTTTAACCACTTGTTTAAATGCTTTTTCATCGCAGTTTAGCTGTGTTTCTTTCCGGGTTAACCTTACCACGCCCGATTTAACTTTTGGTGGTGGAATAAACACATGTTCATCAACCGTAAATAAGTACTCTACATTAAAATAAGCTTGTGTAAGCACACTTAAAATGCCATAACTTTTAGTACGTGTTTTAGCTGATAAACGCTCAGCTACTTCCTTTTGAAACATACCAACCATTAGAGGTATAATAGTTTTGTTGTCAATTAAAGTAAAAACAATTTGCGATGAAATATTGTATGGAAAATTGCCTATTAAGCTAAAGTCGGCAGGGAATGTTTTGGCAAAATGGAGTTTTAAAAAGTCAGCTTCCAGCAGCCTGTTTTCCAGGCCCGGGTAATTATCTTTTAAATATAAAACAGACTCTTTATCTAAATCAATGGCCCACGTTTTAAACTTAGTTTGTTGCAAAAGGTACTTGGTAAGTACACCCATTCCGGGCCCAACCTCCAACACATCAGGTGTGGTACAAAATTGGGTAAAGGCATCAACAATGTTAAAGGCAATGTTTTCATCATTTAAAAAGTGTTGTCCTAAATGTTTTTTGGCTTTAACGTCCGTTTGGTTATTTTCTTTTGTATAAAACTTTTTCATTTTTGAGTTGGGCAAAGCTAAGGCTTATTTGTATTTAAGTGCACGAATAGTATTTTCGTGATAAAAAAACCAATAATCATGAGAAACTTTTTATTAGCGCTTATTTTAACTGTATTGGGTTACGTACAGGTAAATGCACAAACTGTATATGTAACAGAAACAGGTAAAAAATACCATGCAAAAAACTGTAATCTGGCAAAAACAGGTAAAAAAGGAATAGAGTTAAAGCAGGCCTTAAAAGAAAAATATACCCCTTGTGCCAACTGCAAAGCTTCTGAAATAAAAGAAGAAAAAACAGAAGCCAAAAAGCCGGTTAAAAAGAAAAAATAAGAACCATTACAAACAAAATAAAATTACGAAAAGCATTTATCCGGCACAAAAAGAACATTTATAGTGTTTCATTGTTAGTATATTTGCAGGCTAAATTTTATTTAAAGCAGCTGTAAAAAAAATTCATGGCAAAGAAAAACGAAGACAAATGCTCTTTTTGTGGGCGAGGAAGAAGTGAAGTGCAATATTTAATTGCAGGTTTAGAGGGCTTAATATGCGAAGATTGTACTAAACAGGCCTACAGAATAATAAATGAGGATGAAGATGTTAAAACGTCAACACCCATCAACAAATTAAACCTACTTAAACCGGCCCAAATAAAAGCCCATCTTGATGAATATGTAATAGGTCAGGATGATGCTAAAAAAGTACTGAGTGTGGCTGTTTACAACCATTTTAAACGCCTGTTACTAAAAAGCAAAAAGAACAGCGAAATTGAAATTGAAAAAAGCAATGTAATGCTGGTAGGCGAAACCGGAACGGGAAAAACACTATTGGCAAAAACACTGGCTAAAGTTTTAGATGTTCCGTTTTGTATTGCCGATGCTACTGTAATTACCGAAGCCGGCTATGTGGGTGAGGATGTAGAAAGCATTTTAAGCAGGTTATTACAGGCTGCCGATTACAATGTAGAAGCAGCCGAAAGAGGAATTGTATATATTGACGAAATAGATAAAATTAGTCGTAAAAGCGATAATCCAAGCATTACACGCGATGTAAGTGGAGAAGGAGTACAACAAGCCCTGTTAAAAATTTTAGAAGGCACAACAGCCAATGTACCACCTCAGGGAGGCCGCAAGCACCCCGATCAGAAAATGATTCAGATAAATACGGCTAACATTTTATTTATTTGTGGTGGCGCATTTGACGGTATTGACAGGCATATTGCCCGCAGGTTACAAACGCAGGCAATCGGCTTTAAGAACGAAGAAGACTTAAGCAAAGTAAACAGTACTAATTTATTGCAATACATTAGTCCGGCCGATTTACGCAGCTTTGGTTTAATACCTGAAATTATTGGCCGTTTACCAGTATTATGCCATTTAAATCCATTGGATAAAGAAGCATTACGCAATATATTGACCGAACCTAAAAACGCGCTGGCTAAACAATACAAGTACCTTTTCGATTTAGAGAAAATAGATTTGACTTTTACCGATGACGTAATAGATTTAATTGTGGATACCGCTTTTGATTTTAAACTGGGTGCACGTGGTTTGAGAAGCATTTGCGAAGCCATAATGCTTGATTTGATGTACGAAGCACCAGATATGGTTACTAAAGGAAAAATAGAAATAAGCCTGGCTTACGCCAAACAAAAAATAGAAGCCTTGAAATACAAAACATTTCAGGCCGCTTAATTCTCCCGTTGTTGTTTCTTAATATACTACTATGACACGTTTTAGTCCCCCGTACCTGAATGCTGAATTTGTATACAAAACAAGCAGGAGCGGAGGTAAAGGGGGCCAAAATGTAAATAAAATTGCCAGCAAAGTCCAGCTGGATTTTGATGTGGCCAATTCCCTTATATTAACCGCCCAGGATAAAGCAATTATCCTGGAAAAGTTATCAGGAAAAATAAGTGCCGAAGGCTTACTACAGGTTGTTTGCCAAACAGAAAGAACCCAATTGGCCAATAAGTTAATTGCGGTCAAAAAAATTTATGCCATACTTAATAAATGCTTTATAGTAAAAAAATTACGCAAGGCAACCAAGCCTAGTAAAGGCAGCGTAGAAAAGCGTTTAACAAGCAAAAAAACAAAAGCCCAAACTAAGAAATTGCGCTCAAAACCTGTTTTAGATTAAAGCAGCTAAAATGACCATCCTGCAGCTACCAAAGGCCAGATTAACCAACGGTTATTGGTATAAAAAAACGTTTCATTCACATCAGCCGATAAAAAATAAGGTGTATTAGCAGTAATACCCACACGCGCAAACAAACCCTTAGAACCTTGGTAACGATAGCCGACACCCAGTTGAGTCCTGAAACGGTAATGATTAGGCAAATCTTGCATATAGTAAGTCAAAGTTGTTTGTATACCTGCTGATAAGTCCAATATATGCTTGTGGCCAATTAAGTAATTATACTCAAGTGGCAGGTAAAAAAAATGCCTGTCATTATTGGTAACCACATCCCAGGTACCGGGCACCCACGAAGCCCCTAGTCGAATGCCATGTTTTTGATGAATTACATACTCAAAATTGATAGAATACAAATCACTATTACCCAACAATTCCAGGTAAACAATTTTTGTGTTTTTAGCAATATATTGTGCTTTGCTGAACGTTACAGAACAAAGCACACAAGCGAAACCAACAACCCATTTATGCATACCTTAATATTTTTTTCTACTTACCTCCGAAGCAGTATAAAAACGCAGGCCGAGCGATTTTGCCTTTAATACAATGGCTTTAAAATCTTTTAAATAAATATGCGAGTTAGTGGCTTCATAAGGTTTGTCAACTGTAAGGTAGTGACAGTATAAACTAACCGCCTGACGGCTTTCTTTGGCCATTTCGAGCGCTTCAGTAATTTCATCCATGGAGTGCTTATGACGTTGGTCAATACTGGTTCCGTAAAACAATGAAATATTTCCATAGCGGTAATATAACTGGTCCATATCAGCTATATGTTTGTTCATATAAGGGCTAATTATTTTACGGATGCTATTGAAACGTTTCAATAAAAAATTATCCAGTTCAGGCGTTAAATCCCCAAAAGGGTAAGCATAAGTAGTGGGGTAAAAGCCATCCTTATTCATTAAATAAGTCATCGTATCTACCTCATACTTCAAATAGGCATCTACTCCATACTTGTTTACATATTCGTCACTATGCGGGTGCGTACTCGTATGATGCGCAATTTCATGCCCGTCAGCAATCATTTCCTGCATTATTTTTTTGGTATCATCGCTTAGGTCCTGGTAACGCTCTACGTAAAAGGTAAGCTTAACATTATTTTCCTTCATGAAATCTTTTACCTGATACCAGGTGTCAGGCGGCTTATCAACGGTTAAAATAATACCCGGGCCGAGTAGCTTATTAGAATAATCTTTGCATTGAAAACCATTTATAAAAACAAACAGCAACAACAATACAGGTACAGGTATATATTGCTTATTACAGAAAGCAGTATTTTTATAAAAGGATAACAACATGCATAAGTATATAACGAGTAAACAGTTATATACCTATGCAATATATTATTCCAAAGGAATTAATGAAGTAATGTGAATAAAATTAAAGCGTAATACCTATTTTACGTAGTTGACGCTTAATAAAATTTTTTGCGCCTTCCTTAATAGGAGTTAAAGCTTTTTTTGCTGCACTATCAGTTGGACGCGCTTTAAATACAGTATCGTGGTATTTAGCAGCATCTTCTCTTAAAGTAGTGTAGTAGTATGCGTAAAACGACTTACGGGTTACACCTTCTGGCAATTTAATTTTATCGTAACCGTGGTAGCTTATCTCGTTGGTTTCAAATATTACACAACGGTTCATGGCCGGGAATATTTTTTTATCCAGGTTAGTCATATCTGCATTCCACAATTCAGTATGCCCGCCATACTCTTCCTTCCAGTCCTTGTTAAAAAATATCAATAAATTTACCCTGCGGTGAATACCCCTGTCAGCATGAATATTAAAGTCAATATGAATATCTAAGAAACTACCGTTACCGCCTTGGTGTAAACCACCACCCAATGCATCTGGTACCGAAAACAAACCATCAATACCCGTAATTTTACTCATTATTTCGCACCATTCTCTGCTATGCAGTTCTTCGCGCATTTGAGTAAATACTTCGGGGAAATCTTCAAAGTTGGAGCCTTCAGCCTTAAATTCATTCACACCTTTGTATTTTTTGTTGAACACATCTTCTTTTGGAAAATGGTTATACATAAATGCTGCAGTTTCAGCATCTAAAAAATTATCAATAACCAAATGGCGGTAAGGTTTTGCGTTATCAAACTCATCGGCCATTTTAGCTATGCTTTCCGGTGTAAATAAACTGCTGTTGACTAATTTCATATAGTAGTATTTTAAAGCAAATGTATGAGTTGTTTAGAATTTTTCTAAATAGAAAATCAATCAGTAAGAATAATTTAACAGAACACCGTAGAATAAGGTTAGTCACCCTATCAAAAAGCTGCTCAAAACTGATTATTATGCGTAGTATTTTTGATAATTGTCAACTAAACTCTGACAGTTTTTAGATACTTTTACCAACTCATATATTCAAATACAATGGCAGAAAAAGTTACAATTATTGGCGGAGGCCTTTCAGGCTCTTTATTATCCATTTACATGGCTAAGCGTGGTTTCGAGGTTAATTTATTTGAACGCAGGCCCGATATGAGAAAAAACAAAATCTATGCGGGAAAATCAATCAATTTAGCTTTGTCAACCCGTGGGTTAAATGCCTTATCAAAAATAGGTTTGGATGCAGATGTATTGAACGATGCCATTCCTATGTTTGGGCGTATGATGCACAGTATAAAAGGAGAAATTACTTACCAGCCATATGGTAAAGAAGGTCAGGCTATCAACTCCGTTTCACGCGGCAGGCTCAATACCAAGTTGGTTGAGTTAGCCGATGAGTTTCCCAATATAACTATTCATTTCAATGCCAAATGTATTGACGTAAATGTGGCTAAAGGTTACAGTGTTTTTGAATTAGAAGACGGCACTACCAAAGAAGTATACAGCGACAGGATAATAGGTACCGATGGTGCTTTTGCCGCTACCAGGGCTAAAATGCAGGTAAGCGACAGGTTTAATTACTCGCAAAGCTATTTGCATGTAGGCTATAAAGAATTAATTATACCGGCCGGTCCTGATGGCTCTTTTTTAATGCACAGAGAGGCATTGCATATTTGGCCGAGAGGCTCCTATATGATGATAGCTTTACCGAACCCCGCAGGCGATTTTACCTGCACTCTGTTCATGCCTTTTGAAGGAGAATATGGCTTTAGCCAGTTTGATACCAAAGAAAAAGTAGTCAATTTCTTTAACACCAATTTCCCCGATGCAGTAGCCTTAATGCCAACCCTGGCCGAAGACTTTTTTAATAACCCTACATCGAGTCTGGTAACCGTTAAATGTTTTCCATGGGTAAAAGAAGATAAGCTGGCTTTAATGGGCGATGCGGCCCATGCCATCGTTCCATTTTACGGACAGGGAATGAACTGCAGTTTTGAAGATGTGGTGGTATTTGATGAGTGCGTAGAAAAATATTATCCCAACTGGACAAAAATATTTGATGAATACCAAACCTTACGCAAACCGAATGCAGATGCCATAGCTGATTTAGCGGTTCAAAACTATTATGAAATGGCTGACAAAGTAGGCGATAAACATTTCCTCCATAAAAAACATATTGAGCATGAGTTAAGTGATTTGTATCCTGATAAATTTAAATCGCAATACGAGTTAACCACCTTCAGCCTGTCGTCATACAGCTATGCTTTAAGCCAGGGCAAAAAGAACGATATTTTACTGGAGAAAATTATTGCCGATGGTGCAGAAGATAAAATAACTGATGCTGCTTATATGGAGCAATTGTGGCCTATTATAGCCTAAGTTTAAAAGTAGTATAAAAGCGACTACTTTGCTTTTACTATGTGAATAGCAACAATGCGGAAACCATACCTGCTTTTATATTTGTATAGCACAAAGCATATACAAGTATGAAAGTAATTCTTTTTATTCTATCCATTTTATGTATGGCAACAGGCAAGCTGTTTGCACAAGCCCATACAGCCGAAAAACTAAGCATCAGCCAGATTTTAATTAAGCAGCAAACTGAGTGGAACAAAGGCCATATAGAAGGTTTTATGGCTTCGTACTGGAAAAGCGACAGTCTGGAGTTTGTAGGCAAAAAAGGATTGACCAATGGCTGGAAAAACACATTGAACATGTACAAAAAATCGTACCCCAATACTACAGCTATGGGTATGCTTAATTTCGATATTATTAAAATTGATGTGTTGACAGATAATGCCGCTTATGTAGTAGGCCGATGGCAATTAACACGCGATAAAGAAAAAGGAAACCTGAGCGGGTATTTTACTCTGCTGTTCAAAAAAATAAATGGCGAGTGGGTTATCGTATCCGACCACTCATCGTAAGGCATAAAAAAAGGCAGACTTACTGCATCGCACCGCTACAACTTTACGCCCTTGCTTCGATCAAGACCTGGGGGATTAAAAGGAGCTGGTCGTACAGAGCCTGCCGGGCGCAAAAGTAAGTTTTTCTTCACAACTAGCAAATCTTTATTTTAAATAACATTAGGTTCCTGTTTTTGCCATTGATTGTAAGCCATAAACGATTCGTTCAAAATATAAGATACATAAATTTTGATATTCGTTTTTGAATGATAGTTTTGCGAAAAAGATATAGAGGCATTAAGCCCGTTACAATTATTATAAACCCAATAAGCTTTTAACTAATAGTTATTAGCTACAATAAAACATGCAAAATTTAATAGTAGAATTAAACGAACGCTTAGAAAAAATTTACGAAGGTGGTGGAAAAAAAGCGGCTGCCAAACAAAAGGAAAAAGGTAAAATGCTTGCCCGCGAGCGGGTTGATTATTTGTTTGATAAAGACAAACCACGTATTGAAATAGGAGCATTGGCGGGTTACGAAATGTATGAAGAGCATGGCGGTTGCCCTGGAGCAGGAGTAGTGGTAGAAATGGGTTACGTTAGCGGAAGGCAATGTATTGTAGTAGCTAACGATGCTACTGTTAAAGCAGGCGCATGGTTTCCCATAACAGGTAAAAAGAACTTACGTGCGCAGGAAATTTCAATAGAAAACAAATTACCCATTATTTATTTAGTAGATAGTGCAGGGGTTTACCTACCCATGCAGGATGAAATATTTCCCGATAAAGAACACTTTGGCCGCATTTTCAGGAATAATGCCGTTATGAGCAGCATGGGTATAACCCAGATTGCAGCCGTAATGGGCAGTTGCGTGGCAGGTGGTGCCTATTTACCTATTATGAGCGATGAAGCCATGATAGTGGATAAAACAGGCTCTATATTTTTAGCAGGAAGCTACCTGGTAAAAGCAGCCATTGGCGAAGATATAGATAATGAAACCCTGGGAGGTGCAAGCACTCATTGCGAAATTAGTGGCGTTACCGATTATAAATTTGAAAACGATGCTGCTTGTTTAGACAGGATAAAACGTATTATGGATAAAATTGGCGATTTTGACAAAGCGGGTTTTAACCGTGCCGAGTCAGTAGAGCCGGCCAAATCAATGGATGATGTATACGAAGCCGTAGCCAATTTTACCAAACCGTTTGATGTAATGGAAATTATAGAACGTTTGGTGGATGCAGGCAGCTTTGATCCGTATAAAGAACTATATGGAAAAACCATTACCTGCGGGTATGCCCGTGTGGATGGTTGGGCTGTGGGTATAGTAGCCAATAACCGCCAGGTGGTAAAAGCCAAAAAGCCCAAACAAAGCGCAGCCGATAACCCGGTGGAGATGCAGATAGGAGGCGTTATTTACAGCGATAGTGCCGACAAAGCAGCCCATTTTATAATGAACTGTAACCAAAAGAAAATACCATTGGTATTTTTACAGGATGTAACAGGTTTTATGGTGGGTAGCCGCAGTGAGCATGGAGGCATTATAAAAGATGGAGCCAAATTGGTAAATGCACAAGCCAACTCAGTAGTGCCTAAGTTTACCATTATAACAGGCAATAGTTATGGGGCCGGTAATTACGCTATGTGTGGCAAAGCTTACGACCCGCGTTTAATAGCAGCCTGGCCCAATGCTAACATTGCTGTAATGGGTGGTGCACAGGCAGCCAAAGTTTTATTGCAGATAGAAGAAGCCAGCTTAAAAGCCAAAGGCCAGCTTATTACCGAGGAGAACAAAGCAGAATTGTTAAAAACAATAACCGACCGATATACCAAACAAACATCGCCATACTATGCAGCAGCACGCTTATGGGTTGATGCCATTATTAATCCGAAAGAAACACGCAAATGGATCAGTATGGGTATAGAAGCAGCCAACCATGCTAAAATAGAAAAAGAATTCAGACCGGGTGTTATCAGAGCCTAGGTTTAAGAGATAAGTTAAATTAAAAAGCTCATGTAAAACGTGGGCTTTTTTGTTTAAGAGTAAGGCTAGTGAAAGCCTGTGGCGTGTACCCATTAACCCCAAGAGTTTATAGTAATAATGCAAACAATCTTAACTGTCCTTAGTCTGAAGCCAAGTTATAGTCTGAAGACTACGGACATAAAATGAAAAGAACAGGCTATGAAAACACAAGTAAGAAAGAGATTATTTATTTAGCTGGGTATATTAATGGTAGCAGGTATAATAACCTTTCTGTATCTTGATGCTTACATGGGCGATTTGTTTAATTTACATAATCCGTAGATATTTATTTGAACCCCTTCACATTTTATAAGTGAGTATATATAAATAAAACAAACAATGAAAAAAGCACTTGCCATTATACTATGGGTTAAATTAATTTTTGTTGCTGCCATTATTTTAATTTATTCCTTTAACTCTTTTCGGTTCAGTGAACCTTTAAAACAGTTATTATTGTTGAATATATTAATTAAATTTCTTCCCTTTTTTATACTTGGGTTATTAGAAGTTGTTTATCGTAAAAAAGCAAAGACGCTGTTAATTTTTATTATGCTGAATGCTATCCCCTTATTTCTAATCCAATTAAGGTTAAAGTATATAAATTTTCCTGTTATATTTTTCAATATAATTATACTTGTTATGCTAACAGTAATTATACGAAAAGATAATCAATAAAACACAGGCTAGCGTGAGCGGCAGCCAGTGCGGTTTTGCAAACCGCACTTAGCTACTGTAAGCATTTGCAATGTGCAAAAAACTTCCCCTATTTGTTCCACCCTTCGCCCTTGTTGGTGTTCTTTACCAACAAGTCTTACCTATCCGCTCGTGCTACAATAATAAAAAGATTGTCCCCGGTTGGTATCCTTACCAATCCGACTAAATAAAGAGGTGTTTTCGTAAGCTATTTTATGTTTATTTGAAAGTGGTGCTGTAGCTTCGTGAGAAAGAAATTAAGTATAAATAAGTTGTTGGTGAAGAACACCAACAAGTTTTACGCACTCGCTCGCGTTTCACGAGTGAGCATATAGGGCAGCTTCTGGAGAAATTAAGTATAAATGAATGTTAAAGAATATGTGGGTCGTTAAATTGCTTTTTAAAAGCTATATATTTACAATGATTGTGTTATTTATTAGTTGTAACAACAACCCTTTGCAATCAAGTGAACCGTTAGTTGTTAAATCAATAAAGATAAAATTTGTTGATGACATTTATTTTATCAATGATACGCTTGTTTTTACTGGTGATACTATATTGAAACCATTTACCAATAAGATTTTTAAATCATGTTCAAAAACCCTTAGTGAAATGGATAGTATAAATAGTAAGTTGAGCAATGATTCAAACTATCAAAACCACAGAGGTTTTTTAATTATAACTACTTATTCAAACGGATTTGTAAAAACTAAAGGAGTGCACACTAAAGACGCGGTTAATTATTTTAGAACCATTTATTATATCCTTGAAAAGAATGAAAAGAACAATAAATTAAACCATAAGGAAAACCTGTTCATTGTATTAAATATGTATTTGCCAAGATATAAATTTCCCAAAGATACTTCTATAATACCTTTTGGTCTTGATACTTTTCTAAAACAAAATCGCTAAATACTCTACGATATCGTGCTATTAAGTATCTGATTTATTAAGTGTTTGTCTTTTGTCTTCGGTTGGTGTCCTCACCAATCCGACTAAGTAAAGAGGTATTTTCGCAAGCTATTTTATGTTTATTTAAAAATGTTGCTGTAGTTTCGTGAGAAAGAAATTAAGTATAAATGAGTTGTTGGTGAAGAACACCAACAAGGGCTAAAAGAATCCTGTAAGTTTAATTAACTTAGACAATATGAAGAAAACACTATTAATTTTATTTATCCCATTTTTCTTTTGTTGTAATAATTCTGACTCAAATAGCAATGAATACCTTGATAAAACAAAAGAGGCCGATATGCCTAAAAAAGAGGTATTAAAAAATGATACGATGCTTTATAAAGCATTATTAAATTATACCCCAAAAACAGATACAATTTCTGATGAATACATACATAGTGAATTAATAAAGTACGACCCAGTAAGTTTATTGAAGAATAAAAGAATAAAAGCGGGTCTTTTATATGTTCTTGAAAAACACTATTTCTATTTAGTAGATAAAAAAGGAGATCGCTTTGATGTTTATAATATTCCTATGTGGAGTAGAACTAAAACAGGTATGATTATTTACACTTATTTGTTTTATCCTGAATATTTCTTAAAAATGAAATATGACGTTTTTACAGACTGGTTAATGATAGATAGAGTTGTAAATAAAATTGATTCTTTAGCTAAATCTGATATGGATGAGTCTTTTATATTACCCCGCCAGTACGGATATGCAGCCACTAAGAGCCAGTGCGGTTTTGCAAACCGCACTTAACTACTAAAAGCATTTGCAATGCGTATAACCCCTATGGCGGAAAACAAAATTATTTTGTAAATATGCGAACCGGTTTAGGCCAAACCAATTACGACATTATAGTAGCGTATTTCTTAGGTCAAAGCAGTAGGTATATGGATAGCATGAATTTAAGCGAATGGCACCTATATGGAAGTAGCAGGATTGGTATTTACCAAACCAGTATAAACATGGCCTACCGCAATATAAAAATTATAGGAGGCGTAACCACCGACTCCACCAGTGCCACAGTGGCCATGCCAAGTTATACCTTGTTTGATATACAACGTGGAGCCAAACGTTATGAACTAAGCAACCATTTAGGGAATGTGTTGGTTGTTGTAAGTGATAAGAAAATACAAACGTGCAGTACTTCAGTTGTAACGGGCTATTTTGCTGATGTAGTCAATGCGAATGATTATAGTGCATTTGGTGCACCTTTGGCAAGTAGAAGTTATTCTGCTCCAAATACCAAATACCGCTTCGGCTTTAATGGTAAAGAAACCGACACAGAAACCCAAACGCAAGATTATGGAATGAGAATTTACGATTATAGAGTGGGCAGATTTTTGAGCACAGATCCATTAACTAAATCTTACCCAATGCTTACTCCTTATCAATTTGCATCCAATACACCAATAATGGCAATTGATTTAGACGGTTGCGAGGCAGAGGTCGTTATATATGGAACTGGAGGTCCTGGAACTGCTTACCATGATGGACACGAATTATCTGATGGTACTAGAACACCTCCCGATGGTAAATATATTATGAATTGTGGAGTGGCTGGTGCTAATCGAATGGGTGGTGTAAAAGCAAAACCAGTAACGACTGGCAAACATTTACTAGGAATTTTAACATCTGAGACTATAAAAAAGGAGTACATTGCTTCTATGGTTTATTATGGGCATAGCGGGGTTTATGGACTATTTTTATATAACAGTGAAGGTTTTTATGATGGTAATGATTTTGCTCGAGGCGTAGCAGGCTTGGGTGCGTCAGATCTGAGGTTATTAGCTGATTTTTCAGAAAAGGGATTGATTAAAATTGGTAAAAGTTCAACTTTTGTTTTTGCAAGTTGTTTAACAATGGCAAGGCAAGTTGATAATGTATCATTTGGTGGTTCTTTTTCTGATGCAATTAGTAAAGGATTTCGGTTAGATGAAAAGAAAACAGAAGAATTTTTTTCAATAACAGTAGTAGGAGCAACCGAGCTTGTAAATATTAAACCAGATGGCACAGCCTATTGTGAGAACGGTACTTTTATTTCAAAAACTACAACCTATAAAGCAGAAAGAGAGTTTAAAGACGTTACTTTATTGGGAATTAAAATTGGAACTAAAGCAACGGGTTCAACTAAAATAACTAAAGTTTCTGAAACTGAAAAAGACCTAGGTAAAACAATAGATCCAGCAAGCTTAACTAATTAATAATATGAAAAAAATACTATTTATTTTAACTATTCCATTTTTATTTTGTTGTAATAATTCTGACTCAAATAGCAATGAAAACCTTAATAAAACAAAAGAGGCCGATATGCCTAAAAAAGAGGTATTAAAAAATGATACGATGCTTTATAAAGCATTATTAAATTATACCCCAAAAACAGATACAATTTCTGATGAATACATACATAGTGAATTAATAAAGTACGACCCAGTAAGTTTATTGAAGAATAAAAGAATAAAAGCGGGTCTTTTATATGTTCTTGAAAAACACTATTTCTATTTAGTAGATAAAAAAGGAGATCGCTTTGATGTTTATAATATTCCTATGTGGAGTAGAACTAAAACAGGTATGATTATTTACACTTATTTGTTTTATCCTGAATATTTCTTAAAAATGAAATATGACGTTTTTACAGACTGGTTAATGATAGATAGAGTTGTAAATAAAATTGATTCTTTAGCTAAATCTGATATGGATGAGTCTTTTATATTACCCCGCCAGTACGGATATGCAGCCACTAAGAGCCAGTGCGGTTTTGCAAACCGCAC
>CAYTWI010000007.1:0-66409 GCA_964442045.1 uncultured Bifidobacterium sp.
ATGAGGGCATGTGGTTACCATTGCTATTGCAGGAAAACTATGCCGACATGAAAAAGAAAGGGTTGAAATTAACAGCCGAACAATTGTATAGTGCCAATAAATCGAGCATGAAAGATGCGATAGTTTGGTTTGGTGGCGGTTGTACAGGTGAGGTTATTTCAAACCAGGGTTTGATTTTAACCAACCACCATTGCGGATACGATGCCATTGCCGGTAAATCAACCCCACAAGACAATATTTTAGATAACGGTTTCTGGGCTAAAGACAAAAGCCAGGAAAAACCGATTGAAGGCTTAACAGTAGCTTTTGTAAAAAGCATTAGCGATGTAAGTGCCAAAGTAATAGAAGAAGTAAAAGGCATGGACGAAAAAACACGTGCAGCCAAATTACCGGGTATATACAAAAAAATAGTTGACGAAGCTATAAAAGGAACAGGTTATGAAGGCTTAGTGCGCGAAATGTATAAAGGCAATGCGTATTACCTGTTTATATTAGAGCGTTTTACCGATATACGTTTAGTTGGTACACCACCACAAAATATTGGTAAATTTGGTGGAGAAACTGATAATTGGATGTGGCCACGCCATACAGGCGATTTCAGCATGTTCCGTATTTACAGCAGCAAAGACGGTAAGCCGGCTAAATACAGTGCTGACAATGTTCCTTACACTCCAAAACATTCATTGCCAATTAACTTAAAAGGTATAAAAAGTGGCGATTACTCAATGATTATGGGTTTCCCCGGTCGTACCAACCGTTATGAGTTTAGCAAAGGCGTAGAAATTATTACTGATAAAGTAGATCCAACCATAGTAGCTTTACGCGATATCCGTTTAAATGCATGGAACGAGCAAATGAGCAAAGACGTGGATACACGTTTAAAACTATCATCAAACAAAGCATCTATTGCCAACTACTGGAAATTTTTCAGAGGTGAATATGAGCAATTAAAAAAGAACAAAGTGTTCGAACAAAAACAAGCCGAAGAAAAAGCATTTGCTAAATGGGCGGCTGATAAAGACGAATACAAAAACCTATTGGCAGATGTTGACAAAACTTTTGATGCTTACAGGCCAATAAGCCAGCAACGTACCTTCTTAAACGAAGCCATATTAGCACCAACTATTTCAGCTTTGGCAAACTTGGCAAGTGCTATGGAAGATGCAGTAAGCAAAGGCGATGAAAAACAGATAGCTGCTTTAAAAGAGCAGGTAACAGGCGCTATGGAAGATTTGCCATACGAGCCATTAATAGTAAAAGCCGATAAACGTATTTTCGACAGTATTTTATTATACTACTACAATAATGTACCAAAAGACCAGCAAGCCCCTTTAATGGGTGAGATTATTGCAAAATACAATGCAGGAAATCCGTCAGCAGCTATTAAAGCTTATACGGAAGATGTATTTGCCCAAAGTATTTTTGCCGATAAAAAAATGGTAGAAGCCTGGGTAGCTAATCCTCGTTTAAGCATATTGCATAACGATATAGCTTACAAACATGTAAAAGCCTTTAAAGACCATTACATTAATAACTACAAACCAAAAGTAGATGCTTTTAACGAAAGCAGCTTAGCTTTAGGCAGGTTGTATATTAAAGGGTTAATGGAAATGAACAAAAACCGTAAGTTTTATCCGGATGCTAACTCATCGTTGCGTTTAACTTACGGAACAGTGAGACCTTATGGTAAATTTCCTTTAATTACCAATTTAGATGAAGTAATAGCTAAAAACATAAAATATGCTAACCAACCGGAACAAGAGTTTGCTATTCCTGAAAGATTAAAAGAACTGCACAAAGCCAAAGATTACGGTCGTTATGCTATGAAAGACGGTAAATTACCGGTTGCTTTTTTAACCGATAACGATATTACAGGTGGAAATAGCGGTAGTCCGGTAATTGATGGTGAAGGACAGATTATAGGTTTAGCATTTGACGGAAACTGGGAAGCTATGAGTGGAAACATTCACTTTGACCCGGCTAACAAACGTACTATCTGTGTTGACATTCGTTACGTATTGTGGTTAATCGACAAATTTGGCCAAGCACCGCATGTAGTAGCAGAAATGAACATTGTTCAATAAACAATTATTTAAACCCAAATGAAAAAAGTATTTGCTATAGCATTGTTAAGTATAAGCCTCCTGGCTTGTAATAACAACCCTCGCGCAAAATTACCGGTAACAGGTAGTTTTGGACAACCCGTAGTGGCCGATACCGTTAAAACAGTGAGCGATGTATTAACCCTATTAGAAACAGGCAATAATATACCCGTTAAAGTAAGCGGTACCATTGACAAATACTGCAAAGGCGAAGGCTGTTGGTTAACCCTTGAAAATAAAGGTAGCGAACCTTTGTTTGTAGAAGTGGAGAACAAAGCTTTTGTTTTACCTTTAAATATAGAAGGTAAAATAGCTACTGTACAAGGCAATGCTGTAAAAGAAACCAAAGATGGCAAAGAAGAAGTGAGGATTATAGCTTCGGGAATAACCATTCAATAGTTATATTTTTATTAAAAAAAATGCCCTATGCTGCAACGGCATAGGGCATTTTTTATGTCTAAGTGTCGAATGTTAGTTTAAAAATCATTATTTTACTACTTTCGCCTTTCTAAGAGGTATGCTACAAAAGTTAAACATTAAAAATTACGCTATTATTAAACAGGTTGATATTGAGTTTCATAAAAACTTTAATATTATAACAGGTGAGACAGGTGCCGGTAAATCAATATTGATGGGCGCTTTAGGCTTAATTTTAGGCGACAGGGCAGATGCCAAATCTATTATGACCGATGAAGATAAGTGTGTTATAGAGGCACAGTATTTCATTAAATCATATAAGCTGAAACCTTATTTTAGTGCTAACGAATTAGATTATGATGATGTATGCATAGTTAGACGCGAAATTACCAGCAATGGTAAATCAAGGGCATTTATAAACGATACCCCAGTAACTTTAAACCAGTTAAAAGATTTAGGCAACTTATTAATTGATATAGTTAGCCAGCACGAAACATTGGCTTTAAACGATAATGCATTTCAATTATCGGTAATTGATGCCATTGCCGATAACGAAGAAGTTTTAAACAACTATAAAAACAACTTTCAGCAATATAAAAAGGCTGAAAAATATTTGGCCGAATTGATGGAGCGCGAAGCCAAATCAAAACAGGATGAAGATTATTTCCAATTCATTTTAAACGAGCTGGTTGAAGCTAACTTACAGGAAAACGAACAACAGGAACTTGAATTACAACTCAATATATTAAGCAATGCCGAGCAAATAAAAGAAGCTACTTATAACGCTTATGCCGGTTTAGATGTAGCAGAACAAAATATAATAGACCAGTTACGTGCTATTAAAAACACCATTACACCTATTGCTAAGCACAATACACTCATAGTTGATCTGGCTCAAAGAGTAGAACAAAGTATAGTAGAGTTAAAAGATATTGCTGCTGAGTTGGATAGCATTTCAGAAAAAACAAATGCAGACCCGAAAGAACTGGAACGTGTAGAAGAAAGATTGCAGTTGTTATTTGCTTTACAAAAAAAACACCGCGTAGCAAACAATGCAGAATTACTGGCATTACAACAAAAGCTGGAGAATGATTTATTACAAATAGGCTCATTGCAGCAGGAAATTGAAGTAAAACAGACAGAATTAGCCTTACTCAAAAAGAGCTTGGCGGAAAGTGCACAAGCCATTAGTAACAGACGTGCCGGTGTTAAAACACAAGTAGAGCAAAAAGTAAAACAGTTATTAGCACAGGTAGCTATGCCCGATGCTTCATTGCAAATAAACCAAACCGTATTGGCTACCGAGCAAATGAACATAAACGGAATAGATAAAATAGAGTTTATGTTTTCTGCCAATAAAGGATCCGCATTTCAGCCTATTAGCAAAGTGGCTAGTGGGGGAGAGTTAAGCCGTTTAATGTTATGTATTAAATCATTAATCAGCGAAAAAGTAAGCTTACCTACTATCGTTTTTGATGAAATAGATACAGGTATTAGTGGAGAAGCAGCATTAAAAGTATCGCAGGTATTACAAAAGCATGCAAGCAGACACCAGATAATAGCTATTACTCATTTACCGCAAATTGCTGCCAAAGCCGATGCCCATTTTAATGTATACAAACAAAACATAGGCAATAAAACAGTATCAAATATTAAATTGCTCAATAAAAGTGAACAAATTAACGAGATAGCCGTAATGCTGAGTGGTAACAATCCAACCGACCAGGTGGTATTGGCTGCCAAAGAATTAATGATGAGTAACTAATAAGCATGAGAGCCCTTTTTAATAAATATAACCAATCCATAATGCTGTTTTTTTTATGGCTTTGGACCGTTGGTTTATTTACTGTAGATAAATTCAGAGTGCTTTCCAGTATATCCATGATTGGGTTTTCTGCTATAGGTTTGTTATCTGCACCACCCAAATTCTGGTTTAAAAACTATTACAACAACAAATCATTTTTTGCTTTAGGCATTAGCTTTTTCATACTTTTTCCATCGTATTTATATTCCACCAATACCGATTACCTGTGTAAAAAAGTATTGTTACTCCTGCCTTATTTTGTATTGCCCTTTACCTATGTTCAAATAAAACCATTCAATAAAGACCATATACAAATTATTATCAATACCTTTTGTATAGGCGTAATTATAACAGCCGTACAAGCATTAATATATTATTATCACAATGCCAGCGAGGTTAATCAGGCTTATTTAGAAAGCAGAGTAATGCCAACGGCAGTAGCACATCATCCCACATTCAGTTTAATGTGTGCTTTAGCTATCTATTTTTTATACTACAATTTTAAAAATGCCGACATATTAAGATACCAAATTATCAATGCAATAGGAGCCGTTTTATTAGTCGTATTTATTCATATATTTTCTGTGAGAGCAGGCTTGCTTGCTTTTTACCTGCTTATGCTCTTAGCTATTTACGAGCAGGTAATCATTCACAAAAAGATAAAAATGGTAGTGGCTATGGTAGTGGTATGTTTAACTGTAGCCGGTTTAACATTTGCCTTTTCACCAACTATTCGTAATAAAATAGCTAATACACAAAACGACATAGACAATTACCATAGTGGTAAAAGTGTAAACAACCAATCATTAGGAAGCCGGATTATTTCTTACAAAAACGCAATTGAAATAGCTTCCAATACTTCCGTATTATTCGGTTGCGGTTTAGGCGATATTGAAGACCTCAACAACCAGTTGTTTGCTACTAAATATCCGGAAGTAAGTAAAAGAATTATACCTCATAATCAGTTCCTGTTTTATTATGCAGCCATTGGTTTAATAGGCGTATTAGTATTTATACTTGCCTTTTATTTTCCCTTGTATAAAAACTTCAGCAATCTTCACCTGGTAGCACAATACATAGTTATTACCGTAGCTTTTTTAATTGAAGCCTTCTTAACCACCCAGTTAGGTGTATCATTTTCACTGTTATTCCTGCTGTTGTTTATTAATAACAAGCAGGCAAAACAGCCTTGCTAATTGCTTCGGTTAATATAAGCCATTAAATCGCCACTTATTCTCATCAATTCTACTTCAGCCAGTTTCGCATCGTAAGTAGCACTTAAGTAACGGTTATTACTTAACAATAAATTTTGTTGTGCATCCCTTAGTTCCAATGAAGTAATGGTTCCTACTTTATATTGTTCATCAGTAATGTTAAAGTTTTGCGTTACAATAGATACATTTTCTTTTTCAAATTGTACTAACTGATTATTCAACGTATAAGTATTATACGATTGCTGTAAGTTGTTTTGCAGTTTTGCTAGCGAATCCTTATAAATCAGCTCACTTGATTTTAAAGTAATCTTGGCATTCTGTAAACGCCTGTCTACATCAAAACCATTAAACAAATTAATATTCAATGCTGCTCCATAATGATAACCCAGGTTTTGCGATGATTGCAAAAAGCCCGCCTCCGATGTTTGCTTGCTGTAATTATAGCCACTTCTTAGTTGTATGGTAGGCATACGCTCCGCATTTATTTCCTGTATAGCCAGTTCATTTACGTGTTGGTTTCTTTTCGCTACCAATACATCGGCATTTTGTGCCATTACTTTTGTATTTAAATCATTTAGCTTTAATTCAGTATTCAAGGCAATCGAATCAGGTACATCAAAATCAGTATTAATATCCCTTGCCAATAATTGGTTTAGCTGGTTTTTACTGTTCTTGAATTTTATTTCCTGCTTCATCAGGTTCGATTTATCAGTATTCAAATC
Source organism: uncultured Bifidobacterium sp. (assembly GCA_964442045.1). Lineage (GTDB taxonomy): Bacteria > Bacteroidota > Bacteroidia > UKL13-3 > UKL13-3 > JAAFJM01. The sequence goes on from CAYTWI010000007.1 coordinate 6,260, forward strand.
AACTTTTGCTTTCAATACCTCGTTAAGTGAAGCCTTACCGGCATCATATTTATCTTGTGCCAGTTGAACCCTTTTTTCCGATATAGTTAAAGCACTTTTATTTACGTTCGTTTGTTGCTTAGCCAGCACCACATCATAATATGCTCTAATTACTTTGGTGAAATTTTGTTCAATTTGCGAACGCATTCTTAGCTCACCTATGTTTTGTAATTCGTTTAACCTGCTTTTAGTGGCAAACATTTTTAAACCATCAAAAATAGTCCAGCCTAACTCAACATTGGCATTTAACTGGCTGCTTTTAGCACCATCCTTATTGTTTTCAGTACCATTTAAAAACTGCTGTTTGGTATTCACTACCTGGTTATCCTGAAGAGCAGTTCCTGCTACATTGGGTAACATACCGGCTGCACCCATACGGTTATTGTTTTTGCTTAATTCAGCTTCGTTTTTAGCTAACTGAATAGCATAGTTATTGTTTAATGCAATAGTTAAAACATCGCTTAAATTTAATACCTGTTGTGCGTTGCTTATATAAGCATTGCCAATAAAATAAATGAGAAATAATGCTATATACTTATTCATGATTCGATTCTTCTTTTAATTCGTTAGGGGTTTCTTTTTGCTCTTTCGACATAAAGCTATAAATAGCCGGTATTACATAAAGCGTTAAAAAACCACTAAACAATAATCCTCCAATAATTACAATACCCATTGAAACCCTGCTTTTAGCTCCCGCACCTAATGCCAAAGCAATAGGCAAGGCACCTAAAATAGTAGCTAAGCTGGTCATCATAATAGGTCTTAACCTTGAAACAGCAGAGTCAATAGCTGAGTCAAACACTTTTTTACCCAAATGTTTTTGTTGATTAGCAAACTCAACAATTAATATCCCGTTTTTAGTTACTAAACCTATCAATACAATAATACCTATTTGACCAAAAATGTTTAAGGTTTGGTTAAAATACCAAAGTGATATTAAGGCACCTGCCAATGCCATTGGAACAGTAAGCATAATAATTAAAGGGTCAACAAAACTTTCAAACTGGGCTGCCAAAACCAAATAAACCAATACCAATGCCAGCACCAATGCAAACGTAGTATTTGATGAACTTTCAGAAAAGTCACGCGAAGGTCCGGTTAATGCAGTGGTGAATGATTCATCCAAAACTTTTTTTGCTATTTTATCCATTTCCTTAATACCATCGCCAATAGTTTTACCAGGTGCCAAACCTGCCTGCACAGTAGCAGCTTTGTAGCGGTTATAATGGTATAGTTGAGGCGGACTGCTACGTTCCTCTACTTTTAACAAATTATCCAATTGCACTATTTGTCCTTTGTCGTTCCTCACAAATAAAGATTTTAAATCAAGCGGTTCATCCCGATTACCTCTGTCCACTTGCCCGACTACCTGGTATTGTTTGCCATTCATGGTAAAATAGCCGTAACGTAAACCACTATATGAAAGTTGTAACGTTTGAGCCACACTTTGAATACTTACACCTAAACTTTTAGCTTTATCCCTGTCAATAGTTACCACCAGTTCTGGTTTGTTAAACTTTAAGTTTACATCAATACCCTGGAAAGTTTTATTGTTGTTTACCTCTTCCATAAACTTAGGTAAAAAGGTTTGTATCTTTTCAAAGCTTTGGTTTTGCAAAATATATTGCACCGGAAGCCCGGCTCTTGAGCCTCCTGAACCATTAATGGTTTGATCCTGTATTACAAAAGTTTTAGCATCAGGATATGCTTTCAGATTTTGAGTAATGTAATCGGCTATTTCCTGTTGCGTTCTTTTTCTGGTATCTGGTGCTCCTAGTAAAATACGGGTAAAACCTGTATTTACAGCACCACTTCCAATAAAACCCGGAGCCGTAACTGATAACATAACCCTTTTCTCTTCCACAGAGTCCATAACCATTTGTCCTATTTTATCCTGAAAGTCTTCCATGAATTCATACGAAGCACCTTCAGGAGCAGTACTGCTAATACGCATCACACTTCTGTCGTCCAATGGCGATAACTCAGAAGGTAAACTACTTCCAATCACAATAATCAATGCAAACGAAGCCAGTACTATTACCCAGGCCAACCATCTTTTGCGCATAAAACTAGTTAACGATTTTCTATAAGCTTCGTTTAACCATTCAAAAAATGGCTCTGTAGCATGGTAAAATTTACTTCTCTTTTTAGCATCTTTTCTGGTTAACACCACATTTAACATAGGTGTTAGCGTTAGTGATACAAATGCAGAAATCAATACAGCACCTGCTACTACTACACCAAACTCCCTGAATAAACGGCCAACAAATCCTTGTAAGAAAATAATAGGTAAGAATACAACAGCAAGTGTAATGGAGGTAGATACAACAGCAAAGAAAATTTCATTAGAACCTTTAATAGCAGCTTCGCGGGGTGATAAGCCTTCTTCTATTTTTTTAAAAATATTTTCAGTTACCACAATCCCGTCATCAACTACCAATCCGGTTGCCAGTACTATAGCCAATAAAGTTAATATGTTAACAGAGAAACCTGCCAGATACATAATAAAGAAAGCACCTATCAGCGATACAGGTATATCAATTAAAGGCCTGAAAGCAATCAGCCAATCCCTGAAAAACAAGAAAATAATAAACACTACCAATATAAAAGCTATTAATAAAGTTTCTTTTACTTCTGTAATCGAAGTTTTTATAAAACCAGTATTATCAATGGCTACATCCAGTTTAAAGTCTTTGGGAACCTCCTTTTTTATTTGCTCATAACGTTTATAAAACTCATCCGCTATTTCAATATAATTAGCACCCGGTTGAGGTACAATACCAAGCCCAATCATAGGAACACCCGATTCTTTTAAAATAGTTTCTTCATTTTCAGCGCCAATAACAGCATTGCCAATATCCTTTAGTTTAATGGTTTGGTTGTTATCCGACTTAATAATAAGGTTGTTAAATTCATCTTCAGTAGTAAATCGTCCTACTGTTTTTACCGTTAATTCTGTATTGTTTCCTTCAATTTTTCCGCCCGGTAATTCAACGTTTTCTTTATCCAATGCATTTTTTATATCCAATGGGGTTAATCCGAATGAGGCCATTTTAATAGGGTCCAACCAAATACGCATAGCATATTTCTTTTGTCCCCATATTTGAATGGTACTTACACCGGGAATAGTTTGTAATTTTTCCAATAATACATTTTCAGCGTAATCACTTACCATTAACTGGTTTTTAGTATCACTCTGAACGGTTAATGAAATAATAGCATCAGAGTTAGCATCAGCTTTACTTACTACCGGTGGGGCATCAATATCTTGTGGTAACTGACGCACCGCTTGCGAAACTTTGTCGCGTACGTCATTGGCCGCACTTTCTAAATCAGCATCTAAATTAAACTCAACCGTAATATTGCTTGTTCCTAAATTACTGGCCGATGAAATAGAACGGATACCCGCAATACCATTAATGGCTTTTTCCAAGGGTTCTGTTATCTGCGATTCTATAATATCAGCATTAGCACCCGTATAACTGGTTCTTACGGTAATAACTGGCGGGTCTATGGATGGGTATTCTCTCACACCTAAATAGGTGTAACCAATAATGCCAAATAAAACAATAATGATTGACATTACTGTGGCTAATACGGGTCTGTTTATACTTATTGAACTTAAACTCATTTTTGTGTGGTGTAAATTTTATGGTTTGGTAACTTTTACTTTGACTCCTTTTTTCATTTGTATTACGCCTTGTACTATTACACTGTCGTTTTCATTTAATCCGTCAATTACCTCCACCGTTAAATCATTCCTGTTACCAATAGTTACTTGTTTTTCAATAGCAGAGTCTCCTTGTACTAAAAACACTTTCTGTCCTTTTAAAATAGGAACAATAGCTTGTGTTGGAATCAATAACGCATCAGGATTACTATCCAATGTAATGTTTACTTTGGCAAAGGCGCCCGGTAATAATTTTTTATTTGGGTTGTTGCATATAGCCCGGGCAATTACATTCCTGTTAACGGGGTCTATCTTAGGGTCAATAGCATATATTTTTGCTGTAAATACTTCTTTTTGCCCTTCTACAGTAAAGTTAATGAGCATACCGCTTCTTATTTTAGAAGTATACTTTTCAGGAATGGCAAATTCTATCTTAACCTGGTCAATATTTTGTAAGCGACTTATAGCAACTGTATTATTAATAAAACTACCTTCACTTATATTTCTCAATCCTATTAATCCATTGAAAGGAGCTATTATTTCAGTACGTCTTATTTGTTCTTTCAATAAATCAATATCAGCATTAATACTGTTTAAGTCAGTTAGCGACAGGTCGTAAGTTTCAGCGCTTATAGCTCCTTTATTTAAAAGTTGTTTATTACGTTTTTCAGTTTCATCTTTCAGTTTTTTAGTTGATAAAGCCTTTTTTAACTGAGCCTGTAAGTCGGCATCGTTAATTTTTACCAACCATTGTCCTTTGTGTACTTGTTGCCCTTCGTTAAAGTTTATTTTCACTACTTTACCTTGTGTTTCACTTTTTAAATCAACTTCTTCATTGGCTAAAATATTTCCAACGGTTTGAATACTATTGTTTAAAACGCTTTTCTTCACAACATAAACACCAACACTTACAGGAGCAGGAGAGCCTTTCTTTTTACCATTATTAGCCGATTGTGATTTGTTTGATGATATTTTAAACAGAGTCAATAAAGCAATGATTGCAATAATTACTATGGTCCAGATTATTTGTTTTTTATTCATATCTTTTATTTTCTTTTTTCAATCTTTAATTCGTATTTGTTAGCAGGAAGTTTACCAAGGTTATCCAGCATTCTATTGGTAAGGTCGTAAAACAAGGTTTTTTCTTTTTCAGTAAAGCCATTGAATGCAGCTTTATTGATATCAATAAATACCTGGTTAATTTTCGGAGCAAATTTCAGGGTTTTTTTAGTAGCCACAATTCTGTGTTCACGCCTGTCTTTTGGATTTATTTCTCTTTTAACAAGGCCTTTTTCCGACAGGTAATCAATAACACGTACTATCATTGCTTTGTCAATACCAAAGTATTTGGCTAAACATTGCTGGGTCATATTTTCATTTTTACTAACCAGACTCAGTAAAAGAAAGTACTTATCTAGGTTAATTTCTTCAAACTGTTTGGAGGCTGCTCCATAATAGGTTTTAGCCAATGTTTTAAATCCAAAGTAAAGAGGAGTTTCTTCATCGGCAAAAGGAGCCAGCGGTAATTCTCGTGTTGTTTTCATAATTGAAGGGCACAAATATAGTTGTTTTTGTCAATAGTTGATTTAATCAACTAATTTTTACAAAACAGTGAATATTTAAATTATTTTAACAATTATCTTTTATTCAAATAATTTATGTATAAGTTTGCACTTACCAACAATCGGATATATTTTCATTATGAGAGATGCAGGCGTTTATACACAGCTTTGGAAGAAATACCTTCCTATAATCAGAATTTTACTAAAAAAAACTGAAGATGGAGATCAGAAATTACAAATTTACAAACATGAATTTGTTTCAACCGGAGCTAAAAATAAACTAGGCTATATCTTTAATTTAGAGCTTGTAAACGGTAAAGCAGTCAATAAATCAAACTCCACAGCTCCTGCCTTTGATTTGTTAAACTTAATGAATGATAACGAACTTATTGCACAATGGTTAAAAGAAAAGTCTGTTAAGATAAGTGTGAATAAAGCATGTGAGTTAAACTTACAATTAATTCAAAAAGCAGAAGTGTCTGAAGTAGCAGAAGCTGCTATGTAAGGCATACTTAATCTTTAATAAAAGAACTTTTAGCTCCCTGGTATTTACTTTGGGCTAAAAGTTTTTTCATTTTAAGGAGGGTGTTATAGGGTCCATCAACCAGAAATAAGTTGATAAGCCAAACTGGAATATTACCTCCCGGATTAACATACAAATAATATTCACCTTCCACTATTCCGTTTCCTTTAGGTGTAAAGGTCCAGCTTGCTTTTAAAGCGGGTATCTCAACCAAATCAGTTTTCGGAGGTAACAAGCCCAATATATTATTTGATTTTATAACCACCGTTTTATTGGCAGACTGGCTTATTTTATAATAAATAACAGCGTACCTGTTACTAACAGGCCATGGAGCTTCCGTTTCCTGATAATAATACAATTCAGAGTCATTCACATTTCTGATGATATAAGCAGTTTTACATCTTTCAATGTACTTTTCGTGTATACCTATGTCTTTTACAAAAGCTACCAGGCCATTTAGACTGGAGCTAAAATGAGCTACTGCTTTTACTTCATTAATGGCATGGTTATTATTTGTTTTTACATAAACTTTTATACTGTCCAGGTCTTTTTTCAATTCCCACCGGTCATTGTTGTAATGCGTTTTTTGTACAGTGAAGCTAACACAACACAACAAAATAGCAGCTATTAAAATCTTCGAATACAATTTTTTAAATAGTTAATATATGCAAGTTTACTTAATTTTAGAAACCTTGATTCTCTTGAGCTCGTAATTTATTTTAGCTAAATCAGTTTATTTTGTTGCATTTTATCCAAAATCCCTTTAATTGCAAGTGTTAGTTTAACTGTTTTAACGGTTGTTTTTTAATTCAAATGATAGTTTAATTTTTATTTGCTTAACATATTTATATAAGAATAATAAGTATAGGTATTCTATATATAGAGAGCGATGAAAATGATGTGTTTTTAAAACAGTATTTAATAAATTTTATATTGACCAATACCCTTAAGGACCATAAATTAATTCATTTATTAATAAACGAATATTAGCAATAAACAATTAATGACAAATATTAATACTGAATCATCCCTATTTGATAAGGCCTTAAAGGAGACGTTATTTAGTAGTTTTGAACATCCGTTTGTAATCATTAATGAATATTACGAAATACAAAGTATTCATGGAAATATAGAGTTGTTTTTATCAGCTGTACATTACAATAATAATTTATTAGAATCAGTTCATAGCAGTTTACAAAAAGAAGTGAGTTTAATAGCTTCACAAGCTATTAAAGAACAAAAAAATGCCAGAAGTACAATTAAAAAAATAAACATTGTCGGCAACACTCACTATATACAATTATCAGCTAAAGTTTTATTGTTAAATGGCACCAAAACAAAGTTATTCATGATAATTTTTGAAGAAGTGTTTTTTGATGACTTAGAGTTGAATACTGTTAAAAGCTCATTAGATTTAAGTTTTAAGCCACAGTCAGTAACCAAAAAGCGTATTCCTGAAGAAAAATACAAAGCATTTATTGAAAATTCAATGAGTGCCTTTTTATTGACTAAACTTGATGGAACCATTTTAGAAGTAAATAATGCGGCCATTGAAATATTTGGCTACTCAGAAGAAGAGCTGAAACAAAATGCCTGCCAACATATAATTGACCATAATGATCCTCAATTTTCAAAATTATTGGAAGCCCAGTTTAAAAAGGGGAGAATAAAAGGTGAAGCTGTAGGCATTAGAAAAAACGGAGAACATTTTCCGGTAGAATTTTCCTCGGTTATATTTAAAGATTTTGTTACAGGTGAAGATAGGATAAGCAAGGTAATAACCGATATTTCTGAAATAAGAAAAACAGAAAGAATGCTGGAGGAGAGCAGTAAAGTTGGTAGAATAGGAGGATGGGAACTGGATTTGTTGCATAACACACTTTATTGGAGTCAGGTAACAAAAGAAATTCACGAAGTGCCTGGTGATTTTATTCCTGATATAGAAACAGCTATTAATTTTTATAAAGAAGGATATAATAGAAAAACCATTAACAGGTTATTGAAGGAGACGGTAGAAAAAGGTACTTCTTTTGATATTGAGTTGAAAATTGTTACTATAAAACAAAGAGAGTGCTGGGTTAGAGTAAAAGGTGAAGCTGAATTTAGAAATGGAAAGTGCTCCCGTTTATTTGGAATTTTTCAAGATATAGATAAGCAAAAGGTAATACAAGAGAAACTGGAAATTAGTCAGCAGGAATATAAATCTTTATACGAACAGAACCCTGCAGCGGTTTTCTCAGTTAATTTAGAAGGTAATTTTATTAGCGCCAATGATGTATTTGCTCAAAAAGCAGATTGCACTATAGAAGAAATTTTAAAGAGTAATTTCAATAGGTTTATACACCAGGATGATTTAGCACGCGTAAGCAGCTATTTTGATGATGCTAAAAAAGGTGCAGTTAGTGAAGCAGAAATAAGAGTAATCAATGCGAAACAAAAAGAAATACTGATATCTTTAATCGTCCTGCCTATTATAGTTAATAATAAAATTACCGGGGTATACGGTATTGCTAATGATATAACGGCTGATAAATTAATACGCCAGTCTATTGAAAAAGCAAAAAACGACTTAACTAAAATTATGTCGGCTTCTCAGGATATTATTTGCACCATTGACAGGGAAGGTAAATTTGTTCTGTTAAATAAAGCAGCAGAACATATACTAGGCTTTCCAATTGATTATTTAAAAGGCAAATCATATAATGAGTTTGTTTATGAAGCAGATATAGCAGACACTCAAAAATCAATGCATTTGATTATGAATGGCCAGGTAGTGTCTACTTTCGAAAATAGGTATATAAGAATTGACGGGACTTCGGTTCCATTATCGTGGTCAGCAAGATGGGACTCTACGGATCAGTTAATGTACTGCGTAGCACGCGATGTAACCCAAAAGAAAAAGGCCGAAGAAGAAATAATAAAAAGCAATGAACGATTTGAATATGTAACGCAGGCTACGTTTGATGCTATTTGGGACTGGGACATTGTGAATGATTTAATATATTGGGGAAGCGGCTTTAAAACTTTATTCGGCTATACCAATATAAACGAGTTTGTAAAAGGAAACGAATGGAAGAATAGAATTTACAAAGACGATATACAAAATGTAATGCAGTCGTTAAATACGTTTTTACAGGGGAGAGAATTAAACTGGACTTATGAATACAAATATTTAAAAGCTGACGGAACCTATGCTTATGTATTAGATAAAGCTATTGCTGTTAGAGATGGAGCTGGTAAAGCCATTCGTATGATTGGCGCCATGCAGGATTTAACCAAACAAAAACAAGAAGAACACAGGCTTAAATTATTAGAATCAGTAATTATTAATGCCAAAGATGGGGTAATAATATTAGAAGACGAGCTCAGTGAAAACGCAAGTAAAAAAATTATTTATGTAAATGATGCACTTTGTAAAATAACAGGATACTCAAAAGAAGAACTAATAGGACGTAGTCCAAATATTTTCCAGGGAGTCAATACCGATCAAAAAGAAATTGAGCGTGTAAAGAAAGCAATGAATGATTGGCAACCTGTGGAGGCCGAAGTAATTAATTACAGGAAAAATGGTGAGGAGTTCTGGATGAATTTTTCAATTGTGCCTATAGCCAATGAAGCAGGCACATATACGCATTGGATTGCAATAGAAAGGGATATAACAGCGCGGAAAATAGCAGAAGAAGAGAAAGAACACTTACTGAAAGAGCTGACCCAAAATAACAAAGAACTTAAGCAGTTTTCATATATTACCTCTCATAACATGAGGGCTCCGTTAACCAATTTATTGGCTATTTTCGATATTTTAGATTTGTCTAAAATTACAGATATGGAGACCAGGGTTTTATTAGATGCAATGAAAACATCAACATATCACTTAAATGAAACTTTAAATGATTTGATAAAAATTCTGATTATAAAAGAAAATACAAATCAGGATGTGGAGGAAATATATTTTAGCGATTCTGTACGAGCAGTAACTAAATCCATAGACTCGCTATTAAAAAATGCCAAGGCGAGTATAAAAAGCAACTTTAGTAAAGCTGAAAAAGTAAACTTTAACAAAAGCTATTTAGAGAGCATTTTTTTAAATTTAATTACCAATTCAATAAAATATGCTCACCCTGACAGAAGGACTCAAATAAGCATTACGACCACTGCCGTTAATAATACCATAGAACTTGTTTTTACTGACAATGGATTAGGGTTTGACAATGAAAAAGTGAGAGGTAAAATTTTTGGTTTATATCAAAAATTCCATAATCATCCTGATAGTAAAGGGATTGGTTTGTATTTGGTATATTCGCAAGTGATTTCCTTAGGTGGAAATATTAAAGTGAGCAGTAAAGAAAATGAAGGCACTACTTTTACAATAACGTTTTTAAATTAACAACAAATATGATTCCATTAGTACTCTGCGTTGATGATGATAAAGTTGCTTTAATGATAAGTAAGTTAAACTTTAAAAAGGCAAGTTTTTGTTCAGAAGTGGTAACTGCTGAAAATGGTAAAGAAGCACTTGATTATTTTGAACAACAAGATAAATTGGCTGAAAACGACAGAAAAATACCTAATTTGATTTTCCTTGATTTGAATATGCCATTGATGGATGGATGGGAGTTTTTAGATTTGTTTGCTAAAAAGTACGGAAGTGTTTATCCTGACATCAAAATAGCATTATTGTCATCCAGTGTTAACCCTGAAGATAAAACAAAGGCAGACCAGAATCCAATGATTTTTTGTTTTATTGATAAAGCATTAGGTATAGATAATTTAAAGGAATTAAGACAAAATAAAGAAGTGAAACACTATTTTGCGGAATAATACTTTTATAGGTGAGCTATGTATTTATTGCATTAATGTTAGCAAGTAAGTTTAAAACTCCATAAAATGATACAACAAAATAGTTCTAAGTGAATTATTTTTGATTCGTACTCATTTGTGATAAATTTTATACCAAAAGTCTATCAAAAATGTGTAAAGGATTTCCATAAAATATAATTGATAATAAAATTGAATAGCTCAATTAACTATAATACTTTAAAAACTATATTAGATAATGCAAAACAGGCATTGTTTGTAACCAATGCAAAGGGTAATATTTGTAAAGCCAATAATACAGCCGGCAAAATATTTGGATATAGTAATGAAGAACTGCTCAATTATTCATTTACCGATTTAGTTAAAAATCCGACTCAAACAATTGATTTTGCTAGTTTTGTCAAGCTAGATGTAAATCCTTTAACAAAATTTACAGGTGTTCATAAAGAAGGGTTCCATTTTCCTGTTTTTATTACTAATATTTTTTTTGTTGATGAGCAAAATGGAGAGCAACATTATTATATTACATGTAACAATACCAATCAAACAGAAATAGCAAATTCAGCCTTTAATGAAACAGATACATTAGAAAAAAACGAAGCTAAATTAAAAGCTATAGTTAAAAATATAGCTGATGTAATAACAGTTGTAAACAGGAAATTAGAAGTTGTATTTCAAAGTTCATCCATCAAAAACATATTGGGTTATGACGAGGATGAACTCATTGGTCAGAATATTTTAAATTATATTCATAAAGATGATCAGGTACTTATAAAACATGAATTTGAAAAAGGTATTGAAAAGGGAGGGTTAAGCAATTTAATTGAGTTCAGATTTTTAAGTAAAAATGGAAGTTATGTATATTTTGAAGCCAGTGGGAACAGCCAGTTGGATAATCCTGCAGTAAATGGCATTATTATTAATTCAAGGGATATAACTACCAGAAAACAGATTGAAAAAGAAATAGTATTATCGCGATTTACTTTAAATAATATAGAAAGTTCCATACTATGGAATATGCCCGATGGCACTTTTTTAGATTATAACGATTATGCTTATAAAATGCTGGGTTATACTAAAGAAGAATTTAAAAATATATCCGTTGCTAATATCGACTATAATTACACCCCCGAAGTTTGGGTACAGCACTGGGAACATTTAAGAAAAGAAAAACACCTGAGTTTTGAGAGTAAACACATTCATAAAGATGGTACTTTAATTGATGTTGAAATTAATGCTAACTATATTCAATACGGAGATTTAGAATTAAACTGTGCTTTGGTTAATGATATAACCAACCGTAAAAAAGTAGAAGATGCTCTTCAGGCATCTGAAAGCCAGATTCGTTCTGTTTTCGACAATACAGAAATAGGTTTTATTTTATTCTCTACTGATTTAAAAATAGTTTCATTTAATGGAAGAGCTCAGCAATATACTGTTGACGAGCATAACAAAGAATTGGTTAAGGATGCTTATTATTTAGATTATTTTCCATTGGATTCAAGAGCCGGTATTTTAGAGCGCGCACAGCATGTGCTTGCCGGTAATAAAATGGATTTTGATGTAATTGGAAATAAAACCCGGGACAATCTGGAGAATTGGTTTAATATCAAGTTTTCACCGATTACAAATAAAAGTAATGAAGTAGTAGGTTTACTAATGGCTTTGGAAAACATTAGCGAACGTAAAAAAATTGAAAAAGATTTAAAGATAAGTAACGAACGATTTGAATATGTTACCCAAGCTACGTTTGATGCTATTTGGGATTGGGACTTATTGACGAACCATTTATTTTGGGGTAAGGGTTATTATACTTTGTTTGGTTATGATGTAATTGAAAATAATAATTACTTTAATGAGTCAAATTATTTTATTCATGCTGAAGACAGAGAACGAATATTTGAAAGTTTACAAAAAGCAATTGATAGTGGAGAGAATAATTGGAACGCTCAGTACCGGTATTTAAAATCAAATGGTGAATATGCTTTTGTTGAAGATAAGGGTGTAATAGTGAGGAATGAAAATGGCAAAGCCATTAGAATGATAGGAGCGATGCAGGACATAAGCTCACAAAAACACAAAGAACAACAATTAAAACTGTACGAATCAGTTATTACAAACTCAACTGAAAGTGTTTTAATAACAGGTGCGAATGAAACCGAAGAAGGTTATGAAATAGTTTTTGTGAACGAAGCTTTCACTAAAATGACGGGTTATACCAAAAAAGAAGTAATTGGTAAAACGCCCAAAATATTACAAGGACCTAAAACAAATAAAAAAGCATTAGACCGTTTAGACAGAGCTTTAAAAAACTTTAAACCCTGCGAAATTGAAGTAATTAATTACAAAAAAAACGGAGAAGAGTTTTGGGTTAACTTAGCTATTGTTCCTATTGGTGATATGGATGGTTCATATACCAACTGGGTTTCCATTCAACGAGATACGACAGAGCGTAATAAAAACATAATTGAAAAAGAAACCATATTTGAAATAGTTAAGTCAATTAATGGCAGTAATAATTTAGAAAACTCTTTAGGCGAAGTAATAGAAAAAGTTTGCCGGCATTTAGATTTTCAATATGGGGAAGTCTGGTCTTTGAATATTGATGAGAATAAAATGGTTTTCAGGGCAGATTGGAGTACCAATAAAAAAATATTTTTAAAAAGAAGCGATGCCAGCATAAGTACTATAGAAAAAGGTGAAGGTTTGCCAGGTACAGCCTGGTTAAACAAAGAAAGGATATACATAAAAGATTTACAGAATTCTATTTTTGTAAGAAAAGAAAGTGCTAAAAATGCAGGCTTGGTGAGTGGAATGGCTTTACCTATTTATTTCAACAATGAAGTAGTGGCCGTATTTAATCTGTTTTCAGTCAAACCATTTACAAAAGACCAGCTATACGCAGATTTGCTAAATAAACTAACAAGCCAGATAGGAGCCGATATTCAAAAAAACAGGAAAGAACTGGAGTTGAACCAGTTTTTTACCTTATCGCCTGACTTGCTTTCTATAGCCGGTATGGATGGCTACTTTAAAAAAATAAATCCTGCCTTTACCAGAATTTTAGGATATACGGAGCAGGAATTACTTGCTGTACCACTCATAGAATTTGTGCATGCAGATGATAAACATAAAACATTATTTACCGTTGAAAATTTTCAGGAAAATAATTCAAATATTTATATTGAAAACAGGTTTATAGCTAAAAATGGTGAAATAAAATGGCTTGCATGGACTTGCACTCCCTTGGTTAAAGAAGGACTTATTTTTTCTGCTACAAAAGATATAACTGAAAAGAAAAAAATGGATGATGAGCGTAAAAAACTTATCAATGAACTAACAAGCAATAACAAAGAGTTAAAGCAGTTCTCCTATATTACTTCGCATAATATGAGAGCGCCTTTAACTAATTTATTGGCCATTTTTCAAATGTTAGATACTTCAAAAATTGTTGATGAAGAAACATTGACTTTAATAGAAGCTATGAGGCAGTCAACTCAAAACTTAAATGAGACACTTAACGACTTAATTAAAATTTTAATTATAAAAGAAAACACCAACCAAAAAGTATTTGACCTTGAATTTAAAGCAGTGCTTGATTATGTATGCGAAAGCATAAGTTCTATTATTAATAATTCAGATGCAATTATTAAAGTTGATTTTTCAAAAGCCCCTGTAGTAAGTTTTAATAAAGGTTATTTGGAAAGTATATTTTTAAATTTAATAACCAACTCAATCAAATATGCTCATCCGGCCCGTAAACCTGTTATCCAAATTGAAGCAAAATCAGGTACAGAGTTTATTGAATTAATTTTTAAGGACAATGGGCTTGGCTTTAATGAAGAAAAAGTAAAAGGTAAAATATTTGGGTTGTACCAAAAGTTTCATAACCATCCTGATAGCAAAGGAATAGGGCTGTATTTGGTATACTCACAGGTAACAGCATTAGGTGGCGAAATATCAGTTAATAGTATAGAAGGTGAGGGCACCACGTTTATAATAAAATTCAAAAAATAAAAAATTTACTACATAGGTTAATTAATTTTATGATTTAAATATTCAGGCTTTACCGGAATGTAATTAGTATGATTGTAGTGTAATAATAAGATTGTTTAAAATGGTTAATTGATGAGTTTAGAAAACGAAAATATTATACTAAAGCAAAAACTGTCTCAGCTTGAAAGGGAGTTGCGGGAAATGCGTAGTACAATTTTAACGCCAGTAAATAAATCAAAACAAGAAAATATTTACAGGCAATTAATAGAATACTCTAACGATATTATTTTTGAGATTAATGTAGAGGGATTATTTACTTACATTTCCCCAAGCTGGACAAAATTATTAGGACATCAGCCACAAGAAGTTTTAGGACATAAATTTGAAATTTTTATTCATCCCAATGATTTAGTTAAATGCAAAACATTTTTATTAAAGTTAATTCGGCACAAAGCCCCCGATGAAATAGAATACAGGGTACTGCACAAAAATGGCAATTATATTTGGTACAAATCAAGAGTTACTGTAGTAAAAACTGATAATGACGGAAATGTTTATATTGGCAATGCACGTGATACCAGTACCGAAAAGCATACGCAAGAACAATTACACTTAGTAGAGTTTACCATTCAAAAAGCGGCTATGTCAGTTTTTTGGATTAAATCAAATGCTACATTCTTTGAAATGAGTGAAGCCGCCCACAATACCCTCGGTTATACCAAAGCTGAACTAATGCGTTTAAGTGTAGGAGATATAAATCCGGAATACAATATTGAAACATGGCCAAAACATTGGGAAGAATTAAAGAAAAATAAAACGATTGAGTTTATAACCAAACAAAAAAAGAAAGACGGAACCGAGCTTTTGGTAGAGATAAAGGCCAATTTTATTCAATTTGGCGACATTGAGTTAAACTGCGCTTTTGTAATTGATATAAGTGAAAGAAGTAAGATAGAACAAGAGCTAAAAGAAAGTGAACAACGTTTTAACATAGCCATAGCCGGTTCCAGTGATGGTATTTGGGATTGGAATGTAAAAACCAATTCAATTTATTTCTCAGACCGGTTTAAAACCATGTTGGGTTATGCCGAAAACGATTATTTAGATGATACGAAATTTTTGATAGAAGCCGCCCATCCTGATGATTATAACAGAACAGTTTTAGCTATAGAGAATAGCTTATTAAACAAAATAAACTACAGCAATGAGTATCGTTTAAAGCTAAAAAATGGAACATATAAATGGTTTTTAGTAAGAGGTCAGGCTATTTGGGACGAAAGTAATGTCCCTGTTCGTATGGCTGGTTCATTAACAGATATACATGAGACAAAATTAGCACAGGAAGAATTACAAAAAGCAAATGAGCGGTTGATTCAGAGCGAAGAAAAACTTCAGAAAAGTGATTCACTACAAAAAGCAATTATTTCAGCTTTGCCTGATTTAATTTTCAGAAGTTCAGCAGATGGTACCTTTATTGATTACCATGCGCCCGATAATGATTTGTTAATTGTTCCACCCGAAGAATTTATCGGTAAAAAGCCAACCGATTTTATGCCTCCTGATTTGGCAAATGAGTTAATAGAAATAATTAATCATGTAGTAACTACCCAGGAATTAATAAACTATGAGTATTCATTAAACTTAAACGACAAAGAATATGATTTTGAAGGTAGGATAGTACCTTTTGGTTCCAACGAAGTATTAGCTATAATTAGAAATGTTACCGATAAAAAAATTGCAGAAAAAGGAATTAAAGAAAGCGAAGAGCGGTTTAAATCGTTGGTTCATAATATTTCCGATATTATTTCATTAATAGATGAGAAAGGCTTTATAAAATACCAAAGCTCATCCATAAAACAGATAATGGGTTATGAGGAAAATGAATTACAAGGTAAAAACATTTTCGAAATAGTACATCCGGAAGATTACTTAATAGTAGCTCAGGCATTTAAAAATGCAATGGAAAATGAAGGTAATAGCCCCGTTGCGGAATTTAGATTATTAAATAAAGATGGTGAGTATATTTATTTGGAGGCTCAGGGTAATAACCAGCTAAATAATCCTTCCATAAGAGCTATTGTTGTAAACTCCAGAGATATATCGCAAAAGAAAAAAGCAGAATCGGAAAAACTACAATTAATAAAAGAGCTTACCCAAAATAATAAAGAACTTAAGCAGTTTTCCTATATTACCTCGCATAATATGCGGGCACCTGTAACCAATTTAATGGCTATTGCCGATTTAATTGATTTAAGTAAAATTGAGGATAGTGATAACAAAGAACTGATTAAAGGATTTAAAACGTCAACATTTCATTTGAATGAGACATTAAATGATTTAATAAAAATTCTTATTATAAAAGAAAATACAAACCAGAATTTACAGCAGGTTAAGCTGGATACTTGTTTAGAAGAAGTAAAATATTCCATTGATTCCATTGTTAAGAATGCTCACGCTCAAATAAAAGTGGATTTTTCAGCGTCTAATGAAATACACTTCAGTAACGCTTATATGGAGAGTATATTTTTAAATTTAATTACCAACTCCATTAAATATAAGCACAAAGACCGGAATCCCGTTATTACAGTATATACCCGCTTGGTTAATGAGCAAACAGTTCTTTATTTTGAAGATAATGGTATTGGGTTTAACGAAGAAAAAGTTAAAGGAAAGATATTTGGCCTGTACCAGAAATTCCATAATCACCCTGATAGCAAAGGAATTGGTTTATACCTGGTACAGTCACAAATAAGTTCATTAGGCGGAACTATTGACGTAGAAAGTAAAGAAGGTGTTGGTACAAAATTTATTATTACTTTTGCTAAAAAATAAAATATGATTCCTTTAGTATTATGCGTAGATGATGATTCCATAACTTTGATGTTGTGTAATATGATTATGCAAAAGGCTTCGTTTAGCAATAAAACAATTACTGTTACCAATGGTAAAGAAGCTTTAAGTTATTTTGATGAACAAAGGAAACTACCTCTTGCAGAGCAAAACTTACCTTCGTTAATATTGCTTGATTTGAATATGCCGGTTATGGATGGCTGGGAGTTTTTAGAATTATTTAACAGCGATTATGCTGAATTCCATAAAAGTGTTAAAGTCGTTATTTTATCATCAAGCGTAAATCCAGAAGATAAACAAAGGGCTCATTCTTATCCTTTAATTATTGATTTTATTCCCAAGCCTTTAAGTGCGTTAAGCTTAGAGAAAATTAAAGAATTAGATGAAATAAAATTATTTTTTCAGAGTGCCGGAGTATAACCAGAAAGAAATATTACTAAGTTTAGTACAAACAAAGATGCCATATGGTAAATACAAAGATGTAACTATTTGTAATATACCAGTGTATTATCTTGAATGGATGCAAAGGCAGGGTTTTCCGAAAGGAAAACTAGGCGTACAGCTAGAAACTATGTACGAAATTAAACTAAATGGCCTCGAACATTTGTTAGTCCCCTTGAAAAATAGTTAAGAAGTAAAATGGAAAGCCATAAACATTTTATTATTCATAAGCCATTTGGCTATTTAAGCCAGTTTGTTGTTGATATTAAAAAGAAAAAGCTTTTAGGAGAGTTATATCCATTTCCGGAGGGTATAATGGCTATAGGCAGGCTGGATGAGGATAGCGAAGGACTTTTGCTGTTAACTACAGATGGGGCCGTAAGCGAATACATACGCAGTCGTAAAGTAGAAAAAGAATATTATGCACAGGTAGATGGTTTAGTAACTGATGAGGCCATTGAGCAAATGCAAAAAGGTGTTGAAATAGGGATACGAAATGTAAAATATACAACCCGGCCATGCAAAGTATTCCGTTTAGCAGATAAACCGAATTTTGAAGAACGGACCAAAAAAATAAGAGATGAAAGACATGGACCAACCTGCTGGATTTCTATCACACTGACCGAAGGTAAATACCGTCAGGTTAGAAAAATGACCGCAGCCGTTGGTTTTCCTACCTTACGGCTTTTTAGGGTAAGGATTGGAAATACTGTTCTTGGCAAAATGAAACCTGGTGAAGTAACAGAAGTGAACAAATTTGAAATTTAACCCCAGCTTAATTACCAACTCATTACTTTGTATATTATTGGTTAACTATTTAACAAAATAAATTAACATAATTTCATTTTATTTGCGGCTCCAAAAAATATATTATGAAGTTTTTTATTGATACAGCCAATCTTGCTCAAATTAAAGAAGCAAACGATTTAGGAATTTTAGATGGCGTTACAACCAACCCGTCACTGATGGCAAAAGAAGGCATTAAAGGCGATGCTGCTGTAATACAACATTACAAAGATATTTGCGCTTTAGTAGATGGTGATGTAAGTGCTGAAGTAATTTCAACTACTTATAATGAAATAATTAAAGAAGGAGAGGCTTTAGCCGCACTTCACAAAAATATAGTGGTAAAAGTACCTATGATAAAAGATGGTATTAAAGCCATAAAATATTTTAGCAGTAAAGGGATCAGAACCAATTGCACATTAGTATTTAGTGCCGGCCAGGCTATTTTAGCCGCCAAAGCAGGAGCTTCATATATATCGCCATTTGTTGGCAGGTTAGATGATATTGGATTTGACGGAATGGAACTGATAGCCCAGATTTCGCATATATTTTCAGTACAAGGTTACGAAACAGAAATATTAGCCGCATCAATAAGAAATCCTATACACATTATTAAGTCGGCTGAAGCAGGAGCCGATATTATTACAAGCCCGCTTGACAGTATTTTAGCCTTACTAAAACACCCGTTAACAGATATTGGCTTAGAGAAATTTTTAGCCGACCATAAGAAATTAAACTCATAAAATAAAATGCCCTAAATAATAAAAAGATTTAGGGCATTTTTTATATTTGAAATCTTTAATCAGTCACATTTAAAACTACTAACATGATAAGAAGACCTTTTAACCTGCAAAAATGGATAGATGAAAACAGACATTTGCTAAAACCACCTGTTGCTAATAAGAATTTATATCCAGAAGGAACAGATTATATTGTAATGATAGTTGGTGGACCAAATGCCAGAAAAGATTACCATTACAATGAAACAGAAGAGTTGTTTTATCAGTTAGAAGGAGAAATAACTGTTCGTATTCAGGAGGAGGGTAAAGCAGTTGATATTAAATTAGGCCCGGGCGATATGTTTTTATGTCCGCCTAATACCCCACATTCACCTATAAGAACGGAAGGTTCAATTGGTTTAGTAGTTGAAAGAGTGAGGAAAGGAAAAGGTTTAACAGATGGTTTAATGTGGTTTTGCGAAAAATGCAATCATCAGTTACATGAATATAAATTTGAATTAAATGATATTGAGAACGATTTCTTACCACGTTTTCAAGAATTTTATAGCTCTGAAGAATTACGTACCTGCAAAAATTGCGGACACGTAATGGAAACCGATCCACGTTTTGTTTAATGCCCAGCGAGGAAATAGAAAAGTACTATATCAATATTGGAGAGTTAGCCAGAAAATTTGATGTTTCTGTCTCGCTAATTCGTTATTGGGAAAAAGAGTTTAAACAATTTAAACCCGATAAAACAGAAAAAGGTACCAGAAAGTACAGCAAAAAAAATATTGAAACATTTAGTCTGCTATATCGGTTAATAAAAATAGAAGGGTACACCATTGAAGGTGCCAAAGAAAAATTAAATAAACAGCCCAAATTACAGAGCAATCAGGAAACCATTGAAAAATTAAAGGAATTGAGAAGCTTTTTAACCAAGCTGAATGATTTGATAGGGTAGGGTAGTTGCAGGTTTTAAATTCAACACCCATAAATCAAAAAACATAAATCAAAAATCAAGAGATGTTTAATACCATAGAAGAAGCCATTGAGGATATAAAAAACGGTAAAATTATTATTGTAGTTGATGATGAAGACCGTGAAAACGAAGGAGATTTTTTAACAGCAGCCCGAAATGTAACCCCCGAGGTTATTAATTTTATGGCTAAAGAAGGCAGGGGATTAATTTGTGCTCCACTTATTGATAGCCGTTGTCAGGAATTAAAATTAGAGTTAATGGTGAGCGATAATACCACTTTACACGAAACCCCGTTTACCGTTTCGGTAGATTTATTAGGTAAGGGTTGTACAACAGGTATATCAGCTCAAGACAGGGCCAAAACAGTACAGGCATTAATTGACCCTGCTACAAAACCAGAAGAATTAGGCAAACCCGGACATATATTTCCATTAAAAGCAAGACCCGAAGGCGTATTAAGAAGAGCTGGACACACGGAAGCAGCTATTGATTTTGCACGTTTAGCAGGTTTTGAACCGGCAGGTTGTATAGTGGAAATACTCAATGAAGACGGAACAATGGCTCGTTTACCTGAATTGATTAAAGTAGCCGAGAAGTTTGACATGAAATTGGTAACTATTAAAGATTTAATAGCTTACCGGCTAAAAAAGGAAAGCTTAATTCAAAGAATCATTTCAGTGGATATGCCAACCGAGTACGGGCATTTTATTTTAACAGCATATAAGCAAATAGATACCGATCAGGAACATTTAGTACTTCAAAAAGGAACCTGGGAAGAAAATGAACCTGTTTTAGTGCGTGTACACTCAAGTTGCGTTACTGGCGATATATTCCATAGCATGCGTTGCGATTGTGGCGATCAGTTAGCCAAATCAATGCAAATGATTGAAAAAGAAGGTAAAGGTGTTATTATTTACATTAACCAGGAAGGTAGAGGCATTGGATTAATTAATAAGCTAAAAGCCTATAAATTACAGGAACAGGGGCTAGATACCGTTGAAGCCAATATAAAATTAGGTTTCAAAATGGATGAAAGAGATTATGGCGTAGGCGCACAAATGTTGCGCGATATAGGAATTTGCAAAATGCGCTTAATGACCAATAATCCAACAAAAAGGGCAGGGTTAATTGGTTATGGTTTAGAAATAGTAGAAAACGTACCCATTGTAGTAGAATCAAATCCGCACAATAAAAAATACTTTGAAACAAAGCGCGATAAAATGGGGCATGAGTTTGGAAAATAAACAATAGTTTACACTATTATTTATTTTCTATTTTGGTTATTTTAGAAGTAGTTCCGTTTACTTTTAAATGGTAGATACCCGGACTTAATAAATCACTAATTATTAAGTTCTCCATGTTTGAATACAAGTGAAATTGTTGGATTAATTTACCCGTATTATCATACAAATAGGCCGTATTACTGTAATCATACTCTAGTTGTTCAATGGTAACATCATTTACAAACGGATTAGGGTAAACTTTTATGTTTGTGCTCATGGCTATCTCAGAACTTATATTTACTATGTTTGAATATTCATAGTTACCATCAAAATCCACTTGTTTAATTCTGTAATGAATAATGGGATGTATAGCTTCTTTATCAATAAATTGATAGTCTCTTACCATATTACTATTTCCATTACCTGTTACCTTTCCAATAGTTTTCCAGTTTTTAAAATCAGAACTACTTTCAATTTCAAAATGGGAGTTGTTAATTTCACTGCCTGTTGACCATGTAATAGCTGCCTCTGTTTCCAATACTCTTTTGGCTGCAATCTTTAACCAGGTTACAGGAAGCGTTCTTATCATATTGCTAATTGAATCAGAACAACCATCCTTCGACATGACCAACAACTTGACCATTATTAAACTACCACTTAAAACTTTTTGGATTGATATTTTAGCTGTATCGGTAATTAACTTATCAAAAGTCCATAATCTGTTTTTTACATTGCTGGTTGTATCTACAAAAGTAATTTTGGTGGTAGAACCCAATTGTTTAGTAGAAATATACCCAATTTTTGGATTTGGATATACCCTAATATTTTTTGCTATAGAATCGGTACAATTATTATTAGTAGATGCAATTAATTTAACTGTGTAATTTCCTGCTGCTTTATATGTTTTGTTAATGATGGAAGTGGAAGAAGAGGTATCTCCATTTCCAAGTTTCCATAAATACTTAGTTATAGAGCCACCTGTTGCAATAGTAGAATTATTGGTAAAATTAAATTTATTGCCATTTAAACATTGTAGTGAATCACTAGTAGTAAAAAGAGCAGTAGGCTTAGGGTAAATATTAATAAGAACCGCTTCAGTAGTATCACTTATTTCTCCGGTATTATAAACACGTTTATAAAAGTTTGATCCTGGAGTGTTACTTATAAAATTGTTACCGGAAATAGTACCTGTTGCTGGTAAATATGTACCGTTTAAAGAAGACGAACTAAGCCACGAAACACTTTTCTGCGTGACGGTATCAAGTATAATTCTATCTATATATGTTCTATTGTTTCCAAAATAGTTTACCCCTTGATAAAAAGTAAATTTAATTTGCGTTGTTCCCATTGGTAAAATAGTTTCAAATGTTTTCCAATTAATTGAGTCTGGCGGTAAAAAACCACTTTGATTACCTCGTATTCTTGAAAGAATTTCATTTCCACCATAACGCCTTACTATTTGATAGTCACCATTAAGCTTAGCCCAAAGTACTACAGTGTCATACTGCATTGGAACTAAATTATATTTATGTTCGGCTACATTATCGTATATATCAAATTTTACAGTGACACCATTTTTAGTTTTTGTAAAAATTGGACTTTCTAAGTAAGAATAATAATATGAATTAGCATAAAGAGCACCTTTTGGGTCAGTTCGTCCATAACTGTTAACAACATTATAGTTGGGTATCCAAGGCCCTTGAGGACTTCCATAATATAAATTATGATAGGTAGCCTGTAGCATATTTGCAGAAAACCAACCATTCGGAAGAGCGTTAAAATCGCTGAAATCTTCATTTAGAGTTGTAAAACCTCCGATTGGCGCAGAACCTAATATAGTAGAGCTATTGCAATTTTGTGTTTCAGATTTAATGGTGTTATTCTCAATGTTTTTGCATACAGCTACTTGTTTCGTTATTGAGTCCGAACACAAATTATTGCCTACTACTTTTAACTTTATAAAGTTATAACCTAAAGCATTATAAGTTTTAACAGGCATTTTTAAATTTGAGGTATCTGCATTATTTTTACTAAAACTCCATGAACGAACAGATGATAGTCCTGCAAATGTTGAAGTATCATTCAGTTGGAAAGAATTATTATTTAAAAACTGTATATCCTTGTTTATAGTAAAACCAACAAATGGTTTTGATTGCACAGTTACATTTTTGCTAATGGTATCAATACAGCCATTATTGTGGTTAATCAATTTAATAGAAAATATTCCGGTATCCTGAAAAGTTAAATTACCATTATAACTACCTGTTGCAGGGGATGCTATCATTTCAATTTTGCTTCTTGAAAAAGTACTGGTATCAGTAAATAAAGTAGAACTCGTCTGACAAATAGTATTTTTACTTAACAAAAATCCACCACCCGGGTGTTGCATAAAATCAATCCTTTTAAATAAAGAAGTATCCTTATTTGTACCATTAATAACTACTCTTTTGTACCAGGCGGCTGTATTATTGGTTAATTTATAATCTTTTGTATTGTTAATACCCGGTGCTGCTGCATATCCGGTATCAGCACCCAAAGTAGATTTTAACCATAAATAATTTACAGAGCCACTCACCCCTCCCGGTGTTGAACCTGTTAGTGTTACTGTATCCGTTGTGCTACATAATTTGTTATAGCAAGTAATTATATTATTATTAATCCCATTCAAATAACCCGAATCATTAAATAACATAATAAAAGCATCTTCACCACCACTAAAAATAGTATTTGCAGCCATTGGCGTACTTATTTTAGTGGTTGAATTTGTGTTTCCAATCAATACAACTTGGTTGCTTTTGCTAATTGCCAGAGAGTTTGCATAATCATTGCAACTTGCTCCAAAATAAGTACCCCAAATTTTATTACCACTTGAATCATATTTGATTAAAACAGCATCGTTATTGGTATTTAAGTATTCAAAAGCATTGGCGTGATTTTTTTGAAAGGCATTAGGCGTAGATAAATTATAATTATTGGAAGTATATCCGGATACAATAAAATGCTTAGTTCCTGATGGCCTGATTTGCGTGATTGTAGTATTATTTATGCCAATACTTCTTATTAAGTTACCATTTGAATTCAAATGAGTTAAATAAGAGTTACCATTTTCAGATTCAACCAAAACTAAATCGTTTTGAAATACTTTTGTAACGGATTTAGGAGTTCTACTAAAATATCTACTCCAAACTTTGGTAAAATCAGCAGTTGTTTTTAATAGAAAACCGATATTAGGCGAGTTGATGCTTGTGTAACTGTTAAAGCTATAATCAATTTTTTCAGAAGAGCCACTCATGTATACATTATTTGACGAATCAAGTGTGATGGTATTTAGTTCTGCATTTATAGCTGCATTCGAAGCTGGAGATATACTGCTGAATTGAAAATTATGTCCGAAGAATTTTTTAACTCTACCGTATGCACATGCTTTTTCTGCAATATAGGTTGAGCCACTAGTCCAATAACCTTTTTTTAAAGTATATCCGACAAAATAGAGATAGTTATTGGTTCCAACAGCAATGTCAAGTATTTCCTCATCATAGGATACAGAAAAGTTACTCGTCCAGAATTTTGTTCCATTGGTATTAAATCTTGCAACAATTGCCTTACTATTAGCATCTGCTCCGGCTTGAATAGAAGGAGATCTGGTCGACCCTCCAATGTAAACATTTAAAGAATCATCAATAACAATACTGTAGGAGAAATCGTTTCCGGAGCCACCATAATAAGTTGCCCATAATAATTGCCCGTTTTCACTGTGCTTGCTTATAAAAATGTCGCTACCGGCTACATATGTATTCTGATAAGCGCCTGAAGTAGCAATATTATTAGATGAATAAGTTATTCCCGTAGTATAAATATTATTTAATGAATCTGTTGTTACATCATATGCAAAGTCTTGCATGGCACCTCCAAAATAAGTAGCCCAGGGAGTTGGGTCTATAATAAAGGTTTTTGTTATGTTATAGTCAGGTGCTTCAATTCCAAACAAATTGTTCCCTATTTCCTTAAAATGAGCTAGAATAGAACTTTCTTTACCATTTGTAATTTGGAAACTATATGGAATTTTTTCTTCAATAATACCCAAAGCACTTACAATACTAATATTACCTTCTTTGTTAATATTAGAACTATTGGCTCCCAGTATTTTTAATTTAATATTATTGATAGTGGCACCCGGATGTAAAATAAAATTGTACTTAAATCCAGACTTTGTATTGTTATCACTTAATACAAATTCAACATCAATATTCGGGTATACGTTTCTATATAAAACCTTATTAAAATGATTCACTTCCTGTATTCCATCACTACCCACACCTGTGGTATAAAAATTAACCATGCTGTTTTTGGCTAGAAGCGGAACAATTTCTAAATCAGACGAAGCTCCTTCAAAAACTATATCTATTCTATGGGATTCAATAATAAAGTTAAAACTATCGTTGGGGTTTTTACTAATGGTAGTTAAATTGGAAAAATCTTTTAAAACCTTATTGCTTTTGTAAAGCTCATAGGAAAATCCCTCATTTTTAAGTTGTACATTAAGACCATTACTATTATACAAGTATTTAACTGCAGTATTAGGTTGATTATTTTGATCAATTATTTGACCATTATTTTTAATAAAACCAAACTGTGATTTACTGATGGCGCTTAAATTACATAAAAAAAATACAATGATAATGTTGATAGCATGTAAACACTTTTTTTTCATTAGGGCTAAATTTCCGACTAAATTATAGTGTATGGGCTATTAAAGTATTTTATTTATTTGGGTTGCACGAAAGTGAATTTATAAACGTAACAATTTATACCAACAGCTGTTAGGCTTATATTATTGAAGAATAATTAATAGGTTTAACGCTCGTATAGAAGTAAAAGCAGTTGACATAAATAATATAATAATTCTTTTTATCACAAAGTACTCTTTCAATTCCCAAAAATGCCCATATATTTACCAACTGAAATACCATTAACAACATGAAGTTTTTTCAGCATTTTGGTGAGTATTTATTGTTTTTAAAAGCAGTATTTACCAAGCCCGAAAAAAGTAAAATATTTATAAAGCAGATTTTTACCGAAAGTAATAACATCGGAGTAGGCTCATTTGCTATTATATCATTAATCAGTTCATTTATAGGTGCTGTTTCTACTATTCAAATTGGTTACCAGTTAGTGAGCGGAATTTTACCAGATTACCTAATTGGCCGTATTGTACGCGACAGTAATATTTTAGAATTTGCACCTACCGTAACCGCACTAGTACTGGCAGGAAAAGTGGGTAGTAATATAGCCTCAGAAATTGGTACCATGAAAGTTACCGAGCAAATAGATGCCTTGGAAATTATGGGTATAAATGCTGCCAATTATACTTCATTAGCCAAAATTATATCAGGCATTTTAACCATACCCATGTTAGTTTTGTACGCTATGTTATTAAGCCTAATAGGAGGGGCTATTTCAGGCTGGGCATCAGGAATTATAAGCGTTGAAAGTTTTGTGAAAGGATTAAGAACAGATTTTATGGGGTACAACCTCGTTTTTGCCCTGACCAAAGCATACACCTTTTCATTTTTAATTACTTCCGTTTCGGCTTTTCAGGGCTTCAGAACGCAGGGAGGAGCATTAGAAGTGGGAGAGAGTAGTACAAAAGCAGTGGTATACAGTTGTATGAGTATTATATTTTTTGATTATATCATTTCACAATTAATGTTATTCAAATGATAAAATTAGAAAACATCAATAAAACATTTGGTACCAAACAAGTACTTAAAAATATATCGGCCAATTTCTATACCGGTAAGTGTAATTTCGTAATAGGGGCAAGTGGTGGAGGTAAATCTGTACTAATGAAATGTATGGTGGGCCTAGTTAAGCCTGAAACAGGCAGCATTATGTTTGATGAGAGGAATTTTTTAAAGCTTAACTACAAAGAGAAAATAAACGTAAGAAAAGACATAGGCATGTTGTTTCAGAATACAGCCCTGTTCGATTCATTGAATGTAGAAGATAATGTGGCTTTTCCTTTGAGGATGTTTACCGATTTTTCAGAAGAGCAAATTATAGAAAGAGTAAACTTCTGTTTAAGCAGAGTAAACCTGGTAAATGTGAATAAACTGTTCCCTTCCAATATTTCAGGAGGTCAAAAAAAACGTGTCGGTATTGCCCGTGCTATAGCATTAAATCCTAAATATTTATTTTGTGATGAACCTAATTCCGGCCTTGATCCGTTAACCAGCCGAGTGATAGATGAACTGATTAAAGATATAACCAAAGAGTACAATATAACCACCATTATAAATACCCACGATATGAAGAGTCTTTTTGTTATGGGAGAGAACATAGTGTTTATTCACCAGGGGCAAAAATGGTGGGAAGGTGAAAAAGAAGGTATACGCTCTTCAGGAAATAGAGAACTATTGGCTTTTATGGAAGCCAGTGAATTTTAAATAACATTTTAAATGTTATTTATTCAATTATAATTAGTTTACTTTGCTTTAAGGTTTTCCAATTTTTAAAATGAATCGGTACAGAGTAATAATTTTAAGTGTACATAAACAAATAAAAATAGGGGTACTTTTAGTAGTTTTATTTTTTAGTTACTCACGCTTAATAGCTCAGGAAAACAATGCGCTATTTGATAGCTTAAGAGAGGAAACCCGAAAAAATTATTTTTCAGGAAATTTCGAAAAAGCATTTAAAATAAATGACTACATTCTCAAATTAGCCATTGAGAAAAAAGAAAAAAAGTATCATATCTACGCTTTGAATACTTTCATGCACTATTACATTAATGAAAGTAAATACCTGCCTGCCTTTAATGCCTCAGAAGAGGCCATAAGTATTGCAAAAGAAATAAAAAACGACACACTTTTAGCATATTTATATATTTATAGAAGCCAGTTATTGGCAAAAATAAATAATACAGATGGTGCCATAACCTATTTACTAAAAGCAAAAAGAATCTTAACCAAATTTGATGATAATGAGAGCTCATTATTACTTAATTCAACCCTTGCTTTATTTTATTACAACCAAAAAGAGTACTCAAAAGCAATAGAACATTTTAAATTAGCATTGGAACAATATGCTAAAAAGAAAGATACCTATAATTATAGAGCTTCTTTTGATAATATAGGTTTATGTTACAGAAATTTAGGGAACTATGATTTAGCGGAATTTTATTTTAAACAAGCCATTCATTTTGCCAAGCTTTTTAAATCAGATATAGGTGAAGTAAATGCTAATATTAATTTAGCCATCAATTATTCATTACAAAAAGAGTTTAATAGAGCCATTACTATAAGCAATTACACGGTTAATCTTATTCAAAATAATAAGATTACCGATAACTACTTAATTGAAATAAGTACCCAGCTGGCTAAAATATATTTAGAAAAGAAAGACTTGAAAAGGCTTGATTCTGTTATGAATAAGCTAGGTAAACTGTTTCATGATGATAAGGTAATAAGCGAACAAAGGCTTAACTATCTGGAGGTTTTATATAAACGCAATAAAATGGCTAAAAGCCCCAATTATGTGCACGATTTTGAGAATTTCATTGCAATAAAAGATTCATTAGAAGAGCTTAAAAAAGTGAAGCTGGATAGTGGAGTAATTAATAGATATGAAATAGCTGAAAAGCTTGAAAAATATAACGATATAGAACAAAATTTAAAAATAGAAAAGATTGAAAAAACATGGGCCATTTATCTAATCATTATCATTTCAATAGCAGTTATTATTTTATCATATTTAATTTATAAAGCCCAAAAAAATATAAAAAGTGCCAATTTACTAAAAGAAGAAATTACCAAAAAGAATAAAGAGCTGGAAGTTTTAAACAAGCAAAAAGATTATATACTGGCTACAGTAGCAAATGATTTGAAAGGCCCGATAGGCAGCATAAGCAGTATTACGAGCTTTATAGAAGAAGAAACTCTTTTAAGCGAAGACAATAAAAACTTTATCAGGCTTATTAATCAAAGTGTAGATTTGTCATTAAATATAATCAATGATTTAGTTGATGCAATAGCTTTAGACAATAAAACAATGTTACTAAAGCAAGATAAAATTGTACTGAAAGAAGTAATTGAAACGGTGCTTAAAATGTTGCAGGCACAGATAAATAAAAAAGAAATTGTAATACACACCGATTATTTTAATGGACTGGAGATAAAAG
The DNA here is from genome assembly GCA_964442045.1 of uncultured Bifidobacterium sp. GTDB lineage: Bacteria > Bacteroidota > Bacteroidia > UKL13-3 > UKL13-3 > JAAFJM01. The sequence continues at coordinate 36,048 of CAYTWI010000007.1, forward strand.
GAGACAAGAATCTAATAATAAGAGTGTTTTTTAATATCATATCAAACGCAGTTAAGTTTGGACGAAATAATACAGAAATAGCCATTGAAACCATTTTGTTTGATGAAAATAATGTGCTGATAAAAATTATTGATAACGGAATAGGAATAGGAGAAGAGCATTTAGCTGCTATTTTCGAACCCTTTACATCATTATCAAAAAAAGGTACTGCAGGTGAAAAATCAACAGGTTTAGGACTGTCAATTTGTAAAAAAATAGTAGAGCTACACCATGGCCGGATTTGGGTTGAAAGTAAATTAGACGAAGGTTCTACATTTAATGTGGTATTGCCATTAAATTATTTAAATCAGATTTTAAAAAGTATCCCGGTTAACTTTTAGCGTGTTTTCAGGCATGTTACAACTTGTATTGTAGCATGTGGACAAACATTGAAAACCTTCATTGGCAAAAAACTTAAAAAAGTTTACTTTTGCCAAAACCCAAACCACCTTGAATAAGTTAATTAATAAATTTCCTGCAGTGTTACTTTTAGCCGATGGCACTGTATTTAAAGGCACTTCTATTGGTAAAATTGGTACAACAGTTGGTGAAATATGCTTTAACACAGGCATGACCGGCTACCAGGAAGTATTTACCGACCCTAGTTATTTTGGACAAATTTTAGTAGAAACCAACGTTCATATTGGTAATTATGGTGTACATAATGACGAAATTGAAAGCAGCAATATAAAAATTGCCGGTTTAGTTTGTAAAAGTTTTAATGTAGTCCACGACAGAAAGCAAGCCTCGCAAACCATCCAGGAATATTTTGCATTAAATAATCTGGTAGGAATAGCCGATGTAGATACAAGGGCTATTGTTAGACATATTCGTCAGAAAGGTGCAATGAATTGCATTATTTCATCAGAAGAAAAAACAATAGAAGAATTGAAGGCTGAGCTAGACAAAGCTCCTTCCATGGAAGGTTTAGAACTTTCAAGTAAAGTTTCAACTCCTGAAACCTACTATGTAGGTGATGAAAATGCTGCCCGAAGAGTAGCAGTACTTGATTTAGGGGTAAAACAAAATATATTACGTTGCTTAGTTGAAAGAGATAATTATCTGGCTGTTTTTAATTGTAAAACATCATTTGAAGAAATGATGAAATTTAAACCTGACGGTTTTATGATATCAAACGGTCCTGGCGACCCAAGTGTTATGCCATACGCGGTAGATACGGTTAAACAAATTGTTGATGCCGGAGTCCCATTGTTTGGTATTTGTTTAGGACACCAGATATTGGCCGAAAGTCAGGGATTAGAAACCTTTAAAATGCATAACGGACACAGAGGCTTAAATCATCCGGTAAAAAATTTAATAACCGGGTTAAGCGAAATTACTTCACAAAACCATGGTTTTGCTGTTAAAGCAAATGATGTAACTAATAATGATAACATAGAAGTAACACATATTAACTTAAACGATAATACCATAGAAGGTATAAAACTGAAAAACAAAAAGGCCTTTTCAGTACAATACCACCCGGAGGCTGCACCAGGCCCTCACGATAGCAGGTATTTATTCGATGATTTTGTGAGAATAATGAATTAAAAACCAACGATTTTAGCATTTTAGTAATAACAATACATAATAAACTTAACTTAAAAAATTAAATAAAAAATGGGCTCAATTGTAGAAATTAAAGCAAGACAAATTCTTGATTCAAGAGGAAATCCAACAGTAGAAGTTGATGTAACAACAGAAGACGGTGCATTAGGAAGAGCAGCTGTTCCAAGTGGTGCATCTACTGGAGCACATGAGGCAGTGGAGTTACGTGATGGTGATAAAGGAGCCTATTTAGGCAAAGGTGTTTTAAAAGCAGTTGAGAATATAAATGGTAAAATAGCCGATGCGCTTTTAGGAGTTGATGTATTTGAGCAAAACAATATAGATGCAGCCATGATTGCTTTAGACGGAACCGACAATAAAGCCGTTCTAGGAGCCAATGCAATCTTAGCCGTTTCTTTAGCTTGTGCAAAAGCAGGAGCCATTGAAGCCAATATGCCTTTATACCGTTATGTGGGTGGCGTAAATGCAAATACATTACCTATTCCTATGATGAATATAGTAAATGGTGGTTCACATGCCGATAATTCTATTGATTTTCAGGAATTCATGATTATGCCAGTTGGTGCAGATAGCTTTAGCAGGGCATTACAAATGGGAACAGAAGTTTTTCATCATTTAAAAGCAGTTTTAAAATCAAAAGGGTATTCAACCAATGTAGGTGATGAAGGTGGTTTTGCACCCAATATTAAATCGAACGAAGAAGCAATAGAAACAGTTTTAACTGCTATAGAAAAAGCAGGTTTTAAACCGGGTCAGGATGTATATATTGCAATGGATGCTGCTACAACCGAGTTTTACGATGAAAAAACAGGCTTGTATACATTTAAAAAGTCAGATGGAAAACAATTAACTTCTTCAGAAATGGTGAGTTATTGGAAAACATGGTGCGATAAATACCCTATTATATCAATTGAAGATGGTTTAGCCGAAGATGATTGGGCCGGTTGGGCTGAATTAACCAAAGTATTGGGTAGCAAAGTACAATTGGTAGGGGATGATTTATTTGTAACCAATACCAAACGTTTGGCTGATGGTATTAAAAAAGGAGTAGCTAATTCTATTTTGGTAAAAGTAAACCAAATTGGAAGTTTAACAGAAACAATAGATGCTGTTAATTTAGCTACGCGTAACTCATATACCAATATTATGAGTCATAGGAGTGGCGAAACGGAAGATACTACTATAGCTGATTTAGCTGTAGCTTTAAATAGCGGACAGATTAAAACAGGTTCAGCCAGCAGAACAGACAGGATTGCAAAATACAACCAACTATTACGTATAGAAGAAGAATTAGGCGGAAATGCTTATTACCCAGGTTTGGATTTTAAATTTTTGAAAAAATAAAGCGATTATAATTGGTATTTTTCTTAGTTTAAATTTAAAAAATGCAAAAACTGGTACTCAAATATTATAAATACTTAATAAACAAATATGCTATTGCAATTGGTGTGTTTTTGTTTGTTTTGTTATTTAGTGATAGAAATGGACTGGTAAACCAATGGGAACAGAAAGCTAAGTATAATAAGGTTTTAGAAGAAAATAAGTATTTTAAAACAGAAATAGAAAAACTGAATAAGGATTACGTTAACCTGTTTTCAAATGCAAAGAATCTAGAAAAATATGCACGCGAAAAATATTTAATGAAACGTGATGATGAGGATGTTTTTATTATTGTAAAAAAATAGTTTGTATTTTTATTTGATAATCTTACATTTGCAAGCCCAATGAAGGGAGGTGTAAAGGGATATGATATATATTAACGTAAAAGAAAACGAATCATTAGACAAAGCGCTAAAAAAATTCAAAAAGAAGTTTGAAAAAACTGGTGTTGTTAAGGAATTACGCGCTCGTCAATCATTTGTAAAACCATGTATTCAAAATCGTATGCAAAACATTCGTGCAGCATATAAACAAAAAATGCAGCAACAAATTGAAGCATAATTAATAGCTGATTTTAGTAAAAATTACAAAAGCCCATTTTTTAAATGGGCTTTTTGTTTGTTTTTTCAATAAAAATTGTACATTATTGCTTTCTAAAATATTTATAAATGAAAAAAACACTCATCACTATTATTACTCTTTCAGTTATTTTATTCAGTTCTTGCGAAGAAAAGAAAACAACATCTCCGACAACTACCACCACCACATCAACAACTAGCACTACTTCAACAACTAGTACTAACGGCAGTGGTCAATATATAAAAGGCACTTTTGGTGGTCAAACCATTGATTTTACCTCATTTTTGGCAGAAAGGTCAAATACAACAGAAGCTAATGCCACATTAACCATTATTGGTAGCAAAAGCGGAACGGAACAATTACCGAGGTTGGAAATTTCATTGGAACACCCGGGTACAAGCTGGCCTAATGATTTAAGTTATGTGTTAAATTCATTGAATACCAACTATTTTAGATATTTTCAAAACAATACTATTTACCATACAACCAGTATTTTAGATCCTCAGGAGGGTTCTTTTAATATTAACTTTACTAAATGTAACTTTGCTCCAAATGGTATTATATCTGGTACATTTAGTGGTTTATTGGCTATTGAAACCGATACAACTAAAATGAAAGTTGAAAATGGTTCATTCAATATTCAGTTAAACGATAAATAAATATTCTTAAATAAAAGACTATTTATTTCGTTTGTAGATAACATAGCCAATTTCATTTATCCGAAATTGCTATTTTTGATTTCTTTATAAAAATTAATGCTAAAAAAAATATTATATATAGGTACTCTGGTTCTTTCTGCAACCTGTCTGCATGCTCAAACTATAGTGAGCGATAATGCAGCATTTCTTGCATCTATTGACTCGAATACTATAAAGCTTAGAAATAAGTTATTCCCGGTTGTTTGGCAAGGTGATTTGAATATATATGGATTTGATGAAAATGAAGTTCCAATTTATTCTGATCAGGACATTAAAGCTAGGCTTGACTTATTAGAATCAGAAATTCCATTAGATTACAATGAAAATGTAAGACCTTACGTTGATTTGTATACAGTAAGAAAGCGTAAATTATTGGCTAAAGTGCTTACTTTATCTAAACTATATTTCCCGATTATTGAAGAAATATTTGATAGAGAAGGAATTCCTTTGGAAATGAAGTACCTGGCTGTAATTGAATCTGCTTTAAACCATAGTGCTACAAGCCCTGTTGGAGCTGCCGGTATGTGGCAGTTTATGGCGCCTACTGGTAAAATGTATGGATTAAAAACTACCAATGCTTTAGATGAAAGACGCGATTTTATTAAGTCAACTGAAGCATCTGTAAAGTATTTTAAAAACTCATACCGTGTTTATGGCGATTGGTTATTGGTAATAGCCAGTTATAACTGTGGTGTTGGAAATGTAAATAAAGCCATCAGAAAAAGTGGAGGTAAAAGAAACTTTTGGTCTATTATGCCTTACTTACCTAGAGAAACCCGTGGTTATGTACCTGCATTTATAGCAGCTGCTTATGCCATGAACTATGCATCAGAGCATAATATTTACCCAACAGAACTGGATTTAAATTATCATACTGATACTGTTTTGGTTGATAACAGGTATTCATTAGAGCAATTATCAATTGCTTTGGAAATGCCACTTGATGAGCTAAAAGAATTAAATCCATCGCTTAGAAGAGGCTTTATACCTTTTACCGGTGAAAAAATTTCATTGACACTGCCTTACAATAAAGTAATCAAATTCTCATCTATCAACAATTTTGATAATTTGAATTTAGTGGATGAACACCTGATAGCCTTAGCTGACAAACAGGATAAAAACTATCATAAAAAGCATAAGCAGGAGAAAATTTATTATAAAGTTAAAAGGGGGGATCTTTTAGCCTCTATTGCTGAACAATATGATGTTACCATAAAACAACTTAAAAAATGGAATCGGATAAAAAGTTCTAAACTGAAAAAAGGACAACGATTAACCATTTATGCAAATAAAGCTTAGTGTAAACTAAGCTTTTTTTATGCACTAAAAGTTGTTATAAAATTCAATAAAATGTTGATAGTACTAAGTATAAATTAAATAGTTTTGTTACTTAAAAGCCATTTAGAAGAATATATAATTCATGGACGAATTAAACGAAAATAAAGAAGAAAATAAAGACGGGCAAAATAAGAACGAATACCATGTTATTGCTGTAAATGGGTTATACCAAGATTGGTTTTTAGATTATGCAAGCTATGTTATATTAGAACGTGCTGTACCTGCCATTGAAGACGGTTTAAAACCGGTTCAACGCAGGATATTACACAGCATGAAGGAAATGGATGATGGCAGGTATAACAAGGTTGCTAATATTATTGGGCAAACTATGCAGTACCACCCTCATGGTGATGCAGCCATTGGCGATGCTTTGGTCAATTTAGGTCAGAAGGATTTATTGATGGATTGTCAGGGTAACTGGGGTGATATTAGAACCGGTGATTCTGCAGCTGCTCCCCGTTATATTGAGGCACGCTTATCAAAATTTGCGCTTGAAGTAGCTTTTAACGGACAAACAACGGCCTGGCAAAGTAGTTATGATGGGCGTAAAAAAGAGCCTATTGCTTTACCTATGAAGTTTCCTTTGCTATTGGCACAGGGGGTAGAAGGTATTGCCGTTGGTTTGGCTACTAAAGTTTTACCTCATAATTTTATTGAGTTAATCAATGCCTCTATTGATTATTTAAAGGGTAGGAAGTTTGATCTGGTTCCTGATTTTCCTACTGGTGGTTATGTAGATGTAAGTAATTACAACCAAGGACAAAAAGGAGGTAAAATACGTTGCAGGGCCAAAATTGAAGAGTTTGATAAAAAGACTTTATTGATTAAGGATATTCCTTTTGGAACAACTACCACCAGTTTAATTGACAGTATTATTAAAGCTAATGATGCTAATAAAATAAAAATTAAAAAGGTTATTGATAATACTGCGAAGGATGTTGAAATTGAAATTCAACTGGCTCCGGGTGTTTCTCCTGATATAACCATTGATGCTTTATATGCTTTTACCGATTGTGAAATATCAATATCGCCCAATACCTGTGTAATTATTGATGATAAACCTCATTTCATGTCGGTTAATGAGTTACTAAAGATAAGTACTGAAAAAACACTTGAATTATTAAGACGCGAGCTTGAAATAAGAAAAGGTGAGTTAGAGGAAAACTGGCATTATGCATCACTCGAAAAAATATTTATTGAAAACAGAATATATAGGGACATTGAGGAGTGTGAAACTTTTGAAGATGTAATTGATACCATTTGGCGTGGTATGAATAAGTTTAAAAAGTTGTTTATACGTGAGTTGAATGAAGATGATATTTTGAGACTTACGGAAATAAAAATTAAACGTATATCAAAATATGATGGTTTCAAAGCTGATGAATATATAGCCCGTATACAAGCAGAGTTGGAGCAGGTAAAGAATGATATTGAAAACCTGCGTGCTTATGCAGTTAGGTATTTTGAAAATTTATTGAAGAAATATGGCAAAGGGCGCGAACGTAAAAGTGAAATAAAAACTTTTGATGTTATTGATTCAAAAACCGTTGCTATAGCTAACCAGAAATTGTATTTAAACAGGGCCGAGGGCTTTGTGGGAACAGGATTGAAAAAGGACGAATACATTTGCGACTGCTCTGATTTGGATGATATTATTGTGTTTAGACGCGATGGTAAAATGCAGGTAAGCAAAGTACAGGATAAAGCCTTTATGGGTAAAGATATTCTGTACGCCAACGTGTTTAAAAAGAATGACGACAGGATGACCTACAATATGATTTATATTGACGGGAAAACCAAAATAAGTTATGCCAAACGCTTCAATGTAACCGGTATTACCAGAGATAAAGAATATGATTTAACTTTAGGTACCCCTAATTCAAAGATTCTTTATTTTACTGCCAATCCAAACAGTGAGGCTGAGATAGTAAGTGTAACTTTAAGTCCGTTGAGCCATGCACGTAAACTGGCTTTTGACTATGATTTTACTGAATTAACTATAAAAGGCAGAGGTGTTCAAGGGAATATACTATCAAAATATTTGGTTAAATCTATTAAGCAAAAAACAAAAGGTATAAGTACGATTGGTGGTAGAGAAATTTGGTATGATGATGTAATTGGCAGATTGAATAGTGATGGCCGTGGTAAATATATTGGTAGTTTTTTAAATGACGATTTAATACTGGTGATGTATAAAGATGGAAACTATGAGTTAACCAACTTTGAATTAACCAACCATTACGATGCACCGCTGGTAATGCATATCAATAAGTTTTATCCGGATAAGCCACTAAGCGTTGTTTATTACGATTTTAAACAGAAAACCTATTACGTAAAACGTTTCTTAATTGAAACAAAAACCATCAATTCTAAATTTTTATTTATAAGCGAAGGTGAAAAAAATACCTGTGTTGTAGCATCTGATTTAAAAGCCCCATTAATAAAAGTATTAACGGGTAAAAACAAAAAAGAGGCTGTGGAGGAAACCATTAACTTAACTGAGTTTATTGATGTAAAAGGATGGAAGGCTATTGGTAATAAATTGGGCGGAACCGAAATTTTATCGGTTGAAATGCCGGAAGGGCAGGCTGATCCTGAAGAGGAAAAAGTAAATGACGAAAATACAGAGGAAGTTGTTAACCAACCGGAATTGTTTAATGATGACTTTATAAAAGAGGAGCAAGAGTTAGTGAAAAAACTTTTGGCAGATGATGAGGACGAAAAACCAAGTAAACCACCATTGCCTAAGTTAAAGAAAATTGCACCAAAAACAGATTCTGATCAACCTAAATTATTCTAATAACAAAGTATGCACGAAGAAAAACACTTTGAGGGAAGTCAATTGGTTCGCGATATTGTAATTGGTATGAGTGATGGACTAACGGTTCCTTTTGCTCTTTCAGCGGGTTTAAGTGGTGCTGCTATTAGCAATAATGTAATTGTAACAGCTGGGTTAGCCGAAATTGTTGCAGGAAGTATTGCTATGGGTTTGGGTGGATACTTAGCAGGGAAAACAGAAATTGACCATTATAACAGCGAAGTAAGAAGGGAGTATTACGAAGTAGACCATTACCCGGAGCGCGAAAAACAAGAGGTAGCTGAAGTTTTTGCTGATTATGGTCTAAGTATTGAACATCAAAATATAATAGTAGAAGAACTGGCTAAAGATAAAGACCGTTGGGTTGACTTTATGATGAAATTTGAATTGGGTTTGGATAAACCTAATATCAATGCGGCAAGGAACAGTGCTGCTGCTATAGGCTTCTCATATATAGTTGGTGGTATTATTCCTCTTCTGGCTTATTTTCCTGTATTTGGTTTAAACAATAACATGGCGTTATTTTATAGTTGTGTTGTTACAGCTGTCAGCTTATTTATATTTGGTTTCTTTAAAACAAAAATAATAGGTCAACCTCCATTAAAAGGAGCTGTTAAGGTTTTATGCATTGGTGCTGCTGCTGCTGCAAGTGCTTATTTTATAGCAGGCATGTTTAACTAGCTTCTTTTTTACAGCATGAGAAATAAATTATTATTATATATAATAGCCATCACTTTTGCTATAGAGTTAAAAGCTCAAAACCCAGTTGAAATAGGCTCTTTAAATACAACAAATGAAGAATTACTGATTTCTAATAAAAGCAAATCGGCTTTGCGTATAGCTTATATCAGAACATTTAATGATGGCAGGAAATTAGATTCTGTATGGGTAGAGAATATAGGAGGGAGAAAGTTTTTATTAATGGCAGGCACTCGAATGAATGTGAAGAGCTTAACTGCTGTAAGCATTAGTATTGTAAACAATAAAATTTATATCGAAAATACTACTGAAGTTAAAACATGTGCCAATGGTTCATGCACTGCCTGTAGCTTTTTTGTAGAGGGCTATAAAGTAGTAGCGTGTAAATGTGAATCAACAGGAACAGTGAGTAACCATTGTACTTTTAAAGTAAACGATGCTGCTGTTTTTTATACTGTTTTATCAAGATTAAACACAGGGCAATAATAGAATCGCAAAGGTTTATTTTTTTGCTCTTATATGACTAACCGCCATGCGTATCTGATCAAAAGTTACCTCTTTGGGTAACTCAGCTTTTAATTCACCAAAACGTTCCTTTCCATTTTGCAATAATGCTTCTACCTGAGTTATGATATCTTCTGTTACAAAATCAAGCGCGCTTAATTCACCCAAATCAACATAATGAGCTAGATGTCCGCCAATGGTAGATACTGCCATCCCTCTTATACCGGCTATTTCCTCTATGGTTTTGCCATTTTTATAGAGTTTAAAACTTTCTTCTTTTGAGTTTATTTTGGCTGCTTTTTCTTTACTACTTTCTGTTACTGTTTCGGGTATGTCATCAATAACACCATCTATTTTTAAATCGAAAGAACCTAGTGTGGCGTGTTGTATGGCCGAAATCTTTTTCCATGTAAAGTTTTTTACTTTTGTCAGGTTACTGATGAACTGTTTTGTTTTTTGTTTAGGCCTTAACTGTTCTTCTATAGTCTGAAGCGGTTTATAAGCCAGCTCCATTAGCTTTGGTGTAAAATATTGTTTAGCGCTTTTTATTCGTTCGCTTAGTAACTGTTCATTTAGTGTAGGCTGGGTAATAATTTCTTCTATTCTTATTTTAAATTTATCAGCTATAATTCTTTGTTCATTTAAGCCGCGTATAATAGAAGCTAATTGCATTAATACCTCTTCTTTTTCCGGAATTTGTTTGGTAGCAGTATAGGCTTCAAACTGGGTAAATTCGGTTAGTATTTTTCTTAAATCAAATGTTTTGTATAGTTGGATTAAACCATATTCAAACTTTGCCTGGTCCAGATTATCTAATAGTTCCTGTTCGTTTGATTGTTTCAAAGAAAATTGCACTATTCTTTCATCGCTAAGAATACTGTTTTGGTAAATCCTACTCAGTAAAGTTAAGCCATCAAAAGTTCTGCACCTGCTTAATGCAACATATACCTGTCCGGCCGCAAATGAAGCACCTGCATCTATAGCTAACCTGTCAAAAGTTAATCCCTGGCTTTTGTGAATGGTAATGGCCCAGGCCAGCCTGATAGGGAATTGACGGAAATTTCCTATTTCTTCTTCTTCAATAGTATTTTCATCCCGGTTTAAATTGTATCTTATATTTCTCCAGGTTTCTTTTTCTATTTTTAGTTCATCATCATTTTCAAAAACCACTACAATATCGTCCTTATGTATTGATTTTATTTTAGCTAACTTTCCATTGAAATAACGTTTTTCAATATCGTTTTTAATAAACATTATCTGTGCGCCCACTTTCAACTCAAGGCTCTTTTCTGCAGGTAATGCTTTCTCGTTAAAATCGCCCGTAATCTCTCCTTCAAATACAAAACTTTCAGCTTCTATTTCTGCCAGCTTTTGTTGGTTCATATTATCGGCCGTGCGGTTGTGTGTGGTTAGCGTTATCAATCCATCTACATAACGGGCAGCCTCTGGGTCAAAACGTTCCTGTAGCAATTCAAAATCATATTCATCCATATTATTATGGCGAATATTGTTCAGCAGGTTAATAAATTTTTCTTCCTTTTGGCGGTATATTTTAAATAACTCTAAATGTGCCGGGTTTAATTCGGCATAGGCCTGTGAACTAAAGAAGAAAGGACTCTTGTAATATTGGCTTAAAAGCGACCATTCATTATCAGTAGTTACGGGTGGCAACTGATACATGTCGCCAATAAATAATACCTGTACGCCTCCAAAGGCTATCTGGCTCCGTTTATAATACTTGAGTGTTTCCGAAATACAATCAAGCATATCTGCACGTAACATACTTACTTCATCAATAATGAGTAAATCAAGTTCATTTAGTAATTCAATTTTTTCGCGATTGAATTTTACATTTTTAAAATGGGTAAATTTATTAACGTAATCTATCTGCCCAAAACCATGGTTTCCATCTTTAATAAAAGGTAAAAATGGGAGCTGGAAAAAGGAGTGCATGGTAACTCCACCAGCATTAATAGCCGCTACTCCGGTAGGTGCAACAACTACCATTCGTTTGTTGCAGGTTTGTTGTATATGTTTTAAGAAGGTGGTTTTACCTGTACCTGCTTTACCTGTTAAAAATAAACTGATGTTGGTGTTTTTTACAAGGTCGCTTGCCAGGTTAAAGGTTATATTGTCGTTATCAGTAGTATCAATGGCACTCATTCTTTACAATGATAAACGAATTACATAAATGCTTTTAAACATTTAATGTACCAATAAAAATAAGGCTTGTTTCTGGTTGAATTATCGTGCTAATAAAATCCATGCATCAGGATTTTCGTTCTCATGAATGGTATTTAAAGCGATGGTACTTGCGTTAAAATCATTCAATTTTTTGTAAGTTACAAAAAACTTAATATCTCTCGATTTGGTTTTAGGATTGGCAATTAATTCTGCTTCTGGGTAGCCATCTTTGGTTAATTCCTGCAATAACTTATTAGCGCGTTTTTCTGTTTCAAAGGCACCCGCAATAATGTAGTATGATGATTTTTCTGCAATGGAAGCTGTTAATACTTCTGTTACTATTTCGTTAATAGGTTTGCTTTCTTCTGTAACACAAACAGGTTTCGCAATTACACTATCTGTCTTGTTGTTATCAGTAGGATTGTGAGTGTTGCTATCTATAATAATATCTTGAGCAGGAGGAGTTACAGGAATAGTTTTCTCAATAACCGCAGGAGCAGGGGTAACAGCTTCTGTTGCTGATTTAAAGTTATTATCGAACCAATTTTTTATAGTAACGCCTAAGTTTAATTCATTGTATTTATTTCTGATAGGGGTTAGGCTACCTTCCTGCAAAAAAATATAGGCATTTAGTGCCAACACTAAAACCAAAACCGAACCAATAGCAGTAAATGTTAAACCTCTGCCACTACTTCTTTTTGATTTTGTTTTCGGCAATACCGGTAGTACATTATTATTTACCACTTCTTCTGTTGTGGTAGAGGGAATAATAGTTTCAGTATAATTGGTAATTATTTTACTTGTTTTAACTTCGTTTCCTGCATTAAGCCTGATAGGTTGTAAGCCAAATGATTGCAATAAAAAGTTGGTATTTTTATCAGGCGCAAAAACAAGATTTTTGTCTACATTATGGGTGAAAATACCCAATCCTGGTAAAGCTATTTGTCCGTTATAGTTCAATAAATGATCAAAATTGGCCACTTCTGTTTCTATAATTTTAATAGCATCAACATAATTTATTTTTAAATAATCGGCTACTTTGGTAGCTAAAAGACCATCGTTTAACTTTAATTGTGCATTAAAAGTGATGGTTTTTGCAGGCGGATTAATGACCATAGAAACAGGGTCAATGGTAGCACTTTGCTGATGGGCTAAAAAGCCCCCCAAGTTTGGAACTATTACACAATTGTGGTTGTATAATAAGCTATTAACTAATGACCATATATTAACTTCTACCTGCATCTATCTTTATTAATTACTCAAATATAATGTATGCAATATAGTAAAAATGCCTAAGCTATCAACATTTACGTGCAAAAAGTTAATTGCGACTTTTTGTTGTTTGGTTTACAAGTACTAATACGGTGGAAAACTTGTTAGCAGCTTACCTATATAAATGAGTTTGACATACTTTTGTTTTTTAAAGTAATTTGAGTTTGGCAAACTTTAATACAATCATTTTTTTTCCAAAATTCTCAAATTCAATTTCGGCTTTCTTTCCATCGCCAGACCCGTCTAAATTTACTACTTTGCCAAATCCAAAGCGTTGGTGTTCCACTTTCTGGCTTAATTGTATGTTGCTGGTATCGTCACCAACAAAGTTAGGGTCACCAGGGGGAGGAGGTGCAACGGTTGTTTTGGGTTGTGTGGTAAATTTTTGTCCCACTGTTGATGTGGCTGTTTTTGTTGAAGGCAATCCTGGTTTTCCAAACCGGGCATTGGTATTTCCATAGCCACCACTGCGTGGCGATGAACTCATACTATCACTTCCTTTACTGAATATGGCATCCATTTGCAGGTATTGCGGATTTAATTCACTTAAAAACCGGCTTGGTTCGCTATTACTAATGGTACCAAATTTAAACCTGCTTGTGGCAAATGATAAGGTTAGTTTTTTCATGGCTCTTGTTATGGCCACATAAAATAACCTTCTTTCTTCTTCCAGCTCCTGGCGGCTATTTAACGAAAGTTGTGAAGGGAATAGGTTTTCCTCTAAGCCTACAATGTACACATGTTTAAATTCAAGCCCTTTTGAGGAGTGAATCGTCATCATGGTTACTTTGTCTATATCATTGGGATCTTCGTTGTCTGCATTAGTTAGCAGGGCAATGTCTGACATGTACTCTTCTAAAATACCGTATTTCTGAACGCCATCATCATCAACGCTATCATCCACACTAAATTCTTTTATACCGTTTAATAGCTCTTCAATGTTTTCATAGCGAGCAATGCCCTCTACTGTTTTATCTTCATACAAAGCTTTAAGCAATCCTGTTTGTTTGGCAATATGCATAGCTACATCATAAGCCGGTTTTTGTAACATGGTTTGAAAGCTTCTTATCATCAATACAAAATCGTTTAATACATCGCCTCCTTTAAAACCAAATTCTGCTGAACGCTGAATGGCTTCAAACAAACTAATATTTTGCTCTGATGCAATAATGGTTAACTTATCGAGGGTTGTTTTTCCAATTCCTCTTACCGGGTAATTGATAATACGTTTTAGTGCTTCTTCGTCATTAGGGTTTAGTACTACCCTGAAGTAAGCCAGTATGTCTTTTATTTCTTTACGTTGGTAAAAGCTGAGTCCTCCATAAATTTTATAGGGGATATTCATTTTACGTAAAGCTTCCTCTAATGAACGGCTTTGTGCATTCGTTCTATACAAAATAGCAAACTCATTATTCATGGCATGGCTATTCATTTTTTCATGAAAAATGCTGCTTGCTACCATGCGGCCTTCTTCATTATCGGTTAAGGCCCTGAGTACTTTAATTTTTTCTCCTAAATCGTTGGTGGTAAATACTTTTTTAGGTATTTGGTCTTTATTGAGTTTTATTAAATCGCCTGCTGCTTCAACTATAGTTTGCGAGCTTCGGTAGTTTTGTTCTAATTTAAATATTTTGGTGTCAGGGAAATCGCGTTGAAATCCTAAAATATTGGCAATGGTGGCTCCCCTGAAAGCGTAAATACTTTGGGCATCATCGCCTACAACTGCTACATTTTGGTGTACTGCTGCCAGTTTTTTTATAATGGCGTACTGAGCTTGGTTAGTATCCTGGAACTCATCAACCATAATGTATTTAAACTGGTGCTGGTATTTATGTAATACATCGGGGTGGTTACGGAATAACTCAAATGTTTTTAAAAGCAGGTCGTCAAAATCCATGGCACTGGCTCTGAAACAGCGATCCTGGTACAATTGAAATATTTTACCAAACATAGGTCTGCCGCTACTTTCGTCAAATGAAGTATTTTCATCATTGGTAATGTATTCTTTGGCATTAACCAAGGCATTTTTTGCGGCTGAAATACGGCCTAATACGCTCGCAGGTTTATATAACTTATCATCAAGCCCCAACTCTTTGATAATTGTTTTGAGTAAACTTTTAGCATCATCCGTATCGTAAATGGTGAAATTGCGCGGGTAGCCGATGCGTTCACTTTCTACTCTTAAAATACGTGCAAATATACTGTGAAAGGTACCCATCCAAAGGTTACGTGCTTCATTGCCAACTACGGAATGAATACGTTCGCGCATTTCTTTGCTTGCTTTATTGGTAAATGTTAGGGCTAAAATATTAAAGGCATCATTGCCTTGTTTTAAAATATGTGCAATTCTGTAGGTAAGTACTCTTGTTTTTCCTGAGCCTGCCCCTGCAACAATCATTACCGGGCCCTGGGTGTTTTCAACTGCAGCGCGTTGACTTTCGTTTAATAAACTTAAATAATCCACGCTTGCAAATTACTATTTTAGCTTTGGCGGTTTTCAACAACTTTTAATAGTTTACCGTCATTTTAAAAACAGGTGATTTTATTTATTGGGTAAAAGCAAATTGTAAAATATTGGCTCCCATTTTAAGTGCCTGTTGCCTTGTTGCTTCCGGGTCGTTGTATATGTCCTGGTCTTCCCAGCCATTGCCTAAATCGCACTCATAACTATAAAAGCAAACTAAACGGCCTTTATAAATTAAACCAAAACCTTGTGATTGTTTTCCATCATGCTCATGTATTTTGGGTAAGCCTTTATTGAAATCGAATTTCTGGTGGTAAATAGGGTGTGACCAGGGTAGCTCTACAAACTCCAATTCTGGAAAAACTTTTTTCATTTCCCGCCTGAAAAACTTGTCTAAACCATAATTATCATCGGCATGCAGAAAACCGCCTGCTATTAAGTAATTACGTAGGTTCTCTGTTTCCTGTTTGTTAAAAACGATATTACCATGGCCTGTTAAATGTACGAGTGGATAGTTGAATAAGTCTTTGCTTCCTACTTCTACTATATCTTCTTCGGGCCCAATAGCCAGTTTTAAATTATCGTTACAAAATTTAATCAGGTTTGGTAACGATGTTTTATTGGCATACCAATCGCCACCACCATTGTATTTTAGTTTAGCAATTTTCACATTTCCTGATTGGGTAAACGATAAAAGTGTAATACTGCAAATAATATAAAGGTTGTACTTTATAAACTTAAACATATGTTTTGTTATGTTGAAAGGGAGCAAGGTAGTAAAATTTATAATTTTCCGCGTGGGTGAAAATTAATTATTACTTCATGTAAATACTCTTTGCTGATGTGGGTATAAATTTCAGTTGTTGTTATGCTTTCATGCCCTAACATTTGTTGTACAGAGCGTAAGTCCGCGCCTGCTTCGACCATACTTGTGGCAAAGGAATGGCGTAGGGTGTGTGGGCTAATGTTTTTATTAATCTGTGCTTTTAGAGCCATTTCTTTAATAATCAAAAAAATATAAACTCTTGACAGTGCTTTACCGCGCCTGTTTAAAAAAATAACATCGGTACAATTTTTATCTATATCTAATTTATTGCGTACGGAATGTAAATAGATATCAATTTCTTTGAGGGCTCTTTTAGATATGGGTACCAAACGTTCTTTGTTTCCTTTACCTACTACTTTTATAAATTCATCGTTCCAGAATATATCTGATATTTTTAAACCGGTGGTTTCACTTACCCGTAATCCGCAGCTAAACATAGTTTCTATAATAGCATGATTTCGTGTTCCTTCATCGGTGCTTAAATCAACGGTAGCAAGCATCTGATCAATTTCATGAACATCTAATGTATCTGGTAGCTTGCGTGTTACTTTGGGGCTTTCTAATAATTCAGCCGGATTTATTTTTATTAAATCTTCTAATAGTAAATACTTATAAAATGATTTGATTCCGCTTATGATACGGGCCTGGCTGGTATTGTTAATGCCTAACTCGTTTATAAAACGTAAAAACTCACGTAAGGTATGTAAAGTAATATCCTGTGGTTGTAGTGTAAGTTCTTTTATGGCTAAAAACTGGCAGAGCTTTTCCACATCATGTACATACGCTTCAATGCTATTGGGTGAAAGCGATTTTTCTAATTTCAGATAGGCCTTGAAGCCAATTAGGTATGATTGCCACATATGTTGAGCAATGATAATAAAAAAAGCCGGTTCTGATTTATCAGAACCGGCTTTTTTGTATTTGGTATTATTAAGTAGTTATTCCGGCAATTTAACTTTTTGGCAGTTCATTACTTCTACTACATTGGTTGTTCCCACTTTAGTATGTTTCCAAACTATAACTACTGCACTCATGTTAGCTTTGTTCCAATAGTTAACTGAACCAACCGGTATAGTAAGAGGAGCTGAACCCATGTGTACTTTTTCTATAATTGTTCCTGCATCTACTTTACCTGCTTTAATTTCATCTCCAAAAGCACTCGTTGAGAATTTACCTCTTAATACTTCATCATGTATATAGTTCTGTACTTTTTTACCGTTTGCTATTTGATGGTATTTAACACCATCTTCCAAAGGTAATACAGCCACTTTGTACTGACCGCTATCAGCAGTAAGAAATTTTACTCTTGTTTTTATGTTATAAATGCCACCTACATTAGTAGCAGTTACATTCATACCAACAACAGGAGCAGCAGCAGAAAATGTATTTACAAAACCGCTGGCAGTAGCTTGGGCTGTTGAGCCAGAACCACTGAATTTAGCATTTGGTGGAATTAAGAATGTAGGTGCACTGTAGCTACCGTTTGATACAATAAGTTGTAACAATTCACCACCCGCAGCAGCGTTATACATACTATCATCAGCAGGTGCATTACAATGTACTGCTACGCCAATAACTTTGCTTTTTAAGTTTAAATCTTTTGTTACAGCATTGTAGTTAGGAATACCCAAAGAGCCACAAGGATTACACTCGCTACCTGTATAATAAAGGAATAGGGCCGTTTTTGTAGAGCTAAATACTTCTCCATTTCCGGTTGAATCGTCTTTTTTAGAATCTTCTTTTGAGCAAGATGATAAAATAAGACTTGCCGCTGTGAAAGCAACAGCAAAAGTTTTTAGTGTAAAATTTTTCATTTCTGTTTTTTAGTTAATTATACTTTAACAATGTAATTAAAAAAAAATTGAATAAGCAAGTAAAATTTTAAAACACAACTATTTATTACATAACTTTTAAGCTCAAATCAATGCTTTTGGCAGAGTGAGTTAATGCCCCTACTGAAATATAATCAACACCCGAAGCTGCAAAATCAGTTATAGTTGCTTGCGTAATACCACCACTGGCTTCAGTTTCGTATTGTTTATTAATAAGTGCTATTGCTTCCTTGAGTAAGGAAGGGGTGAAGTTGTCAAGCATTATCCTGTTAACACCACCTTTGGCTAATACTTGCTTTACTTCGTCTAAACTGCGTGTTTCTATTTCTATTTTAAGGTCTAAATTGTTTTGCTTTAAGTACTGATGTGTTTGATCAATAGCTTGTGCTATACCTCCAGCAAAATCAATATGATTATCTTTTAACATAATCATATCGTATAAACCTATTCTATGATTATAACTACCTCCAATTTTAACAGCATACTTTTCAAATAAACGCATGCCGGGTGTAGTTTTGCGTGTATCTAATACTTTGGTATGGTAATCTTTTAAAAGGGTACTTATATTTTTACTTTGTGTGGCCACACCGCTTAAGCGCTGGCAAAAATTTAATACCAAACGTTCGGCTGTGAGTATGGAAATTGATTTTCCTTCAACAGTAAAAACGGTATCGCCTTTTTTGATAGCATCCCCATCTTTTAAGCTGGTGGCAAAAACCAATGAGCTATCTACTTTTTGGAAAATATACTTAGCCAAAGGTAGTCCGCAAATAACGCCATCATCTTTAGCGGTACAATAAGCGGTACCTGTTTTATCGGCACTGATACAAGCTAAAGAACTGTGATCGCCTGAGCCAATATCTTCTCTGAGTGCAATGTTAATAAGCTCCTGCACATCGGCTTGTTGTAATAAATTTTCCATTAAATAATGAATTGCAATTATTTGTTGTAGGTTTTAAACAGACTTTTTAGTTTTAAACTAATTACGCCCCAAATAGCTTCTTTGAAAATGGACTTGCTCATTTTTGATTCGCCTTGCGTTCTATCGGTAAATATGATAGGCACTTCGGTAATTTTAAATCCATATTTTAAAGCAGTGAACTTCATTTCAATCTGAAAAGCATAGCCCCTGAATTTTATTTTATCCAATTCAATCGTTTCTAATAATTTCCTGGTATAGCAAACAAAACCGGCTGTAGTATCTCTTACATTCATACCTGTAATAAAGCGAACATAAGCGCTGGCATAATAGATCATCAATACCCTGTTCATAGGCCAGTTTACTACATTCACTCCGTTGATGTTACGTGAACCAATAGCCAAATCAGCGCCTTGTTCACAGGCATTGTATAATCGAATTAAATCATCCGGGTTGTGGCTAAAGTCTGCATCCATTTCAAAAATGTAATTGTAGCCTTTATTTAAGCACCATTTAAATCCTTCTATATAAGCAGTTCCTAAACCATTTTTTTCTTTGCGTGAAAGCAGGTGAAGGTTGCTGAATTCTTTTTGTAGCTGGGTAACCAATTTCCCTGTTCCGTCAGGCGAATTATCATCCACTATTAATAAATCGAATGCAGGCTGAAGACTCATTACTTTTCTGATAATGTTTTCAGCATTTTCTATCTCATTATAGGTAGGTATGATAACTATTTTATTGGTCATAAATTTTTCAATAATAAACTTAAACGGTTTATTTTACAATTTATCGCGTATTATTGAAGCAAAAATTATTTATAAATTGTTTTGAACAAGGCTGCATTTTTTGACAGGGACGGAGTTTTAAATTTTGAAGTTGGAGATTATATTCAACGTTTTGAGGATTTTAAGTTGCTCCCATACCTGTTTTCGAACCTTAAAAAATTACACGATAATGGTTACTTACTTTTTGTAATTACTAACCAGGGTGGCATAGCAAAAAAGCTATATAACAGGGCTGAATTGGAAAAAATGCATTTGTTTCTACAAGAACAAGCCAAAGCAAACGGTTTCTTTTTTACCGAAATGTATTATTGTCCGCATCATCCTGAAACGAGTAACTGCCTTTGCAGAAAACCGGGCAGTATGATGGTGGAGAAAGCGGTTGCGAAGTACAATATTGATGTAACAAAAAGTTTTATGATTGGTGATAAGGAACGCGATGTTATTTGTGCAAATGGGGCGGGGGTAAAGGGCTATTTAATTGATGCAAATCAAAATTTCAGCCATATTGTTGAACAAGAAATGAGCTGCACTGTCAGCTAATTTATTGGGGAATTTAAGTAAATGAAGTATATTGTTTTGAAGTGTGTAATTAGCTTAGTTTTAGTTGCAAGCTTTTGTTCAGGTTTAAAAAGTCAAAGTTTTACCATTCACGATGGAGATACTATTAATGTAACGGTTGATGGTAAAAAACAAGGTTTTTGGCGCTACTATTGGCCTAATGATGATTTAAAGTATGAAGTGTTTTACGAAAATAATGAGAAACAGGGTCTGGAAATTAAATATTATGACGGGCAGGATTGTATTGAGTTAAGTAATACTTTTAAAAATGGAGTGCTTGATGGTCCCAGTGTTTCCTTTTTTCCCAACTGCAGTACCCGCTGCGAAGAAATTTATAAAGATGGTTTAAAGAACGGTTACGAACGTTGTTATGATGAAGCCGGTTTTATGCAAACTGAAGCTAATTTTTCGAAAGGAGATTTAGTAGGCAGCTATGCTCATTTTGACAAGAAAGGATATGTAACTTATGAAGCTCCTACCAAAGAAAAACCAACTACTATAAAGTTTGATAAATTTTTAACAGGAGAGTACAAATTAAAGGACTCTACTATTTTTCATGCTTTCAAAAGAAACCCACAATGGAAAAAAATAGCCATGGTGGTTGATTTAACAGGAAGTATGTTTCCTTATATAGGTCAGTTATTGATTTGGTATAAACAAAACTATGAAAGCGAAAAGGTAATGTATTATACTCTTTTTCATGATGGTGGCGATGTTGCCGATGAAATGAAGAAAGTAGGTTTGGTAGGTGGTGTTTATACTTTTGAAGCGAAAGATTTTAAAAAGTTTAAGAAGGATATTGATGAAACCCGCAAAAAGGGTGGAGAACGCCAGGGTGGAGATGACCCTGAAAACGATTTAGAGGCTGTTTTAAAAACAATTACAACCTTACGTGGATATTCGGATATTGTTTTAGTTGCCGATGACAGTCCGGTTCGTGATATGGTTTTATTGAAAAGGATAAAAAAACCAATTCACATTATTATTTGTG
Organism: uncultured Bifidobacterium sp.; assembly: GCA_964442045.1. GTDB lineage: Bacteria > Bacteroidota > Bacteroidia > UKL13-3 > UKL13-3 > JAAFJM01. Next base: position 57,503 of record CAYTWI010000007.1, read on the forward strand.
GTACGGCAAAAGGTATTAATGCAGAGTATTTAAAAATTGCTTACCAAACCAAAGGTTCTATTCATACAGCCAAGGATGATATCAATATGAAGACTATTAAGGAGAACCAGGAATTTACGATTGATGATGATATTTTTAAATTCAGGGCTGGCGAATTTATATGGATGGATACCGTAGCTAAGTAATTACTTAGCTTATTATAAAACAAAAAGCCCTGACTAATCATATTTAGTCAGGGCTTTTTTATGTGATGCTTATTTGGTGGCTTTTTTAGCCACTTTCTTGGCGGCTTTTTTAACTGCTTTCTTAGCAGCCGTTTTCGCTACCTTTTTTACAGCTATCTTTTTCGCTGCTTTTTTATTGGCAGCAGCTTTTGTATCGGCACTAGGTACTTTTACCAGCTTTATTAAATCTTCGTATGTAAGCGTATTTACATCTGAACCTTTTGGTAGTTTATAGTTGTCTTTACCATAAGCTAAATAAGGTCCCCAACGGCCATTTAATAACTTAAGATTGGTATCTTCTTCAAATACTTTAATAAGCTTATTGGCATCTTTTTCTCTTTTTTCCAATATTAACTCAATGGCTCTTTCAGCTGTTATACTAAATACATCATCGATTTTCGGAATGGTAGTAAACACACTGTTGTGCACTATATAAGGTCCAAAGCGACCAATAGCGGCTTTCATATCTTTATCCTCAAACTGGCCAACTATTCTTGGCAATTTAAATAGCTCTAAGGCTTCTTCTAAAGTAATGGTTTCAATTAACTGGTTGCTGCGCAAGCTGGCAAAACGTGGTTTCTCCGCATTGGCATCATCACTGTTTTCGCCTATTTGTGCGTAAGGTCCGTATTTACCTACTTTTACTAATACAGGCTTTTTGGTTTCCGGATCAATTCCTAGCGAACGCTCTGCATTTTGGCGCTCTGCATTGGCACTGGTATTGGTTACCTCATTGTGAAAAGGAGTATAGAATTTTGAAATCATTTTATTCCATACCAGCTGGCCTCTGGCTATTTTATCAAACTCTTCTTCTACACTGGCAGTAAAGCCATAGTCCATAATATTTTCGAAGTGTTTGGCTAAAAAGTCAGTCACAACCATTCCTATATCGCTGGGGAAAAGCTTTGATTTTTCGCTGCCATATTTTTCTGATTTTACACTGCGTGTGATGTTATTGTTTTCCAAAAATAAAACAGTAAAGTTTCTTTCTTTGCCTTCTCTGTCTTCTTTTACTACATAACCACGTTTTTGTACGGTACCAATAGTTGGTGCGTAGGTACTTGGTCTGCCTATACCTAATTCTTCCAGTTTTTTTACCAAACTGGCTTCTGTATAACGTGGAGCTGGTCTGCTAAAACGTTCTGTAGCATCTATATTAATTAAGCTTAATACTTCACCTACTTTTAAAGGTGGAAGCATTTTGCTGTTTTCATCATCGCTTTCGTCATCGGTACTTTCTAAATACACCTTTAAAAAACCATCAAATTTTAATACTTCACCTGTTGCAGTAAAAGTATCGGGCATGGTTGAAATGGTAACGGTGGCAATGGTTCTTTCTATTTGTGCTTTGCTCATTTGTGAGGCAATGGCACGTTTCCATATTAAATCGTATAAGCGTTTTTCCTGTGCTGTTCCGTCTATTTCTGTTTTTTCGAAATAGGTTGGCCTGATAGCCTCATGGGCTTCCTGTGCACTATCGCTTTTTGTAGTATATCTTCTTGGGTTTGAGTATTTATCACCATAGCTGGCAATAATGCTTTCTTTTGCATTGGCAATGGCTAACTCGCTTAAGTTAACGGAGTCGGTACGCATATAGGTGATGTGTCCATGTTCGTATAGTTTTTGGGCAACGCTCATAGTAGCTGTTACGCCAAATCCTAACTTTCTGCTCGCTTCCTGTTGTAACGTTGAAGTGGTAAAAGGAGCTGCTGGTGATTTTTCTGCCGGTTTCACTTCTAAATTTTTGATAGTAAAGCTGGCATTTTTGCATTTTTCTAAAAAGGCCTGAGCTTCCGCTTCTGTATCAAAACGTTTAGGTAACTCAGCATCCATTTGTTTACCACCTACGTTAAACTTAGCGGTAACTTTAAATGCAGAGCTTTGGTTAAAGTTGTTTATTTCTCTTTCGCGTTCTACTATTAATTTAACTGCTACTGATTGTACCCTGCCTGCTGATAAGCTTGGTCGTACTTTTTTCCATAATACGGGGCTTAACTCAAAACCTACTAACCTGTCTAAAACCCTGCGAGCCTGTTGAGCATCAACTAGGTTTTTATCAATAGTACGGGGATTTTCAACAGCACGTAAAATAGCAGGTTTGGTGATTTCGTGAAAAACAATGCGTTTTGTCTTTTTTGAATCTAATCCCAATACTTCACTTAAATGCCAGCTAATGGCTTCTCCTTCGCGGTCCTCATCGGATGCCAGCCATACAGTTTCTGCTGTTTTCGATAATTTCTTTAATTCTGCAACGACTACTTTTTTATCGTCACTTACTTCGTAATGCGGTGTAAAATTATTTTTTATATCAATGGCTTCATCACCTTTTGCAAGGTCTCTGATGTGGCCATAACAGCTTTTAACAGTAAACTCACTACCTAGAAATTTCTCGATGGTTTTGGCTTTCGCAGGCGACTCAACAATTACAAGGTTTTTACTCATCAGTTTTATTTATAGGATAACAATATGAAATTTTTAATACGGGCGCAAAGTTCAAAATTTATTTTAAAAAGCAAGCTAATCTTAAAAAACCTTTGCCTGTTTAAAAGTTGAATTTGCTGTAAAGTGTTTTTTACCAGTAAAATACGCGTATATTTTGTGGGGAAAATAACTTAATACCCCTGCGGATTTGACCGAGGCTTTACTCTTTTTTTCTTTACAAGTCCGTGTTTATCTATCCGGTTGTGGGTATCAACCTGGGTAAAATCAGGACATTTTTTTGATTTGCACCCGGTTAATGTGTTATAGGACAAACCCACCAAACCAATTAATAAAAGTATTTGTATTTTTTTTAAAGGGTTCATTGATGTATTGATTAAATGTTAACGCCTACGCTTTTTATTTCCTTTTCCTTTTGAACGTTCTTTTTCTTTTTTGAAACGTTGTTGGTTTTTACGTAATTCTTTTACCAATGCATCGCCTTCCATTTCTAAATCAATCTGGCGTTTAATTACATCGGCTGCTACTACGCGTACTTTAACAGTGTCGCCTAACTGATATTTTTTGCGGGTGGCTCTGCCTACAATACACAGGTTTTTCTCATCGTATTCATAATAGTCGTCCTGCATATTGGTTAAGCGAATTAATCCTTCGCAACGGTACTGAGTTATTTCTACATACATACCCCATTCGGTTACTCCGCTTATAATGCCATCAAACGTTTCGCCTATAAAATCGCGTATATATTCTACCTGTTTATACTTAATACTGGCTCTTTCTGCATCGGAAGCTTTTTGCTCCATTGATGATGAGTGCTTACACATTTCTTCATACATATCCTGATTACCGCTTTTTTCACCATTTAAATAATCAAATAATAAACGGTGTGCCAGCAAATCGGGGTAACGCCTAATAGGAGAGGTAAAGTGTGAGTAATAATCGAATGCCAAACCATAATGCCCTGATTTTTTGGTGCTGTAAAATGCTTTGGACATAGTACGTATAGCTTGGCTTTGTAATAGGTTTTGCTCTGGCTTACCTTCTACTTCCAACAAAAAGTTGTTAAGCGATTTGGCTACTTTATTGGGATTATCTAAATGTAAGCTATAGCCAAAACGTGCTGCAAACATACCGAATAGCTTCAGCTTGTCTTCGTTAGGGCTTTCGTGCACACGGTATACATAGGTGTATTTTTGGTTGCCTTTACCCATGGTAGCCACATATTCAGCTACTTTTTTATTAGCCAGTAACATAAACTCTTCAATTAGCTTATGGGCATCTTTTCGTACTTTTATATATAAGTCAACGGGTTTAAAGTTCTCGTCAAGTTTAAACTTTACTTCTTCTGTTTCAAAGCTGATAGCCCCGTTTTTAAAACGTTCATCACGCATTTGTTTGGCTAAATTATTCAGCAAAACTATTTCATCAGCATAATCGCCTGTACCTGTTTCTATGCGTTCCTGAGCTTCTTCATAGGTAAATCTTCTGTCACTGTAAATAACGGTTTTACCAAACCATTCTGACAATACCTGTGCTTTATCGTTGATGGTAAACACAGCCGAAAAGGTAAGCTTTTCTTCTTGAGGGCGCAGTGAGCATAAACCATTGGATAGCTTTTCGGGAAGCATGGGGATGGTTCTGTCTACTAAATAAACGGATGTTCCGCGGTTATAGGCTTCTGTATTTAATTCTGATTTGGGTGTTACGTAATGGGAAACATCGGCAATGTGAACACCAATTTCATAAATACCTTTTTCTATTTCTTTGAATGAAATAGCATCATCAAAATCTTTGGCATCAGCCGGGTCAATGGTAAAAGTAAGTGTTTTTCTAAAGTCTTTGCGTTTACTTATTTCTTCTTTACTTATTTTATCACTAAAACGGGCAGCTTCTTTTTCAACCGAATCGGCAAATTTATTGGCAAATCCAAATTCGGCTACAATAGCATTCATTTCGGTATTGTGTTCGCCCGGCTTGCCTAATATTTCAATTACTTCTCCCGTTGGATTATCATCGTGTGGCATCCAATGGGTTAAGCGTACTATTACTTTTTCGCCATTTTTAGCTTTGTTTATTTTCTCCTTCGGAATAAAAATATCGGTGTACATGCGCTTATCGTCTGCTACCAAAAAGGCATAGTTGAAGTTTACCTGTATGGTACCTACAAAATCTATTTTATCTCTGTTTACTATTTCAACAATTTCACCTGTTGGTTTACCATTGTTTTTAGCACTGAGCAGTTGTACTTTAACTCTATCACCATGTAAGGCGGTGTTTACATTTTCTTTTTGTATAAAGATATCGTTGCTGTCATCGCCTTTTTCTGCTTCAATTGGCTTTACATAAGCAGCTCCGCGTTGGGTCATATCTACTATTCCTTCAATAAACTGAGCCGTAAATACTGCTGCAAATTTACCGGGTTGTACCTCTTCTAAAGCACCGGCTTTTACCAATTGTTTAATGGCAAGTATTACATCGTTTTTTTCTTCGGTACTGGTTAATTCAAGCTTAGCCGCAATTTGTTTATAGTTTAATAATTTACGTTGGTTTTCGGCAAATACCTGTTCAACCTTACGTTTTATTTTATCTAGTTTAGCCATTATAATTGATTAAAATTAAGTGCAAAGTAATCATTACTTAGCTAGAGATATTAGCATATAATCCCCAATATGTATTTATTACAAGGGCTTTACTGTTTTAAAGGGTTGTACAATTTAAAACTAACATTGTGCTGAATTGGGTTAATTAGCCTATTTTTGGCAAAATTTATTAAACTCAAATATGAACAAAGTTATTGCATTAACACTTGTTGCTGCTGCTTTTACACTCTCATCGTGTAGTAAGGATTCAGGACCTACTGAAGATAAGTGTGCGGGAAAATACGCACCAAGCGGTGTAACCAATTTATTAATAAGCTTAGACCAGGACAAACAAATGGGGCTGGCTACGGTTGCTGAAATTGAAAAAAATCCATCGGAGTACCCATTACTGGATTCTGCTTCGTACCCGGTTGCTTATAGCCATATTTACCGTATTACTAAAAACATACTGGATAGTGGCGGAGTATATTACAGGAACGAATTTGCCTGGCGTGTGCGCATTATAAAAAAGGATGATGTATTGAATGCTTTTTGTACTCCGGGAGGATATATTTATGTGTATACGGGTTTAATTAAATACCTTGATAATGAAACGCAACTGGCAGGTGTAATGGGTCATGAAATAGCGCATGCTGATAAACGCCACAGTGCTAACCAAATGGTAAAACAATATGGCTTAAATGCTTTAATAAGTGTATTAACAGGTGGAAGCGCAGGTGAGTTAAGTACATTGGCAGCTAATTTATTATTGCTTAAATATGGCAGGGATGATGAAAGTGAAGCGGACAAATTCTCGGTTAAATATTTGAACGGAACGAGCTATGATGCAAGAGGTGCTAAATACTTTTTTGAAAAGCTGATTGCCAGCGGACAGGGTGGAAGCACACCGGCTTTTTTAAGCACACATCCAAATCCTGATACAAGGGTGGCTGATATTACGGCTGTTTGGGAATGTTACGGAAGTAAAGTAGGACAAACTTTTGACTCGCAATACATGGCTTTTAAAGCAAGTTTGCCTTAGTACTTTATTTAATTATATTATAAAAAAAGCCATTTCAATTTTTGAAATGGCTTTTTTTATTTACTAACTCTTTAAATACTTATTGTTTAACAAACTTTCCAGTTAAGGTATAACCATTATTGTCAGTTACCTTTATTAAGTAAATTCCACTAGTTAAATCATCAATTGCTATTGTATTATTGGTTAATACCGCATTTTTAACCAAAGCACCAGAAAGCGCAAATATTTGAATATCAATAATATTTGTATTGCTTTCAATACTTAAAGTTTTGGTAGCTGGATTAGGATAAATAGTAAATGTTAATGGATTAATTGTTTCTAAACCTACATTTTGAATTACCAAGGTATTACTGGTTGCTTCGCAATTGGTAGCATCTTTTACTTTTACTGTATAATCGCCATTGGCTACAGCAGTATGAGTTGCATTAGTAGCTCCAGCAATAATAGTATTATTTAAATACCATTGGTAAGAACTCAAACCGGCAGTTGCTGTTAATACATTTTGATTATTACTAATAGTAACCGTTAATGGCGCATTTACTGTTAAGTTTAAAGTAATGATAGAATCACATCCCACTGCATTACTTGTGGTATCATAATATGTTCCTGATTGAGTTAAAGCATTGCCTTTAAAGGTAAATGTTTCGCCATTACAAATGGTTTTATTAAAGGTAAAAACTGATTTTGCTTTAACCGAAACCGCTACAATATTTGAGTTTACTGTACCACAACTTGATGTAACTTCGCACTTATAATTTCCAGCATCGCTGCTTGATAGACTATTGAAATACAAAGTATCATTATTTGAATTTGCAATTGCAGTTCCATTTTTAAACCAAGCGTAAGTATTGTTACTACCGGTAGCTACCAAACTTAAGTACGAGGCAGAACCTTGACACAAGTTGACAGCATTAGGTTGATTGGTAATGCTAATGCCATTTACAATACTTAATGAAGTCGGATTAGAATTTACATTACCACAAGTACCAGAAATTGAAACTGTGTAAATGCCTGAATCGGAAGGACTAACTAAAGTTTTACTAAAAGTACTACTGTTTGCTCCGGTAATATTATTGCCATTTAATTTCCATTGGTATTGTAAATTATTACCTGTTGCGGTTACACTAAAATTAAAACCTTGGCTTGTGCATACTGATTGAGCTAAGGGTTGTGAGGTAATTTGTGTAGGAGTGCTAAGTGTTAAAGTTGCTGTATTAGAGATAACATTTCCACATACATAAGATATCATCACCCTATAATTAGCAACATCGGCAGCAGTAACATTGGTTAAGAACAAAGAATCATTGTTGCTATTGGGAATGCTTACCTCATTTTTTTGCCAAACATAATTTACATTTTGGCCTACTGTTTTTATTACAAATAGGGCATTTGTATTGGCACATACATTTAGATTAGTAGGTTGATTTATAATTTGCAAGGCATCTACAATCTGAACCAAACCAATGTTTGACAATATATTAGAACAACCATTTGAAACCATCACTGTGAATGAATCATTATTGACCACATTAGCAATATTTACAGTATATATTGAGGCAATAGCATTTGGTATATTTATTCCATTTTTTTTCCATTGGTAAGTTAAATTTGAACCAGTGGCAGTTACTTGAAATGTAATAAATTTATTTTCTTGAAGTGGACAAATGTTTTGATTGGTAGGATGCGAGGTAATAGCTAAATTATTCTGAATTATACTTAGATTAATATTGGTAGAATATACACCTGCACAAGCTGTAGATAAACCAATTAAACATGAGTAACTTCCTGTATCAGTAGCTTGTACATTATTTACGGTATATGTAGCAGCATTTGCTCCTTGAATTGGGCTGCCATTTTTTAGCCATTGGTAAGTTACATTTGGTCCTGCGGTTACGTTAACAGAAGCCGAAGCTGTGCTTCCTAAACACACAGCTCCAAAACCCGAAATACTATTAAATTCAGCCATTTGGAATAAATCGCTTACTTGAGTAGCCGTTAAAACAGAACTATATATACGAATTTCATCAAAAGTTCCTTTAGCACCATTCGTATTATATATTGGAGCGGTATTTCCAAAACGATTGATTTGGGTATTGCTTGCACCACTTCCCATTACCGGAGGAGCCACAATGGTAGTTGGAATAGTGATGCTATTTCCATCAACATAAATTTTAGTAGTAGTTCCTGCTTTGGTTACCACAAAATGATGCCAACCATTGGTAATAGTAACTCCTAAAGATTGAAAACCAGATCCACCAACTTGATAACCCAAAATACCAGAAGCATTTATAAATAGCATATCACCATAATTTGTGCTATTACTTCCAATGATAGTTTCCCCAGCAGTATTCGCCACACGTTTATACCATAATGAAACGGAAATATTATCAGTAGCTACGGGATTAGTTAAAGCCAAGGCATTATTTGTTGCGGTCAACATAACCGCTTTATTGGCAACACTTGCCCTATCGGTAGTAAATGCATAACTGGTATTTGTTGGTGTAAAAGTATTAGTACCAACAGTAGGTGTTAAATTATTATCAAACTTCCAATAGCTAATTAAATTATTGGTAGCAAAATTGGATGTAATGCTAAAAGTAGCAGCACTACTTACAAGTACATT
>CAYTWI010000008.1:0-60257 GCA_964442045.1 uncultured Bifidobacterium sp.
TGATGGGTTCATTGTGCACGGATATAATAGTAACACCAATGTACTCATCAATACCTTCAATAACAAAGTCCAGTGTTTTTGAAGCAGCCAGGTAAGTAATCATAGAATACAACGCTATCTCCATAGAAAGCAAATAAGCAGCTACAGAGAAAATAATTACATTGATAATAATGATAATATCGCCAATGGTAGTGCCCAGCTTACGGCTTAAAAATATAGCCAGAACTTCAGTACCATCAATTACCGCACCTCCTCTAACCGATAAGCCAATACCCGCACCCAGAAAAAATCCACCGAATATAGCCACCAGTAAATTGTCGTTGGTTATATCAGGAAAATGAACCGTTGCTAAACACAAGGCCAGTCCCGCAATAGCCAATGCAGTTTTAATGGCAAAGCCTTTTCCTATAACTTTATAACCTAAAATAATAAAAGGAATATTGATGAATAAGATTAAGTAATAAAGTGGAATAGATGTTAAAGCTGATAACAACAAAGAAATACCTGTTGCACCACCATCAATAAAATGATTGGTTAACAGGAAACCTTTAAAGCCAAATGCAGCCGAAAAAATACCGGCAGTAATCAGGAAAAAATCTTTCAGGTGCCTGATGGCCGTAATTTTTAAATGTAAAAAACCTTTGGCTAATTCAAAATTTGAGTAATCCTGCGCGTCAGTTTTACCCTGTTTGTCAAGAATGGTAAGAGCTATTATTTTGGTCCATATAGGTTTCATATATAAATTAATGGTTTAACGTGTATACTTTATTTATTTAAAAAAGTATGCAGCGAGTTTATAACGTGTAAATATAATTAAGCACCCAATTGTTTTAAGTGATGGAAACAATAAAGGTGGTATGCAAGCCTATTAAGCCCTAATAGATTTATAGCGTGACGGATAAATACTGTTAAAATATTTTCAACACAATTTTTCCAAATTGTTTTCCGTTACCCATTTTTTCCAAAGCAGTCTGTGCATCAGCCAGGTCAAATACTTCATCAACTACAGGTACTATATTGTGTTTATTAATAAATGAAATCATTTCGCCAAATTCTTCATCGTTACCCATAGTTGAGCCTAAAATATCCAATTGTTTCCAGAATATTTTAGCAGGCACTCCACTGTTAAATGCGCCTAATGTAGCACCATACATAGCAATACGTCCGGCAGGTTTAGCCATATCAACCAACTTGCTGAAAGTATCACCACCGCTGCTGTCAACTATGGCATCAAAACCTCCGCTCATAGCTTTTAGCTCTTTATCCCAATTGTCATTTTTATAATTAACACCACCTTTGGCGCCTAATTGTAAGGCTTTATTTATTTTTTCATCATCGCCACTGGTTACATATACATGGCAACCATTGGCTACTGCAAATTGTAATGCACACAAAGCCACGCCACCTCCAACACCTGTTATTAAAACATTTTCGCCTGCCTGAGCTGCTGCTCTTTTAAGTGTAGCTCTGAATGCAGTTAAGCCTGCCAAAGGAAAAGCCGCAGCTTGTTCAAAAGTTAAATGGCTTGGTTTTTCATGTAGTAAACGCACATCAATTTTTACATATTCAGCAAAGGTGCCATTGTGTGGAGTGCCCAATATCACATAATCCTTTGCTTGCACACGCGGGTTGTTTCCCCAGTTTAAGCTTGGGTTTATAATTACTTCTTTGTTTAGCCAGTTAGGGTTTACATCTGAGCCCACCTTATCCACTATACCACTACCATCGGCTCCTAAAATAATAGGAAAACGAATACCCGCATATTGCCCTTTTTGTATCCATAAATCACGGTGATTTAATGCAGCTGCTTTTACTTTTACCAAAGCTTCGTGTGCTTCAAGCGTTGGTACTTCCGTTTCATGTATACTTAGTTTCTGGTTGAGTTCTTCTAAAAGAATAGCTTTCATATAAGGAATGTTTTGAATGGTGCTTAATTAAATTTTGAGCCGAAAATAATGAATTATCAGTCAATGGCATTTATTATTTGTTTGATAAGGGCTATGTTTTCGTTAATAGCTGCAGTAGCATCAAGCCAATGAATGGTAAAGCCTTCCCGCTCCATTTTTCTGAACCAGGTCATTTGGCGTTTGGCATATTGATGAATAGCTGTTTCCAGTTTTACAAACATTTCATGGTAACTCAATTCCTGTAATAAATATTTAGAAATGTATTGGTACTCCAACCCCAAAAACTGTAAACGTTCATGGCTTATGCCTGTTTCCAGCAATGCTTTCACTTCCTCCATCATTCCGTTTTCGAGTCGTTGTTTTAGCCTGACCGATATTTTATTCCTGCGTGCTTCTTTGGGAAGGTCCAAGGCAAAAATAGCAGGCTTTAAATCAATAAAATTAACCTCCGGTTTAGTATGTAGGCTCAAATAATCAGCTATTTCAATAGCCCTGATTAATCGTTTATGGCTGTTTAAATCAACCTGTTCAAAAGGTGCCTGATAGCTTTGTAGTTTTAGTATAAGCTGTTCTTTATCCAGTAATTCGAGTTCACTTCGCAATAAATGATTGTTGGGGATAGCTGCTAACTCATGTTTTTTTAAAATAGCATCCAGGTATAAACCCGTTCCTCCGCAAATGATGGGCAATTGCTTCTGCTGTTCAATCAATTGAAAAGCTTGGTGAAATTGTGTAATAAAATCGTATAAATGAAAATGTGTAGCTACATCAGCCACATCAATAAGGTAATAAGGAATGTTTTTACCATTTACATGGTATTCAAATAAATCCTTACCAGTTCCTATATTTAAACCCCTGTAAACCTGTCGTGAATCAGCACTGATAATAGCTCCATGCAGTTTTGCTGCCAATTGTGCAGCCAAAGCAGTTTTGCCGCTTGCAGTAGGGCCTGTAATGATGATAGAGTTATAGTGTTTGTTCAAAGAATTTAACTTATTTATAGGTTATTCTATTTGCAGCAAAATCAATTGTTCATACCCGCAAAAACCATGTTTTTCCGACTCGAAAATATAAAAAAAGCAGATTAAACTAATGAAGTTAAAATCAATAAACTTTATCACATCAAATAAAAACATAATTGCTATTTTCGCCCACACTTTTTAGTAAAGCATATTATGTTACAGTATAACCGCAAAAATTATAGCAACGAACTTTTAATTGATTTATACAAAGCCATTCTGAAACCCAGGATGATAGAAGAGAAAATGCTTATTTTATTGCGTCAGGGTAAAGTCAGTAAATGGTTTAGTGGCATAGGCCAGGAAGCTATTAGTGCCGGCTGTGTGAAAGCCCTTCACAATGATGAATATATTTTACCGTTACACCGTAATTTAGGCGTTTTTACAGGCCGTGAAATGCCTTTTAATAAATTGTTCAGCCAGTGGCAGGGAAAAGCAAATGGTTTTAGCAAAGGCCGCGAACGTTCATTCCATTTTGGAACCAATGAGTACCACATAGTTGGTATGATTTCGCACTTAGGCGCCATGCTTGGTGTGGCTGATGGAATTGCTTTGGCCAACAAATTACAAAAAGAAAAAAAGGCAACCGTAGTATTTAGTGGTGATGGTGGTGCAAGCGAAGGCGATTTTCATGAAGCCTTAAATACCGCTGCCGTTTGGAGTTTACCCGTTATATTTTTAATTGAAAACAACGGATATGGTTTGTCAACACCAAGTAATGAGCAGTTTAAGTTTGAAAGTTTTGTTGATAAAGGTGTTGGTTATGGTATGGAAGCATACCGGATAGATGGCAATAACATATTAGAAGTATATGATGTAATAAGTGGCTTGGCGGAATCAATAAGAAAAAATCCGCGCCCTATTTTATTGGAGTGTATAACTTTTAGGATGCGCGGCCATGAAGAAGCTTCAGGTGTTAAGTATGTACCGCAGGAATTATTTGAAATATGGGGTAAAAAAGACCCTGTAGTTAATTACGAGCGTTATTTATTAGAACAACAGGTTTTAACGTATGATGTCATTAACGAAATAAGAGCAGCCATTAAAGAAGAAATAGACGGAGGAGTAGAAGAAGTATTGAATGAGCCCGATATTATTCCTGATACCGAAACAGAAATAGCTGATTTATATAAACCCATTAGCTTACCGGCCAGCCAGCCATACGAAAGTTTACAGCATGTAGTAACCGTTCCGGCCAGTGGCAATAAATCAAAAAAACGTTTGGTTGATGCTATAAGCGATGGTTTACGCCAAAGTATGGAAAAACATCCTGAACTGGTTTTAATGGGACAGGATATAGCCGACTATGGTGGTGTTTTTAAAATTACCCAAGGTTTTGTAGAACAATTTGGTAAAGACCGTGTACGTAATACACCACTTTGTGAAAGTGCTATTTTAGGAGCAGGCTATGGTTTGGCTATTAAAAAAATGAAGGCCATGGTTGAAATGCAGTTTGCCGATTTTGTAAGCGTAGGATTTAACCAGATAGTAAATAATTTAGCCAAATCATACTACCGCTGGGGTCAGCAAGCCGATGTGGTAGTGCGTATGCCGACAGGTGCAGGTATGGGTGCGGGTCCATTCCATTCACAAAGTAACGAAGCCTGGTTTTTCCATGTTCCCGGTTTAAAAATTGTATATCCGTCAACACCGGGCGATGCTAAAGGACTATTAACAGCAGCTATCAATGACCCGAACCCGGTATTATTCTTTGAACATAAAAACTTATACAGAAGCGTAGAGTTGGAAGAAGAAGTTTTTGATGATTATTATATGTTGGAAATAGGCCCGGCAAGAGTAGTCAGAGAAGGGGAAGAAGTTTCCATTATAACTTACGGTGCAGGTGTGCATTGGGCTGTAAAATATTGCCAGGAAAAAAATATTGATGCAGATATTATTGATTTAAGAACACTATTACCCTGGGATAAAAATGCTGTGGAGCAAAGTGTTAAAAAAACAGGTAAAGCAATTGTACTGCACGAAGATACTTTAACAGGTGGAGTAGGTGCGGAAATAGCAGCACATATTGCACAATACTGTTTCCAATATCTGGATGCGCCTGTTATACGTACAGCCAGTTTAGATACACCGGTTCCTTTTAATACCGACTTAGAGCAAAACTTTTTACCTAAAGAACGTTTCAAAACAGACTTGGATAATCTGTTGAACTTTTAGTAACTGAATTTTATGGCATTGGACATCATAAAACAAGGGTAATGCCCTGTATTTTGTTATGCTGAGTAATACTTGTATGACAATTTGTTTTCAACTTGTTTTTGATTGGTTTTTAACGACATTTGCATCGCTTTAAAAAAATCCAATGAATAATATTGTTGAGTTAAAACCTTTACTACTAGCGGCCAATAAGCCTAAAATTGTAATTACCACACACCATAAGCCCGATGCTGATGCATTAGGCTCAAGTTTAGGTTTGTACCAGTTTTTATTACAGTTAAATATTGAAGCACAGGTAATAACCCCAACCGATTATGGCGATTTTTTAAAATGGTTACCCGGAGAGGAAACAGTTATTAACTTTGAAGAAAAGCCTGTTATAGCCAAGCAAATAGTTGAAGAAGCCGATTTTGTTTTCTGTTTAGACTTTAACGCCCTGAAAAGAATTAATGAGTTAGGCGAAATTGTAGCCAATGCTAGGGCAAAAAAAGTAATGATTGATCATCATTTACAACCCGAAAGTTTTGATTCATACCGACTTTGGACCAGCAATGCCAGCAGCACCTGCGAATTAATTTACTGGTTCATTAAAATACTTTCTTTTGAGCATTTAATTAATAAAGATATTGCCTCGTGTTTATATGCGGGCATTATGACCGACACGGCCTCATTTAAGCATAGCAGCACTACCTCTAATACACACAGGGTAGCAGCCGAGTTGTTGGATAAAGGAGCAGAAAGCAATATTATTTTCGAAAAGATTTACGATAACTATTCAGAGAACAGGACTCGTTTTATAGGCTACTGCTTAAGCGAAAAATTACAGATTTTTCCGGAGTACAAAACGGCACTTATATGCGTTACTGCTGATGAGTTAAAGAAATATCATATTATTGTAGGCGATTCAGAAGGATTGGTGAACTACGGTTTGTCGATTAAAGGCATAAAATTTTCAGTGCTTATAGTGGACAGGACAGTAGCAAGGAAAATGAGCTTCAGGGCAAAAGGTAATTTCCCGGCAAATGAGTTTGCCCGAAAGTATTTTAATGGAGGCGGGCATTTCAGTGCAGCCGGGGGAGAGAGCAAAGCACCGTTGGAAGAAGTAGAACAAACTTTTAAAGAAGCTTTAAAAGACTATAAAGAGTACTTAAATTAATAACGATTAGAAAAATAAACAATGAGAAAATTAGTATTAGCCATGGGGGCATTGTCCCTGTTAGCCATGAGTTGTGGTAAAAAAATGCAAACAACAGAAAGTGGTTTAGAGTATAGAATTATTACCTCAAGCGACACAGCACGTTTAATATCAAAAGGCGATTTAATGATGATTCAAATGATTGGAATGGGTGTTACTGCCGATTCATTAGGAGGTAAAGATACCGCCTTATTTGACTCCTATAAAATTGGTAAAGCCTACTATATACCTGCTGACGAAACTACATTAAAAGAAGTTTTCATGATGTTGCATAAAGGCGATAGTGCACAGTTTACTGTAAATGCCGATACTTTATTTATGAAAAGTTTCGGGCAGTTAACACCGGCATTTTTAAAGAAAGGTTCTAAGCTAAGCTTTACCGTAAAAGTAGAAAATATTTACAACCAGGAAGAATTGAAAGTAATGCAGGCAGAAGAAAAAGCAAAAGCTATTGCTACCGATTCTTTAGCTGCCAGCGAATACATAGCTAATTTAAAAGATGTAAAAACTACCGCTTCTGGTTTAAAATACGTTATAACAAAACCAACTAAAGGAGTACAACCAAAATCAGGTCAGGAAGTACAAATGCTTTATAAAGGCTACTTATTAAACGGTGTTACTTTCGATCAAAACCAGGATGCAGCCAATCCGTTTAAATTTACATTGGGTGTTAGACAAGTAATACAAGGTTGGGACGAAGGAGTAGCTTTAATGCATGAAGGTGAAGAAGCTAAATTAATAGTTCCTTCTCGTTTGGCTTATGGTGAGCAAGGTGGCGGTCCTATACCTCCAAACTCTACCTTAGTTTTTGACGTAAAGTTACTAAAAGTATTACCGGCAAAAGCCAGCCCTAAAAAATAATTATATGCGTTTAAGTATCTCACTTTTATGTTTTATGTTGTTATCAACTTTTGTTCAGGCTCAAACCTGGATAAAAGTTGATGAGAATACTGCTTTTCGTTTTATAAACAGAAATGAAAAAGGCAGGAATGTAAAACCGGAAATGGTTATGTTGGTTGACCTGCTTGGCTTTGGTAAAAAACTGGGCACAGAAAATCAGGACACCATTTTGTTTAATAGTGTAAGTAGCGATAAACCCTACTACATACCTACCGAACAACCAGGTTTGCAAAAAGTGTTTTACCAGTTAAACGTTGGCGATAGTATAGAGGTAAGAGTATTGGCAGATACTTTTTACACCAAAACTTTCAATGCTCCGCTGCCCGCTTTTGTTAAACCCAATAGCCCGGTGCAGTTGTTTTTTCATATACAGGAAGCTTACACCTTTGCCGAAATAGAACAAAAATCAAAAGAGCAAAATGCACCAACCATTAAAGCAGACTCTGTTAGAATGGCCAATTATTGCAAACGCATTAAAGGCGTAAAAGTTACTAAAAGCGGGTTGCGTTATAAATTGATAAAAGCAAATCCTACCGGTACAAAAGTAACACAGGGCAATATGGTTTCAGTAACTTATAAAGGCTGGCTTGTTGATGGTGATGTGTTTGATACTAACGAAAAGGGCGATCCTTTTAAATTTGTAGTAGGTATGAATCAGGTAATAAAAGGATGGGACGAAGGGTTGAAGTTGATGCGAAAAGGAGAAACCTATCGTTTAATTATTCCCTGGTATCTAGCTTATGGAACGCATGGAACAGGTCCTATACCACCTTATTCAAGTTTGGTATTTGATGTACAGGTACTGGAAATAAATTAAGTTTTTTTAGAGTAATTTTATTTATACAATTGTAGAAATTATCAAAGTTTTAAACATGTTAAAAAAAATATTAACCCTAGGAATGTTGTTTGTGTTTGGAGCTAGCTTTGCCCAACAAGCAAAACCTAAATCAGATAAAAAAGGTACAACACAAAAAAAATCTTCGCAACCAATGAAAGCAACTATGACAGACCCAAATGAGATAACTACTGCCAGTGGTTTAAAGGTTAAAATAACCGAAAAAGGAAATGGCAGAAAAGTAATGAGAGGCGATAAAGTAACTGCACATTACACCGGAACATTAATTGATGGAAAAAAATTTGACAGTTCAAGAGATGGTGGTAAACCATTTTCATTTACTGTAGGAACAGGTCAGGTTATACCAGGTTGGGATGAAGGATTTCAGTTGTTAAACGTTGGTGATAAAGCCATATTTACCATACCTTATAATTTAGCTTATGGCGAGAATGGGATGGGTGGTGTTATTCCTCCAAAAGCCACCCTTATTTTTGATGTAGAAGTAGTTGATGCCGTAGAAGCACCAAAACCAAAACCAGCTGTTCCATTTGCAGTGGAAGGCTTGGATACAGTGCGTATGCAAAGTGGTTTGCGTTTTATAAAAGTAGAATCAGGCACAGGCGAAAAAGCACAACAAGGTAGATATGTTTCAGTGCATTATACCGGCTACTTAATGGATGGCAAAAAATTCGATTCGTCAGTTGAACGTGGTGAGCCAATTCAGTTTCAATTAGGAAGAGGCATGGTTATAAAAGGTTGGGAAGAAGGAATTGAGTTAATGCACGTTGGTGATAAAATGCGTTTTATTATACCTAGCGAATTAGCTTATGGCGAAAAAGGAGCGCCAGGAGCTATACCACCAAATGCAACATTAATTTTTGACTGCGAATTAGTTGGTCTTGAATAAAAAATAGTATTTATAAAATTAAAGCTGAGTATATTTTACTCAGCTTTTTTTATATCCGTTTATTGTATTTCTAATTAACGTATTACTGTTAAAACACATTTATAGCAGTATGGTAACTTAAATTTTATGTAAATCCTTTAGTAAATGATATATTTTGCAATCGTTAAATTAACCAAAGCCAATTAAATAGTGAGTAGTAACATACGTAACATGTTTCTTTTTCTTTTCATATTCAGTGTTATTTCACTAACACTGCAATCTACTATTATTGGTTTGTGTAAAGGGAATAAAGTATTCAGAACCTTATCTAATCAAATGGCAGAAGAAGAGGAGACACATGACAGTGATACCGATGACGAAATATTTGATTTTATTAAAGACTCACGTTTTTTTACGGTCCATATCGTATCAAAAGTATTTTGGAATAGTGTTGAAATGAAATGCATTGCGGGCAATAAAAAAATACCACAACCCCCTCCTAAGTTTATTTAATATAAGTATGCCGGCATTTTAAGTGCGGGTTGTTTATCCATTATTAAATAATTGTAAAAGTTTTTATGTTTCAAAAAAATATTTTATCCGATTTAAAGTCGGGTATTGTTGTGTTTGTAGTGGCCTTGCCATTATGTTTAGGTATAGCCATGGCCTGCGGTGTACCTTTGTTTTCAGGAATTATAGCAGGGGTTATTGGAGGTATAATCGTTACCCTGTTCAGTGGCTCAAAATTCAGTGTTTCGGGCCCTGCAGCCGGTTTAACGGCTATTGTAATAACAGCTATAGCCCAATTAGGAAGCTATGAAATTTTTCTTGGAGCTGTAGTTCTAGCCGGTTTACTGCAAATAATGTTAGGTTTTTTAAAAGCAGGAAGCATAGGCAATTATATTCCCAACGCGGTTATAAAAGGTATGTTGGCAGGTATAGGTATTATTTTAATTATAAAACAAATACCCCATTTATTTGGATACGATAAGGACCCCGAAGGCGATTTTGAATTTATACAAACCGATGGGCAGAATTCATTTACCGAGTTGTTAAACATGGTTAATTATATTTCGCCCGGTGCTGTTATTGTCAGTGTCATATCATTTATTATTTTATTGCTGGCCGATAAACCAGTATACAGGAAAAACAAAATATTAGCCCTTTTACCAGGTCCTTTGTTAGTGGTTATATTAGGTATTATATGTACCATTTTATTCAGTTCAAATCTTTATTTAAAAATAGAGAGTCAGCACCTCGTTAATTTACCTACTATTGCCTCATTCTCCGATATAAAAGATAATTTGATTACGCCTGATTTTTCATTTATCCATACTGGGCAATTTTGGATAGTGGTATTTACACTCGCTACCGTTGCCAGTTTAGAAACCTTATTGGGTATAGAAGCAATTGATAAATTAGATACAGAAAAAAATGAATCAAATAGAAACAAAGAATTAATGGCTCAGGGTATAGGCAATATAATTTGCGGGCTTATTGGCGGCTTACCACTTACTTCAGTAATTGTAAGAAGTTCGGCCAATATAAATGCAGGAGCCAAAACAAAATTATCAACCATTCTACATGCCCTATTGTTATTGTTTAGTGTAATTTTATTTCCTCAGTTACTGGCACTCATTCCCAATGCATGTTTAGCAGCAGTTTTAATTATAACCGGTTTTAAATTAACCAAATTAGCCATTTTCAAAGAACAATGGAAATATGGTTTAGAGCAGTTTATTCCTTTTGTAATGACTATTATTGTAATGCTTTTAACCGATTTGTTAAAAGGTGTTTGTGTAGGATTAGTTATTGCGGTTGTTTATATTATCAGGGATAATATAAAATTTTCGTTCGAGTCGAACACAGAGGTAATAGAAGGTAAACGTTATTACTTACTCAAGTTGCCGCAACAGGTAACTTTTTTTAACAAAGGGTATTTAATTAACTTTTTTAAAGCAGTAGTGCCTGATAGCAAAGTAATTGTAGACGGAAGTATTAACCAGCATATCAATAGAGATGTACAGGATGTTATAGCAGATTTTGTTAAAAACAGTCATCACAAAAAAATAGATGTAGAGTTTTTTAAATATGAAAATTAATAAGTCAATTAAAAATATAATTGTAAAATAAATAAGAACAGATAAATGAGAATTATGGAAGATTCGTATAAAAAACTAATAGAAGGCAATAAAAGGTTTGCCATGTCAAAGAAATTTCAGGATCCTTTGTATTTTAAAAAATTATCAATGGGGCAAAAGCCTGAATACCTTTGGATAGGGTGCAGTGATAG
Organism: uncultured Bifidobacterium sp.; assembly: GCA_964442045.1. Classification (GTDB taxonomy): domain Bacteria; phylum Bacteroidota; class Bacteroidia; order UKL13-3; family UKL13-3; genus JAAFJM01. The sequence continues at coordinate 11,211 of CAYTWI010000008.1, forward strand.
TAGAGTTCCGGCCAACGAAGTAACCAACACGGAAAGTGGTGAAATATTTGTGCACCGCAATATTGCCAATTTAGTGATACATACCGATATGAACTTATTAAGCGTATTAGAGTATGCTGTAAAGCATTTAAAAGTAAAACATATAATAGTATGTGGTCATTACGGATGTGGAGGAGTTATGGCAGCGATGAGCAATGAAAGACATGGTTTTGTTGATAATTGGCTTAGAGCTATAAAAGACGTTTACAAAAACAATATTGATGCACTGGAGGCAATAGAAGATATGGATAAACGTTTAGACAGATTAACTGAATTAAACGTAATAGAGCAAGTAAGAAATTTGGCCAAAACAATTATAGTGCAGGAAGCGTGGAAAACACGTTCTTTACATTTACATGGCTGGGTGTATGGAATTAATAGCGGCTTGGTTACCGATTTAAGTGTAATACACGATGGAACCGAAGATATTGATCCTATTTACAGGTTTAATATGTAACGAATCAATGTTTTGTTTTATATAATTGTGGTGCAATGTTTTGCATACATAAGTTGTCAAATACGGTAAATGAAAAAGTGCTTATTTATATTGTTAGTAAATGTCTATTGGGTACAGGCACAAAACCAAAATAACAATTGGTTTTTTGGTACTTTTTTGGGAATGCATTTTTCTAACGGTGTAATGACCCCAATACCAGATAAAACAAGTGCTTTATATTCTAATGTCGCCAGTTCGTCCCTATCAGACAATGTAACAGGGGATTTGCTGTTTTATACAAATGGTTTACAGGTTTTTAATAAAGCCCATGTGTTAATGTCTAACGGCCAGCTGAAAGCAAGTGCATATGTTTCCAATTGTATTATTGTGAAAGGAAGCAACAAAAAACACCTTATTTTTTACTCAAACGAAAGAGATGTAATTTACTACGCCATGGTAGATATGGCGTTGAACAACGGATTAGGCGATGTGGTATATAAGGATAGTTTATTGGGAACCAATATGGATTTACAATTTACAGCAGTAAGGTTACCCAATAATCAGGGTCATTGGCTGGTTACCCATAAAAAAGGCGATAACAGATTTTTTACCTATAAAATTATTGATGTTAATATTAATAAAATGCCTGTAATATCAATAGCAGGACAGCCATCTTACAGTAATACCAAATATATATATGGCAAGTTAATCTCCAATCATAGAGGCGATAAATTAGCCTACATATTCAGTAACTCAGATGTTAACAGTACTGATCCTTGTTTACTGCAGGAGTTTTCCATTGATAAAAAGTGCGGTACAATCACATTAAATAAATCAGTTTTCGATTTTCTGGGAGGTATATATGCAAAATCAGGCTATGTGTGTTATGATTCATCAGGCAGGTTTTTATACGCATCTTATTATACGAGTAGTGATTTGTTTTACTTATGCCAATATGATATGAGTACGACAAATCCGGGTAGTTCAAAGGTTGTATTAGCTAATTCCTATGAATCAATTGGCGATATGCAGATAGGAAGCGATGGAAAAATATACCTGAGCAGTTCAGAGAGCAGAACATTTACGTCCAAAATATCTGTGATTAATAAACCATGGTTATTAGGGACTAGTTGTGATTTTAAACAGAACTCTATTCAGTTAAGTAAGCAGCCATTTTTAGGTAGTTTTGGAACAGAACATTTTCCCCATTTTGTTTTAGATGTGAGCAACCAATTTCAATACACAAGCACACCGCAATTAAATGTAACACCCGCGTGTGTGTCAGCACAATCAATTTTTCAGTTAAAAGATTCAACCGACCTTCTTTACGACTCCTTGTTTTGGGACTTTGGCGATGACAATACCGCAGATAAAATGACATCAACACATATTTACCAAGCCCCAGGAAAATACATAGTAAGTTTTAATTGGTTTGTATGTAACAACAAATTTAGTTTAGTTGATACCATTAAAGTAGGCGAAAAGCCAAACATTAATTTAGGAAAAGATACTACCTTGTGTTTTGGCTCAAAGATAATCTTAACAGCCACACCAAATGCTGATACCTATAAATGGAATACAGGTGATACCATGCCATTCATACAGGTGAATAAGTCCGGAAATTACAGTGTTAAAGTAAGCAATGGTGGCTGTTACAATGAAGATAGCATACAAATTGATTATTACCCTTCATTGTTTACCACTTTAGGCGATGAATATTTTATATGCGATAGGGAAAAGGAATTGGTAAAGCTAGATGCGGGCGATAAATTTACCCATTACAAATGGACACCCACAGGTGATACCACCCAATGGATTATAGTTGGAGCTGTTGGCGAATACTTTGTAGTAGTAAAAGATTTCAGAGGTTGCGATGGAAGTGATGGCACATTAGTAAAACGCAAATGCCCTGTAAGCTTGTATTTACCCAGTGCATTTACACCCAATGGCGATGGATTGAATGATACCTATGCCCCCATAGCAAGCGATGTAGAAACGTTTAACATGAATATATACAACCGTTGGGGAGAATTAATGTTTACAACCGATACCATGACTAAGCAATGGGATGGTATCATTAATGCAAAACCTGCAAAAGCAGATGTATATATATACGAAGTAAAATATTCAGGTTACATCAATAAAAAAATACGGCATTTTGAAGCCAAAGGCAACCTTACCTTACTAAGATAAACTTAATCTTCACAATGGTAGTTTTCATCAATACTACTTACCCTGTGTTCCGTTTTCTCCCCCGCTTGTTTGGCTGCAATCATTTTATTGATGATACGCTGACGTTCCATTTGAAGAGCTTTACGTTGAGCCTCATCCTGGCTTAAGCTGTAATAGCAAATACCATCCACAAAAGTCATTTCAGGCTTGGCATAAATGCTTAAAGGGTTGTTGTTCCATAAAACCAAGTCAGCATCCTTACCTGCTTTTATACTTCCTAACTTATTGTCCAGATGAAGCATTTTGGCCGGGTTAAGTGTTACCATTTTCCAAGCATCTTCTTCACTCACATTACCATACTTTATAATTTTGGCAGCCTCTTGATTTAGCCTTCGTCCCATTTCAGCATCGTCACTGTTTATAGCCACATTAATACCCATTTTATGCATAATGGCAGCGTTGTAAGGAATAGCATCAATAACCTCATATTTGTAAGCCCACCAGTCAGCAAAAGTACTGGCATTTACACCATGTGCTTTCATCTTATCAGCCACCTTGTAACCTTCTAAAATATGCGTAAATGTATTTACTTTAAAGCCCATACTATCCGCCACATGCATTAGCATATTTATTTCGCTTTGTACATAACTGTGGCAGCTTATAAAACGTTTTTTATTTAATATTTCTACCAATGCATCCAACTCCAGATCCCTGCGTGTATTCGCATTTAATTTCAATGCCTTTTCGTATTCCTTTGCTTTAATAAACTCATCGTATAATATCTGCTCCACACCCATACGTGTTTGCGGGTAGCGTGGAGTGGGATTGCCCCAATTGCTTTGTTTTACATTCTCGCCCAAAGCAAACTTTATAAAACCATCAGCCCCTTCAATCTTCATTTTTTCAGGTGCTGCACCCCAGCGTAGTTTAATCAAAGCACTTTGCCCGCCAATTGGATTACACGAACCATGTAACAATTGCGCAGCAGTAACGCCACCTGCTAATTGCCTGTAAATATTAATATCCTCACTGTATACCACATCGCCAATACGTACCTCGCTGGTAACAACCTGTGAGCATTCATTTACACCACGGTAAATGGCGATATGAGAGTGTTCGTCAATAATTCCGTTGGTTAAATGTTTTCCTTTGGCATCAATCGTCCGCGCTCCGGCTACAATTAAATCCTTGCCAACGGCTTTTATTTTTCCATTGCTTATTGCTACATCCGTTTCTTGTAAAATACCTTCTTTTTCATTGCTCCAGACGGTAGCATTTTTAAAAATAATAGTTTCGGCTACCGGTTGGTTTTGCCAGCCATAATCAGTAAAAGGGTATACAATAGTACCCAATGAAATAACCGGTATGGAATCTTGTTTTTTCTTATCAGTTTTCGCTTTTTCTATCCATATAGCTTTAAACGAATTCAATGTGCCATCACTCAATTGTGCTTGTCCGCTTAAGTTTTTTGCGAGTATGGTATCATTCATATTATCCGTTTTATCAACCCAAAAATTAACCCTGATATTTTCAGTACCTTTTTTCGTGGCCGGGAAAACCATATTCATCATATTGTTTTGCATACCTAAATTAGCCTTTAAAGTATCAGTACCTAACAAGGTTGCATTCGGTTTATTGATATCGCCATCAATTTTTAAAATGTAGTCGTCAAATCCTTTTAACGTTATCCTGTAATTACCTCTTACATCAACCTCTGGCACCTCATTTATTTCTGTTTTAAATCCCTTTACCCAATGCTCCAGTATAACGGCCTCTTTTTCAAAAATGGGTTTGTTGCTGATAAAGAAATTAGCCAACATGTTTTTTTGCAGGCTGCCCATTAAGGCATCCGCTTTTATTAACTGTGCGGGGATTTTAGTAAGCGCGTTTAATGCAGCAGACTCACTCAAGCCATATTGCACCGCCTTACGCAGGTTCTTTAAAAATTCATTGGCATCGTTACAACCATATGAAGTAATGGCAAAGTTAATATTAGCCTGAGCCAGTAAATGAGCGTTTGCGGGAGCCATTTCCCAATGCTTTAAATCAGCAGTAGAAACAAAGTTTGCATCAAATACATCTTCCACATCAAAAGCTTTTGGAAAATTAACAGGTATAATCAATGTTGCTTTTGTTTCCTTAATTTCATTGATACGCTGGTACTCATCGCCTGCACCCTTAATAATGAAACTGGTGTTAAACTCCTGCGCTATTTTACAGGCTCTTAAAACCGATAGTTTATTATCCACTTCAAATATTTGAGGTAAGGTTTTTAAATCATTAAAGGCCTGTAAAGTTAAATTTCTTTCCTGCGTTTGTTTCGTGTACCAGTTGGCATCGTTAAAGGTTTGCCTTAATAAAGCAATACTACCCATTAAAGAATTAGGATAATCCTGTCTTGATGAGCCTTTATTAAAGCTAAGCCCTGTAGCTGCTTTAGGGTTAATAACCAAATCACTCTCATTCGCTTTAGCTGTTAATACCAATGCTGATGAACCCCTGTGAATACCATCGTGAATGCCGGATAAAGTAGCTGCAAAACCATTGGCTAATAATTGTTTTGATTGGTTTTCGTCATAACTGAAATAATCAATAGCATTTACATCAGCCTTAATAGCATCATTCCAGGCATATGCACCGCTTTTATTAGAACCATATTGGTTCGTATTGTGGTTTGAGTTATAATTTCCGCTTACTTTAATACCGTATGAAGCATATAAATCAATAAATGAAGGATAGATAAATTTACCTTTTGCATTAATAATTTCCGCATCCTTAGGGATGCTTATTTGTTTACCAATATTTTCAATTTTGCCTTCATTAATAATAATGGTCCCGTTTTCAATTTTGGTATTGGCATCAACATAAATGGTAGCATTTACCAAAGCAAAACGGGTGTTTTTAATATTACGGGGGCCGTTAACAGGTTGTGTTTGCTGGGCTGATAGCGTAATAGATAAGAAATAGAATGACAGTAAAAGGCATAAAAAAGAGTAGTGTCTAACTTTCATTTAATAAGGGCTTTTGGTAAAAGTAAGCAATATAAATATTTTGACTAAACTAAATAATCAAATATTTAAGCGGTAAGTAAGGGAAATATTAGCCTCAAAAACCAAGGTTTTTTTGATTAGTTTTGGGGCTTTAATTTTAGGCCTTAATATAATTACGGTAAACATGCTTGCTTATTTTAAAAAACCAAAACCTAATCATATTTTTTTGTATGTATTCTTTACATATTTTATATGCTCCATTGTGTTTGCTTTCGAAAGAATATTGGCCATAGATAATTCATACTTCTTTTTTCAATTACTCGACACTCAAAATTTTTATTTTCCCGAAAACAGGTTTGGCATTCTCTTTTCACAAATACCTGTAATACTAGCTGCCAAGGCAGGTTTACCCATGTATTTAATGGTGTACCTGTATTCAGTTGTATTTCCGCTAGAATACTTTTTAATAGCATGGATCTGTTATAAATTTTTAAAAGTAAAAGAAGCCGCTTTTGCCATAGCCCTTAGCTTAATTATTGGTGTGGCCTTCAGTTTTTTTCATCCCGTTACCGAAACCTATCATGCTTTGGTTTTTTCAGGTTTTTTGTATGCTGTATTAGCATCGCCTGTTTGGGCTAATTATCCTAAAATGATAGCATACATCAGTTTGTTATTGGTAGCCATATTAGCTGTAGTATCACATCCTGTCGGTTTATTTACCGTAGGTTTTGTAGCTGTATTTACTTACATAAACAAACAAGTAAAACTACCAATGGTCTTGGTTTTAATAGCCATCATTTTAATGGCACTTGTTTTCCGGATGATGCAATCAAACAAAGAAAGTTACGATGTACAACAATACCAGAATTTATTTACCAACTTAAAATCATTTACCCGTTTAACCGATTTTTATCCCTTCCTGTATATCAAAACCCGCTTGCCGGGTGTGTATCTTTCAAGCATTGTTTTATTCATCGTTTATGTATATGTAAGTATAACGAGTAAACGATTTGTAGCCTTGGTATTTAGCCTCATTGCCTTCACAGGTTTTACCTTATTAGCCATGCTTACCTTTTTAAAAGGAGATGCTGATATTATGATGGAAAAATCATTTATGCCAAGCTTGTTTATGATTATTTTACCCTTTAGCTATTTGTGCTTTCAGAAAGAAAATTTTCAGAATAAAATAATAGTAAGTGTTACGCTGATTATTGCCATTATCTCATTTGTTCAGATTATTAAAGCGGCTAACTATCCGGTTAAACGATTAAAAAAATTAGAAGTGATAATGGAGCAACAAACCTATCCTAAAATAATAGCAAGCTATAATGATTTTGAAAACCAGGACCTGGTTTTTAACCATTGGAATACCGGTATTGATTCATACATTTTAGCCAAATGTAAACTGCAAAAAGAAAGTACTATTTTTTTAACCGACAATAAAAATACCTTCCCGATAGACAGTAATGACAGAACCTTATTTTTAGGCCCCACATGGTGGGCTGGCTGGCATACCAATACCTATAAAAGCAATTATTTCAAGTTGCCGGAAGTACCATATCACCCATATTTGGTTAGCAAAAAAATTAACCAGTAATACCTGAATTTATTTAATCCTTTATTTTACATTTGACGACTATGTCGGAAAAAAAATTGTTTCTATTAGATGGAATGGCACTGGTGTACAGGGCCTATTTTGCATTCAGTCAAAATCCGCGTATTACCAGCGCAGGCTTTAATACATCGGCCATTTTCGGTTATACCAATACCGTTTTAGATATACTTAAAAAAGAAAAGCCTACCCATATAGGTGTATCGTTCGATACGTCAGCTCCAACAGCCAGACACATTGAATATGAGGCTTATAAAGCACACCGGGAAGAAATGCCCGAGGGCATATCGAGTGCTTTGCCTTTTATTATGAAAGTAACTGAAGCTTTAAATATTCCGATATTGGTTTTAGATGGGTACGAAGCAGATGATATTATTGGCACATTAGCCAAAAAGGCAGAACAGGCTGGTTTTACAACTTACATGATGACCCCCGACAAAGATTTTGGTCAGCTGGTAAGTGAGAATATTTTTATTTACAAACCTGCCCGTTTGGGTAACGATTATGAAATAATGGGCGTTCCGGAAGTATTAAAACGCTGGGAAATTACTGATGTAAAGCAGGTAATAGATATTTTAGGTATGTGGGGTGATAGCGTTGATAACATACCGGGCATACCGGGAATTGGTGAAAAAACAGCTAAAGTTTTAGTGCAGAAATATGGTAGTATGGAAGGCTTATATGAGCATATACATGAGCTAAAAGGAAAACAAAAAGAAAATGTAGAAAACTATAGGGAACAGGCATTCCTTTCAAAACGTTTGGCCACAATAGATTTAAATGTACCGATTGAGTTTGACGAAAAAGCACTGATACTTGACCCGCCCAATAAAGAGGCTTGTGAAGCGTTGTTTGCCGAGTTAGAGTTTAAAACAATGGCTAAAAGATTATTTGGTGATGCGCAGCAAGCCTCAACAGCAAGCAACATTGTACCCGATAAAAAACAGGCAGCCGCTTCCACCGCTTTCGATTTGTTTAATCCTGCCCCACAAACAACAGTGCTGGCAAAAGAAGAAGTTATAATAGAAAATGATGTCGAAAGCGAAAATGTTTTAGAAGAGGACGAAGGAACAAGCATTAACAGAAATAATATAGAAAACACGCCCCATAACTATATATTGGTTGATAGTACAGAAAAACAAAATGAACTGTTACAAGTATTATTAAAAGCAACTGAAGTTTGTTTTGATACCGAAACGTCATCACTGGAAACCTTGGATGCCGATATAGTTGGCTTATCGTTTAGTATAAAAAACATCGAAGCTTATTACATTCCTTTTCCTGAAAATTATGAAGAGGCAAAAGTCATTCTGCATATTTTTAAACCCCTTTTTGAAAGCGAACAGATTGTTAAAATAGGGCAAAACATAAAGTATGATTTAGGTATTTTAAAGCAATATGGTTTAACTTTAAAAGGGCCTTTGTTTGATACCATGCTTGCGCACTATTTAATTGAACCAGATTTACGCCATGGTATGGATTATTTAGCAGGCATTTATTTAAATTATGAACCCGTAAGCATTACTACATTAATTGGTAAAAAAGGTAAAAACCAATTAAACATGCGCGATGTGGCTATAGAAAAAATAAAAGAATACGCGGCTGAAGATGCTGATATAACTTTGCAGTTAAAAGAAAAACTAGCGCCACTATTAATAGCAGGCAACGCAAAACCCCTATTTGACGAGATTGAAATTCCTTTGGTACATGTATTAAGCGATGTGGAGCGTGAAGGAATTAGAATAGATAAAGAATTTCTGAATGCTTATTCAGTAGCATTACAAACCGATATTACTTTACTGGAGAAACGTATTATTGAACTGGCAGGCATGGACTTTAACATTGCTTCGCCAAAACAGTTAGGCGAAGTATTGTTTGAACACTTAGCTTTAGATGCCAAAGCCAAGAAAACAAAAACAGGCCAGTACCAGACAGGTGAAGATGTATTGCAAGGATTAAGCGAACACGAGATAGTACGTTGTATATTAGATGTACGCCAGTTAAGTAAATTAAAGTCAACCTATGTAGATGCATTGCCCGCTTTGATTAACCAAAAAACGGGCCGAGTACATACCTCTTTTAACCAGGCAGTAGCAGCTACCGGCAGGTTATCATCAACCAATCCAAACTTACAGAATATTCCTATCCGTACCGATAAAGGAAAAGAAATACGCAAAGCATTTATTCCCCGAGGTGAAGACTACGTTTTATTAAGTGCAGATTACTCGCAGATTGAATTGCGTATAATAGCAGCAATGGCTAAAGAAGAAGCCATGATAGAAGCATTTAAGCAAGGCCTGGATATTCATATAGCTACCGCAGCAAAAGTATATGGTAAAGAAATAAGCGAGGTTACCAGTGCCGAACGCAGAAACGCCAAAGCCGTTAATTTTGGAATTATATATGGACAATCAGCCTTTGGATTAAGCCAGAGCTTGGGTATTCCGCGTAAAGAAGCAGCCGGAATTATTGAGGAATATTTTAAACAATATCCCAATATAAAATCATACATGAGCAGCACTATTAATTTTGCCAAAGAGTATGGTTATGTAGAAACCATAAAGGGACGAAGAAGGTATTTGCGTGATATCAATTCAGCTAATTTTACCGTACGTGGTTTTGCCGAACGAAATGCTATCAATGCGCCTATACAAGGCAGTGCAGCTGATATGATAAAGATTGCCATGATTGCCATTCACAAGCGCATGCAAAACCCGGCATCAAATATTAAACATTCAAAAATGGTGTTGCAAGTGCATGATGAGTTGTTATTCGATGCCCATAAAGATGAAGTGGAAATTTTAAAACAATTGGTAATAGAAGAAATGGAAAAGGCAGTGGAATTACCAGTACCAATAAAAGCGGAAGTAGGAGTAGGGTTAAACTGGCTCGAAGCACATTAATTCATTATGTTAGAAACAAAAAAGTCAACCGGTATCAGTTGACTTTTTTGTTGTATAAATTTGTAATAATTTATGAAGGAGTTACCTCTTCATTAGGTGTCGTTGGCGTTGTATCATTTGGTGTTGTTTCTTCCTTTGATTTTTTGCCGAAGAAGAATTTTTTAACGGCAGCAAAACCACCAACAATAGCTAATAAAATTAATTTCCAGAACTTTAATAACAATACGAAAAAGCCAGCCTTAGCCAATACTTTACCGGCTATTAATCCGCCTATACCATAAGCAGCTACTTTATCTACTCCACTGTCAAAATTTTCATAACGTTGGCCTTCATTAAAGCTAACACTTGAAATTAAAGGATCAACATGTTTATATACCTGGCCAAATTGGTTCATACCGGCAATTACGTTTAATTGTAAAACACCACTGCGACCAAGTACCCTGATGTTGTAATTAAGCGTTTCAATACTGTCGCCATCAAATTTTACTTTTTTAGCCCAATGTAATTTTTTGGTCTGAGAATCGTAATAAGGAGTAACCGCCCAGCCTGTAAGTGTTACCGCCTGATAGCCCTGGCTTGTTCTTTCCTTGTTGCTTTCCTGAATGTCTTTTTGCATTTCAGCCAAAAGTTCATCATAATTAATGTCTTTAGCATCATCATCCTCTACGTGTCCGGAGTTATCATAATTAATACTTACAGCCCAGCATTCTTTATCAAGAGGTGTATAATTTAAAGGTAAAATTAAGCCCATTAAATCCGGGTCAGGCATATTACCCCAAAAATATTCCAAAACAGTCCTGCCTTGCGGACCATCCAGATATTTAAAACCTTTAGGTACGTTGATTGTAGCCAGGTCGTTGCCAACCTTAGCTGATGTGGTTGTATATTTCAATACAATTAAAGAGTCTTGGTCATCACTGCCCGCAACATAGAGAGAGTCGTAAACGACATTTTGTGCATTTGAAAACAATGCAATAGCACAAAGGAAAAGAGTGATTTGTAGTTTTTGTTTCATATATTATCCAAAGTTTATTTCAGTACTATCGCCAATATTTAAACTTTGTTTGTTACCACAAAGAAAAGCATCGTTTCCTATCAGCGAATGCTCCAATATAGCGTATTCAATTTGAGCGTAAGGCCCTATAATGCTATCTTTAATAATACCATAATTCAATATGGCATTTTCTCCAATAGATACATTGGGTCCTATAATGCAGTTATTAATACTACAATTGTCTCCAATAAAAACAGGAGGAATAATAATAGTATTGTTGAATTTATACTTGTTGGTATCGTAGTTAAGACGTTTTAGTAAAGTTGAGTTAGTCTCAATTAAAATTTCTTTTTTACCACAGTCAAACCAATTGGCTACATCAAATGCTTTAAAAGTAAAGCCATCCTGTATCATAGCCATCATGGCGTCCGTTAAAGTATATTCGTTATGCGTTGTTCTTTTCTGGCTAATATTATAATCAAGCGCCTCAATAAGGGCTTTGCTATCCTTAATTTTATAAATACCAACCAAAGCTAGGTTTGATTTAGGAATAGAAGGTTTTTCAACCATTTTAGTAATAAAGCCTTCTTTGTTAACCTCCGCTACACCAAATTGTCTTGGGTCATCTACTTTTTTTATCCCTAATTGGTTAAATGGTTCCGCAATTATTTTTTTAAGATCAACATCAGCTATTGTATCTCCAAAAACAATCAGTATTTCATCTTCGTCTTTTAAAATATTGTCTTTGGCAAGCCAAATAGCATGACCAACGCCTTTACCCGTGGTCTGAATAATAAAATTAGCTGTTATTTTAGGATAGTTCTTTTGAATATACTCTTCAATTTTATCACCTAAATAACCAATAATAAATATAAAATCATTAATGCCCGCATCAATCAGACTATCAACAATGTGGGCTAAAATAGGCTTTCCTGCAATTGGAATTAATGCCTTTGGTTGGGTGTGTGTATGTGGACGCAAACGCGTTCCGATTCCTGCAACAGGAATAACTGCTTTCATTTTTAGGTCTCCGTTTAATTCAAAAATATATTTTTTGTTTTAGGAAACAAGTAGCAACCCAATAAAATAACAATGGAGGCCCTTGGGGAGCCTCCGATTGTCAAGCTAAAACACTAAAACATATGAAAGTTATAGTTACTTATATAAAAAAAGCACTTCGTCAACTTTACGGCTTACTACGTGTGGCGTAAAGTAAAATGATTTACTTGATTTATTGGATATGAATAAGGCAAGAAATTGTATTAATAACAATCTCGGGAATTGATACATGGAGTTCCAAACTCTTCGGTCAACTTTTTTAATCAATAAGATAGTAATAAATGCAACAGCTATACTTGCTATGGCAGCCGGCATTAACCAATAGTATTGGTGTAATACCAACAAGTTAAAAACTGATAATAAACAAGCTATGCTCAACACCAGAGTCAAAGGTGGGCGCATAATGTTTAATGCATAATTTAACCTGTCAAAACTTAAGGTTTGTATACCTTTAAATAAAATAGGTAGGGCTTCAAAAATATTTTTATAGTAATCCAAAAACCAAACAGCTTTTTGTTTAATCATGTTTTTACTGCTACTTGTTTTCTCATCAAAAACAATGGCATTACCTGCATAAGCAACATGTTTGGTATATAATAATAGTTTAGCTTGTATAATTTTATCGCAACCAATTAAATTGTGTTTTTTAAATGAATTGCTGACTATTTTTTTGAATATAGTGCTGTCAATACAAAAACCTAAACTCCAAATGCTGGTAGATAAGCCTAATTGATTACGGCTTTCTTTATCGTGGAACGAATAAAAAGCTTCGTTGGCAGCATCTAAATTAGCCGTAATAGTGTTAAAGTTTTTTGCTTTTATAGCACCTTGAACAGCTTTATAGCCTTTACAGAATTGTTTATTAATTTCCGAGAAATAATCAGGGTGTAATAAGTTACCGTCTTCAAAAAGACTAATGGCATCATACTCCTGGTCAAAAGCATTTAAAGCAAATTCAATAGAACGTGTTTTTGAATGAAGTGGTTTTTCAGGGAATAAAAACTTAATGTTTTCTGATTCCAGATGAGATACATTGATGTAACCACAATTGTCCAAAACAAAATATGCAGTAAAGTTTTTATAGGTTTGTTTATTGAATGACTCAACAATATCTTCAATTAATTTGGTGCTTTCGTGCACAGTAATAATGGCAGCATAACTATAACTATATTCCAAGTTAATTATAGCCGGCATTGGTTTATAGATAAGCTTAGATAAACCTATTAATAATAACTTAGCCAGAGGAGCTATCAGGAACCAGGCAATAGTTATTTCAAATAATATGATGAAAACTGTAAGCATCTTTTTTCAAGATTAGTTACAAACAATGTGCTATTATATTAATGGTCAAAAAATCAGATAGTTGTAATTTTGCGGATTTGTTTTCTGTTCCTTTTTGGGAATCTATTTAACTAAAATGGAATAACAATAAGGATAAAAAGGGGAAATGTTACCCTATACTTCCTGCAACAATGTTCTGAAAGCATGGAAGCTATCTCCAAAAAGGTTACGACCGTCTAATTGCAACTGAGGGGCAAATTCTTTTTGATAACGTTCGTAATTATCCATGGTTGTGGCAAAGTATTGTATGGCGTATGTTTCACCTTGCTCTTCGTCATGTTTACTGAGTAATTTTAAAAATTTGTATGAAGTAAACATACCTGTGGCCATTACATCGTCTAAATGTTTTTCTTTCATCCATTTCAGCCAGGCATCATGAATACTCGCATCAACATTTATAGTTACATTATATACTATCATTTTTTAATTAATTATATCACCTCTTAAAATTCTGTATCGTTTACGAACATCGTTTATAAAAATACTACTGCCGTAAGTTTCAATAAACTTCTCGTATTGTTTTTTAGCTTCTGCAGGATTGTTTAAATACCTGTCGTAAATAGTGGCTACATTAAGCAAAGCATTGTCGCCTAATATATCAGTACCATGTTCATTAATAACAATATTAAAATACTTGATAGCGGTGTTATAGTCTTTCTGTTTCAGAAATATTTGTCCTTTCTTAAAAGCTATATCATCAGCTAAAGCATGTTTAGGGAAAAGCAAATTAATAGAATCTAATACCTGTATAGCCTGGTTAAATTTGTTTTGCTGGTAAAACAAATCAGCCTTTGCAAACAGTTTCAGCGCATCTTCTATGGAGTCTACTGTATTGTCCTGGATAAGTAGGGACAATTCTAATGCATTATTGGCGATCAATTGTGTAGTAGCCGTTTTTAGAATATCAAGTTGTGCTTTTGCCCATTCAAATTCTCCTAAATAGTAACTTAGTTTTGCGTTCTTAAACTTAGCCTCTTGTCCTAAGGGGTTTTCTAAAAACTCTTTATCAACCTGGCCGTATAAAAGCATGGCTTCCCATTCCTGCCCTTTCATTACATATAAATCACCTAGCTCAAGTTTACACTCTGCTTTAAACTGGTTATCAATACCGGCTAAGTTTAATAATTCATCATAAATGGCAATGGCTTTAGGGAAATTATTTAAATAGAAAGTATTGAGCTTGGCTAAATCACGCATACACGGAGCCGTATAATATGTTTTTCCATTCTCCTGCAAAAAGTTTTCGTATGTTTTTTCCAGGTTAAGCAAATCAGCTTGTGAAAAAGAATCAGACGCTAAAAGTTTTTTATTACTTGCTTCCAAAACACCCTGCCTTGCCGCTAAGTAATAAGCTTTGTCTTTACCCAATAAAACCACTTCGTTAAAAAGGCGCACGGCCGCATCGTATTTTTCATTGCTGATAGCCAAATAACCTAAGTCCATTAGCTTCCTTCCCTCTTCCTTTAAACGCTTATCCATTGCTTTGGCCTGCACAAGCGCATTGTCAAAATCTTTGCGTTGTACATAAAACCAAATCAACATTTCATAATAAGTATCCGAATTTTGGTTGCTTTTTATTCGTCTGATTAATGCATTTTTTAGCAAATCAAAATCACTGTTCTGGGTAATATTATTTTGCAATAAGCCTTCTACTTCCTCACGGTTAATTGGGTTCAATTCCACACAATTCAAATACTCGTCAATCATCGAAGCTATTTGTTTTGTTTTGCTGTATAAGTTGGCCAGCTCATTGCTAAAAACCAAATGGTCGTTTAACAATTTACGGCCTTGCAAATAAGTTCTGGTGGCCAAATCAATTTCGTCCCTTTTTTCAAAAGCATTCGCTGTTTCAAAAATTCTGTCCTGATTAGGAATTATTTTTTTCAGCATTTCTTCAAACTGCTTTTGTGCTTTCTCTGGTTTGTGGTCAAGTTTGTAAATAAAACCAATATCTACTCCATAATAGGCTACTCCCAGCTTGCGGTACATTTTCTTACATAAACTTTCTGCATCGTCAAGCTTTTTAAGTTTTATATATGATTGTAATAAGTTATCATAAAAATAAATCGAGGTTAAATTTTTTGATAGTAATTTTTCATACAATTCAGCCGCTTTATCATACTCATTATTCGAAAAGAACTGGGCAGCCAATTGCTCGTCCTTATTTTGAGCGATAGCTGTGTTTCCAATTAAAAAAGTAGTGACAATAAATATAATTATATATAGTAATTTCATGGTGATGCCTGAAACAAATTAAGGCAATTATTTTTTAATTTTAGCAGGGTTATTGCTTACAAATGTTTCCCAACTGCCTGCCTTTTTTTTGGTCGGTATTTTACTTGATTTGGTGGCTTTTTCAAGGCCTAAATTTTTTTGCATAAAATGACAATAGGCTGCTGCTAAACCATCAGTAGCATCTAAAAACTTCGAATCGTGCTCAAATTTTAAAATATGCTGCAACATTCCTGCCACCTGGTCTTTACTGGCATTTCCATTCCCGGTTATTGATTGTTTTATTTTTTTAGGAGAATACTCATTTACGGCCAGTTCCCTGCTCATAGCCGCAGCAATAGCCACGCCCTGGGCCCTGCCAAGCTTTAGCATAGACTGTACGTTTTTACCAAAAAAAGGCGCTTCAATAGCCAGTTCATCCGGCTTAAATTCATCAATTAGACCAACAGTACGTTCAAATATTTTTTTTAGCTTGAGTGCGTAGTCATCGTATTTGTCAAGTCTTAACACCCCTAAGGTAATAAGCGACACTTGTTTTTTCTGAATGCCGATAATGCCATATCCCATTACAATAGTTCCGGGGTCAATGCCTAATATAATTCGATCAAAATGGGTAACAGTATTTGGTATCGAGCTCAAGTTAATTGGTTGGTTGAAAAAACATGTACGAAAAAATAACAATAACACCAATAATACGCAAACCCGCAGTTAAAAGGTAATTGTTTATAAAATCAACCGGAAACTCAGCCTTAACCAGTTTGTTATAATTAATATTCATGGAAATAGCTACCGACAATACATTGATAATCGTAAAAATAAAAAAAGCATTACGTATTTCAATTAAATTCATAATACTGATAAGCGTAAACAATACCAGAGAAGCAATACTTACATAGTTAAGCCAGTTGTTTTTAGTTGTTAATAGTGTAACTAGCTTAGCTTTAAATGCATCATCCAGTTTTTCAATATACTTTTGCTGCCACATACGGGCAAAGGCCATAATTAAAAACCCCGTTATTATGTAAAATAGCAATATCATCAATGAAATAAAAGTCAAACATATATTTAAATAAAAAGCAATACAACAAAAATAATTACCTTAGCTGCCAATTCGATAAATAGAAGGCTTGAAACAGTTTTGGACTAAAAATAAAAAATGGATTGTATATGTAAAAGCATTACTCGCTTTTTTTACCATTGGCTTCATTATATACAAGTTATTTGGTGCGTATAAAATTGATGAAAAGTTTTCAAGTTTTACTTTCACTTTTTCCTTTTCAAACAGTATCATATTATTAGCCGTTATTTTACTTATGGGGCTAAACTGGGGCTTTGAAACAGCTAAATGGCATTTGCTGGTTAACCGTTACGAAAAGCTAAGTTATGCCAACAGTTTAAAAGCTATTTTTTCAGGTGTAACATTAAGCATTATAACTCCAAACCAAATAGGTGATTTTGCCGGACGCATTATTCATTTGCAAACTTTAAACAAAATAAAAGGTTCGCTTATAACCGTTATTGGCCATACTGCTCAGGTTATTATAACAGGTGTATTTGGTATGTATGCATTACTGGCCTTTGGCGCCCAACTTGATTATAACATATACTTAAAATGGAAAATAATAGCCCTTGTTATGTTTATTATTCAAGTAATAGTTATTTGGCTATATATACATATACACTTGCTGTATAAATACCTTAATTTAAATACCTGGTTTAAAAAGTACCAACATTATATCCAGGTATTTAATGCCTATAACAAAACACAATTAGCTAAACTGTTATTGTTTTCTTGTATCAGGTATATAGCTTTCTTAAGCCAGTACGTATTGTTGCTTTATTTTTTTGGTGTTAATATAGGTCTGGTAAATAGTATAATAGGTGTTATATCCATTTTTTGTATTCAATCCATTGTGCCTAGTTTTATTTTACTTGATATTGGTTTACGGGGAGCTTCAGCACTTTTTATTTTTGGCGAGTTGAGTAATTATGACAAAGGAATTGAACTGGGTGTTTTACTTTCCGCTTATTCATTATGGATTATTAATATGATGTTCCCGGCTTTATTGGGATTATACTTTATTTTAAAACAACGCTTTACTAATTTATGATTTATTGGTTCGGTTTTTCATACATTTTATTAGTTAGTTATGTTGTTTTAATAGGCTACTTTTTAGTTGGTTTATTGCGTATTATTGATAAAGCAAAACATAAAAACCTACCAGATAATAAAAAGCAAAATACATTTACCATTATTGTTCCTGCCCGCAATGAAGAAAGAACAATTGCGGACTGCTTACATTCCATCATTAACCAAACATATAACAATACATTGTTTGAAATAATTGTTTTGAATGATTACTCAACTGACAATACTGCTAGCATTGTAACCAGATTAATTGCCGAGTTTGGCTCTACCCAGATCAGGCTTATTAACTTAAGCGATTTAAATAACATAAAAAATAAAAAGGAAGCCATTACAAAAGGTATTGAAGAGGCGAAAAACGATTATATAATTTTAACAGATGCCGATTGTACGCGCAGTGAAAATTGGCTTGAAACCATTAACAATTGTATTGGTGCAACAAATGCAAAAATGATATATGCTCCTGTTGAATTTACTGCCAATACGCTATTTGAAAAACTGCAAGCTCTAGAGTTTGCAGGCCTTGTGGGAATAGGTGCTGCAGCTATTGAATTAAAAAATCCGAACATGTGTAGTGCTGCCAATTTAATTTTCGAAAAGCAGGTGTTTTTTGAAGTTGATGGTTATAAAGACAATATGCATATAGCCAGTGGTGATGACGAATTTTTAATGCATAAAGTATTTAAGTTATATCCCAATAACGTAAAGTTTTTATATAATAATAAAGCCATTGTACAAACAAGTCCTAATGGCACATTACAACAATTAGCCCAGCAACGTAAACGTTGGGTTAGTAAAAGTACTAAGTACGAAAACCGATACATTACTTTAATTTTAGCCATGGCTTACTTTTTCAATGTAAGTATTTTGGTGAATTTATTTATTGACCTCGAATTAGCCGTTTATCAATTGGTGTTTAAAACATTAATAGAAGGTGTTTTTTTATATAAAATATTACAGTTGTATAAAAAAACGAAGCTAATCATGTTATTACCACTAGCCGAAATATTTCATATTTTGTATGTTATAATAATTGGAATTTGGGCTAATTTTGGAACCTATAATTGGAAAGATAGAGAACACAAATAGTAAAAGAATGCAGTACGAGTTAAGCGAGATAGATTTTGATATTTTAGGAGCTATTTATTTTGTAGAGCCCTTTGAGAAAATAATAGAAGAAGTAAACGCACCTGTCAATATAGTAGCCGATTGTTTAAAGCAATTGATAGCAAAAAAAATGGTAGTTGCCATGCGTTTTGACGAAGAAAAGCAAGATTATGTAAAAAGCTTCATTTACGATTCAGACGATATGAATGCATACTCTTATTTAGCAACCAAAGACGGATTGTTAGCCCACAATGGACGCTAGTCAGGCGTATACCTTATTTCAATAATTAATTTTGACTTAGCCGATAGTTTGTATCTGTTATTTATTTGATAGGGCAATACACAAACTATATCCTTTATCGTTGAGCTTTCCATTACCAAACAAAAGTCTTTTTCAAACTTGTTTATTTTTTTATCAGTTAAAAAATCACTCACTAACTTTTTGCCTTTCATGCCTAAAGGAATAAATTTATCGCCATGCTGCTTATTTCTTATTGTAAATGATAATCCGGTTAAATTAGCATCAATATAAAAGCAATTTTTTTCGTAAGCGGATGGAGATTCCTGGATTAGTTTTATTTCAAATCTACCCGCATCCGTTTTAATATAATTTGTTTCCTCATTTACCATTATGTTTTTAACTATAACAGTATTGTTTTTAGTCGAAATAATAAGGGCATTCCTGTCGACCAGCAGCTCGTGTGTGTGGCTTAAAAAGCAACTGCCAATTTTAGGTTGTTTACCAGCTATAATTTGTTCAATGTTGGCTTCATTAAAACCAAACTCATCTATTATAAAATGTAAAATTGTTTTTACGCTGGCATGCTTTAAAATTGTTTTATCAATATGCAATGCGCCATTTATAATTTGGGTATATTTATCTTTTAACTCTTTTAGTTTTTCATTTAGTAAAAATTCATTTTCCTGTACTTTTTTACTTAATTCATAAAAAGCATTTATGCTGTTTTGATTTAGTTCTTCCAACACCGGTAGTACATGGTGCCTTATTTTATTTCGCCAATAAGTATCCTTTAAATTGCTACTGTCTTCCCTGTATTTAATAAGGTTTGTATTGGCATAATCGGTTATTTCATTTTTATGGCTAAACAATAGCGGCCTTATTATATTGTTTTGCTTTGATAAAATGCCATGTATTCCGGCAATACCCGTACCCTTTACCATATTAATAAGCATTGTTTCTGCCACATCGTTCTGGTGGTGGGCGGTAGCTATTAAATCAATAGCATTTATGTGGCAAAGTTCGTTAAACCAGTTATAACGTAATTCACGCGCTGCCATTTGTGTTGAAATTTTATTTTTTTCTGCATGCGTAAGTGTATCAAATCTTTTGCAATGGCATTTTATATTGTTGGTGTGACAGAAATCCTTTACAAATAATTCATCTTGTTCACTCTCTCTACCTCTTAGATTAAAGTTGCAATGTGCAATTTCAAAGGCAATTTCACTTTTTAAAAATAAGTAAGCCATAACCATGGAGTCAATACCACCACTAACGGTAACCAGCACTTTTTCATGGGGTCTAATTAATTTATTAACTGATATGAAGTTTTTGAATGCGTTTAACAAAATAATTTATTGGTTTTTGGAATAATTTCTGCAAATAAGTCTAAACATAATTATTCTGTTATTAAATTTTTAATAGTTTTGACCCCATGCAGTATTTTGCCCACAAAAGTAAGTTTCTTTTTTTTCTCCTTTTTATAGGTATCTCCGTTTTTGCTCAAAAAAGTAAAGTTGAAATTTTAGGAGCCGATTTGTTGGAAGGCCAGGTAACAAAATTTGGCAATTCCAAAAAATTAATTGGCCATGTGCAACTTAAACAAGATAGAACCATCATGTATTGTGACTCCGCTATACTTTACGATGATTCTAATATGGTAAAGGCATATAGCAACGTACATATTAACCATAACGATAGTGTGAATATGGAAGGGCAGTATTTGAAATATGATGGTAATACCAAACAGGCATTTTTAGAAGGAAATGTAAAAATGTTTGATAAAAACATGACCCTTACTACCAACCAGCTTAATTTTGATATGAACACCAGTATTGGCTATTATACCAATAACGGATTAATTATAAGCGAAAAAAACAACCTGATTAGTCAATACGGATATTATTATTCACGAACAAAAGAGTTTTTCTTCAAAAAAAATGTAGTACTTACCAATCCTGACTACACTATGAAGAGCGATACTTTAAAGTATAATACCATTACAAAAGTTGCGTATTTTTATGGTGCTACTACCATTCAAAGTAAAACAGATAAAATTGTTTGCGAAAACGGTTGGTATGATACAAAAAAAGAAGTAAGTCAGTTTAGTAAAAATGCCGTTCTATATACCGATAAAAAAATGCTGAAAGCCGATAGTATGTTTTACGACCGGAAAAACAGTATTGGTAAGGCTTTTAAGAATATAGAGTTGTTTGACTCTATTCAGAAAATAAGGCTTTATGGAGATTATGGTTCCACCAACGGTAAAACAAAAAAAACTTTTGTAGCAGAAAAGCCATATGCTGTAATGGTAATGGATAGGAATGACAGTTTGTTTTTATATGCAGATAGCTTATTTCTTTACCAGGCTGACATTAAAACAAAGCAGAAGCAGCAATTAAGAGCATACAAAAAAGTAAAGATTTATAAAACAGACATCCAGGGAATTTGCGATAGCCTGGTTTACCTGCAGGACGATTCAGTATTAACTATGTATCAGGGGCCGGTTATGTGGAATGGTTTAAATCAATCAACGGCCGATACGATACATTTTTACATTAATAACCGGAAGTTAGATTCATTTGCCTTGCGCTCAAATTCTTTTATTATTTCAAATGAAAAAGGTCCTCATTATAACCAGGGAAAAGGTAAGCACATGAAAGGGTATTTAGATAGCAACAGCATTAAATATATACATGTGTTTGGAAATTGTCAGAGTATATACTATGAAAAGGAAGATAGTGTTAATTATATTGGTGTCAATAAGATAGATTGCAGCGAAATGGAATTTTATTTTAAAGAAAAAAAAATCAGTAAAGCTATTTTTATCAATAATCCCGATGGAGAAATGTATCCATTGGATGAATTAAAGCCCGAAGAACTTAGGCTTCGTGGGTTTGTTTGGCGACAGAAAGAAATACCGCAAAAGGTTTATTATCAGTATAAAAAATAAAAATAGGT
Organism: uncultured Bifidobacterium sp.; assembly: GCA_964442045.1. Taxonomy (GTDB): domain Bacteria; phylum Bacteroidota; class Bacteroidia; order UKL13-3; family UKL13-3; genus JAAFJM01. The sequence goes on from CAYTWI010000008.1 coordinate 33,441, forward strand.
CAAAAATTTTGGCAATTATTTGCATTACTGGTGTGAATGTTTAATTTAGTAAACTCAATTGTTATTAAAAAAATAAATAAAAGTTAATTATATGAATTCAAAATCTACTAATTTTTACCTGAGGCTGGTTATCTATCTAGCCGTAATTATTGGGCTCAGCTCCAATAGTGTTAAAGCTCAAACTGGTCTCATAGGGGGGCAAACTTATGTTGTTAACGGGCAAGCCGATCAGGTTTTTCCTCGTGATACTTTTGTTAGTTTAAGTGGCGCAGGCTATCCAAGCTATGCCGCAATTATGCCATACCTAGCTGATAGTGGTGTTGATGTAACAAAAGCACCGGGCACTATTACTATTTTACTTGCTTCAGGTTATACAGGAAGTGAGCCTGCTGCTATACAAGTAGGAAAAACAAATGGATCCGGTTATCCAAACATGGGTGCAGCTCGTCCAATAGTATTAAAACCAGCTCCGGGTTTAAACTTTACCATTACAACAGCGGCATCTATAGCTGCCAATGGAAGTTTATTCAGAATTTTCGGTAGTACCGATTTTACTATTGACGGAAGCGGAACGACTGGTCAAAGAAATATTACTTTCCAATTATTATCGTCAACTGCTTCAGCAAAAGTTATTGATATTATTCCAAGTGCTACTAACAGGGTTAGAAATGTAAACATTAGAAATTGTGTGATAGTTGGTAATTCAACTGCAACAACTATTAATACCTATGCAGGTATTTATTTTGGTGGTAGCGCAGGAACACCTTCAAGCGCTGCTTTAGGTACCAACTTAAATATATCATATACCAATAACTTAATTATGGCCGTTCAAAACGGTATTTACCATAGAGGTTTTCCAACCAACACAACTTCATTTGCTTCTCAGGATACAGGTATCAATATTAACAATAACATAATAGGTGATTATTCAAATCCTACCAATGCTGCAAACACAGCTTTTATAGGAAGCGGAACCAACTCATCAGGTATCTATGTACAAACAGTATCGAATTCTACTATCTCAAACAACATTGTAAGAAATACATTATTAACTTCAGCAAGTTTTGCCGGTATCAGATTAGTTTCAGATGTCGCTTCCATTGGTATCGACTCAAATATCAGAGTTACAAAAAATAGAATTTATAACCTATATAGTAATGTAATTGGTCAAGGTATTTATGGTATCAGGGTAAGTTTAAATACCCATACAACTTCACGTAATATATTATTGGCAAATAATTCAATCAGTAGAATAGCTTCTACAAATGGTAGTGCTACTTTTGCTTCCTTAAATTATACAGCAGGTATTTTGGTTGATAATACAACTGCCTATGCCGGTTTAGAAGTATACTTTAATTCAGTTAATTTGGTTGGCGATACTTTAGCTGCTAATGCTATCTCAGCTTGTTTTGTAACAGGAACAGGAACAACGGGAGGTATAAGATTATTAAATAATTCATTCTCAAATACAATGGGAAGAACTGTGGGCAATACAAGTGGTTACCAAAATTACGTAATTATTAGAAATGCTGCAGTTAATCCTATTTCGTATTCAAACTTTAATAATTACCATGCCAATACTTTAGGTGGTGGTTATGCCTTTGTTGCTGCAATCAGTGCCGGTTCTATTTATAGGCAAATTTCAACGCTAAAAAATTACAGATTATATAATCCTTCCGATTCAAACAGCTATAATACCATTCCTCCTTACCAGTCGGACACTGTATTAACAGTTGCTTCTGGTGTAAGTCACAGAATGTATAACAGAGCTTACTCATTAAACCAATTAGGTTTTTTTGCTAAATGGTTATCAGATTCAGTAAGAAGCAAAGTTACAGACGATATTTTGGGTAATCCAAGAACAGGTTTAGGCAGATTTACATCAATCGGATGTCATCAATGGGTGGGTGATTCTACCAATAACCCTTCTCCACTAATTGGTGGCAGAACTTATTCAGTAAATGGAAACTCAGCACCTCCGGTAAGCCAAACGCCTAATACCGGTAGTTTTAAAGATTTAGCAGAAGCAGTTACTTATTTAAATGCTTATGGTATTTCAGCTAACCAAAATGATGTTATTTTAGAGATTAAAGCGAATTACCCAAGAGAAACTAACTGGATTCCTGCAATCGTTGATTACCCGGGCTCTGGTCCTTCAAATAATGTAATTATAAGAACTCAAACAGGTTGGGTGGATACTATCTGGGCTCCAAACGGAATTAATCCGGCTAACTCTTCAGTAATTAGAATATTAGGCGGAAGAAACATTACTATAGATGGTAGAACAGGACGTAATTTAACAGTTATGTTCCAACCTTCAGCAACTACAGTTAATGCAAGAGTTATAGGTATCGTTCCTACTGATACATCATCTCAGAATATTACAATCAGAAACTTAAATATTGTTGGTAATTCTTCTCCAAGTGCTATTAACACATTTGCCGGAATTTACATGGGTAATCCATTACCCGCTACTGGTAACTTTGATACTTTGAGAACAGTTGCTAATATTGGTTATACAATAGAAAGTAATAACATTGTTGGTGTAAGAAATGGTATTTATGTTAGAGGTTCAGGAGGAAATCCTTCTGCAACACCTCCTGCATTTGCCGGTTCATTACCAACGTTTGTTACAAATAGAATTCAAAACCTTTCTATTTTAAGAAATACTATAGGTGGAACAATAGCTCCGGGCGGTTCTTTAAACACTACTTATATTGGTGGTGCTGCTGACCAAGCCGGTATTTATATTAAAGGAGCTGAGGCTACTGTTATTGATTCTAATGTTATCAGAAATTGTATACCTACTGCTTCACTTTCATCGGGCTTTAGAGGTATTGATATTGATGAGGGTACCTCAGCGGGTATTGTTTATCCTAACTTCGGTATCTCAATTACTAAAAACTTTATCTATAATTTAGTTACTGCAACAGGAACTAATATATATGGTGTAAGATATAATTTTACAGCTGCTACAGGTAAAAGAGCTCACCTGTTAGCTAATAACTTTATTGGGAGAATAGACTCAAGAGGAACAGGAGGTAATTTTAGTTCTTCAAACCCAACGGGTGTTATCATTGATGCAACGCAGGTTCAATCTGCCGCTGACTTAGTTACTTTGGTTAATAACACCATTAACATGAACGGAACACTTAACCTAATTTCAGGTAGTTCAATTTCAGCGTTGTTTATCAATACCAACATAACAGGTGGTATTTCATCTATTAATAATATATTCGGAGTTTCTGGAAACAGAACAACACCAGGTAACAAATATGCAGTTGTTGTTGGTACTAGTTTAGGTTCTCCCTTTGCACCTAGTGCTACCTATACAACACCCGCGTCAGACTTTAATGCTTATTTTGTTTCAGGCAATTCAGTTGCTCCACTTACAAATCATTTTTTAATGGCAAATAATTCAGCTTCTGTAAACAGATCTAATATCAACACATTACGTCAATATACTGGAGCAACGGCTGATTTAAGTTCATTCTCATGGGCAACTAAATTCATATCAGATACTTTACCTGATTTATTAAGCGTTTCGGCTGGTTCCAGATATACTTTAGGAGGTTCTGTTGCAGTAATTTTAACTGATATTTATGGGGTTGGCAGAGCTTCTACCGGTTCTTCATTAGGAGCAGTTAGCTTTAGCGTAACAAATGCACCATTACAACCAGGTGGCGTTTACCAAATTAATGGTGTAGATAATTATCCTACATTAGCAGCATCTGGTACTGGTTCATTCAGAACTTTACGTTCAGCTGTTGATTACTTAAATGCTTTTGGAACAGGTTTATCGTTCAGTGGTGTTAACCCTGCAAAATTAGTTTTATCAAGTGGTTATGTTGGTGAAACAGATACTTTCTTTGGTCCAATCACCGTATTAGATTATCCTTTCGCAAACGCAAACGTTCCTGTTATAGTAACAGTTGCGGCTGGCCGTCAGGATACTATTAAATTTACTCAGATTTCAACCTCTCCTGCTCCGTCAACCACTTCAAGTTTGATTAGAGTTTCCAGTGGCCGTTACTTCGGTTTTGATGGTTCAAATAATGGAACTAAATCAAGAGATTTAACTATTGTTATGCCTGCCTCAATGAATAACCCTTCACAAAAAATCATTGATATTATCGGATGGCAGGATGCTATCTTGTCAACCAACTTGGCAAGTACCAATAACTTTGTAAACAACTGTAATTTAATTGGTAACTCAACAACAAGTACCAATAATACGTTTGCAGCTATTTACATGGGAGGTATAGTTTCTACACCTTCTAACTCTGCCGGAACAGGTGGAAATAATTCAAATGGGTTCACTAATAACTTTATCGGTGGTTGCCAATATGGTATCTACTTAAGAGGTAATGGTGTTAGAGGACAACATGATTTTGGCACATATGTGGGAGAAAACGTTATTGGTGGTGATATTGCTCCGGGCGGTGCAACACCTACTAACTACTTTGGTGGTATTAATAATGCTGCCGGTATTTTTGTAGTAGGTCAACACAGGGCTACTATTGAGAAAAACCAAATTCAAAACAATATCAGAACATTTACCACTCCAAGAGGTATTGAGTTAGCTACAATTGCAGGTTCTAATACTATTTTAGACTCGGCTAACGTTATTAATGGAAACATTATTAAAAACATACAAACAACTTTAGCTGGTGGTGCTTATGGTATTTACATGAACTTTGGTTCTGATAATGCTAATATCTGGAACAGTACATCTATTCAAAACAATATGATATCAGGTATTTCTGGTTTAGGTAGTGGTACTTTCATCAATAATCCATATGGTATAGCTTTAGATGCTGGTATTGCAGTTGATAATTCAAACATCAAAATAGTTTATAACTCTATTAATTTAGGGGCAGCTAATGTTTTAACATCAGGTCAAAGTGCTTGTGTGGCATTAGCCAGCCAGTTTACTTCTACAGCCGCTACATTGGCTTCTAAAAATGGACTTACCATGGTTAATAATATCTTTAAAAACAGATTGGGAGGTAATGCCGTAACAACCAGAGCAAGTGGTGTTTTAATTGGAGGCAATATCAATCCGTTCACTGTTTCAAATAATAACAACTACTATGTTCAGGCTACTTCAGCTACTAATGCTGAATTTACAGCAAATGCGTCTGTAAACCCTACTGGATACACAGGTTGGGATAATTTGAATAAATTTACCAATGATGATATTTACTCAACATCATTCAATGTACCGTTTACAAACGATACTAACTTATTTATTCCTTCTTTAATTAATTCAGTAATTTATGGTGCTGCAATGCCTTTCTCTGGTATTACCTCAGATGTTATAGGTACTCCGAGAAACTTCTTAAACCCTACAATGGGAGCTCATGAGTACACTGGTGGTAACAACTTAGACAGTGTTTCTCCTAGAATAGTGCCATCTGCTGTTGCACCATGTTTAAATTCATTGTTTAATACAATTGACTTTATAGTAGCAGATAAAAATTACTTAAACGATACTTTCTACTACAGAGTTAACGGAGGTCCGGTAAGTACTCTTCAATCAGTATCAAGTACTACTAACAGTGGTGGATTATTGGTTAAAACATACGCAATTCCTGCTTCGGCATTTACAGGAGGAGTTATTGAGTATAAAATTTCTGCAAATGATGTTACTCCTAATAATGGTGTTTATCCGATTGGAAAGACTTGGGATACTCTACAAACAGGAATTTCTACTTTCCCTTACGTTATGGACTTTGAAAATGGTGCTCAGGGATGGACTTCACAAAGTGTAAGTGGAGGTGCTTCGTGGGATTTAGCTGCTTATGGATCAATTTCGAATCCGTCTCAATCAGCTAACAGTGGTCTTAAAAATGCATTGTTCAGTTCAAGTACTTTAGCTGCTGGTGCTACCGCTCGTTTAATCTCTCCTTGCTTTAACTTAAGTGTACTTCAAAATCCGACATTGCGTATTATGTTCTCTCAAAGTAACACTAGTGTTACCAGAAAAGACTCAATTGCGATTAAAGTATTGGTGAATGGTTTTGCATCTAACTTGTTGAAATTTGCATTAAGACCTAATGCTAATTCACCTTATGCTGATTACTTCCCTATTGAAGTTTGTTTAACAGATTATAAAACTGCGGGATTAACATACAAAATTCAAATTGAAGCAATAAGTGCAGGTGCAGGTCAAAACATGTTGATTGACGATATCCAAATATTTGATGGAGCTCAAAATCAAGTTATCACTCCAACAACAACTACGGTATGTAACCTAAACCAACCCGTTCAGGTAAATATACCTAACACAGATTCTCGCTTTGTGTACAGGGCTATTCAATTAGATAATTTAGGAGCTCAAATAGGTGTATTGGATTCAGCCTTTGGTAATAACAGTGCATCACCTATTACTTTAAATTTAGCAAATCGTCAAATTGATACATTGCGTTACGTTGTTTCGGCTATTAATTATAATACTGCAACTTACCAACCTATTAATGTTCTTACACAGCCTGTTATATGTGTAAATAACTTGCCTGGCGGACCATTTACTGCTATTATAAACAGATTTACACGTAAAAATGCTGATGGTGGTTATATCATTCCAGATTTATCATTAAATGCATTTAACGGTTCAGCAAATGTGGGTTCTCAATTTGAGCCTGATGGGGTTAAAGTTGGCAGGTCAATTACCTATAATATACTTTCTCCTGTTTCTTACTTAGCTAACTCTAGTTATGGAACAGCCTGGACCATTTTAAATACAACAATGGTTAATTTTGCAAGCAGCACACCTGCTGTAAATTTCACATTTACTGCTCCAAACGGTGGTAACCCTTCTAAAGCAACATTTACAGCTGATGCTTCTGAAGTAGACCAATTGTATGCACTAACAACTACTATCAGATTCTTAGCTACTAATTGTGATACAACAGTTACACGTTATGTGAGAATTGTTGATCCATTAGCTGTTAACTTTGTAACTGTCCCACGCACTGATTCAGCTTGTACAGGTAATGTATTAAACTTTACTATTGCAGGAACAGGAACAGCAGCTTCGGGTAACCAATATTTCTGGGACTTTGGAGATGGAACTACTTCTAACTTCGGTACTGGTAACGGAATAGGATTTACTGAGCCAGTTAAGAAAACATGGAATTCTCCTGGTATTTACAGAGTTAAATTACGTATACAAACAGGTCTTGGTTTAAGCGATAGTGTTGAAAGAGATATCAGAGTATTACAATCTCCAACCGGAAATTATACTGCAAGCTCTAATGCAATTGTTTGCCAATCAGATTCTACTTATTTCACATCTGCTGCTACAGGTGCAGGTATATCATACTTATGGAGTTTACCGGGTGGTATTACCAGAACAACAGCTAATACATCATTTGCTTTTGAAAAAGCTGATACTAACTATAAAGTTTCATTAACTGTTACCAATACAGCTACAGGTTGTTTTGCTTTCAATGAGCGTATATTCCCATCATATGCTAAACCCAAAGCTAAATTTACTGTTAGCAGCCATTGCCAAGGTACCTTATTACCTTACGTAGATAGCACAAGTATACCAACCAATGAAAATATAGGTTTATTCTGGACGATGAGTAATGGCGATAGCAGGGTATCTAAAAACTTCCAATATGTATTCCCTAACAGCGGTAGCTTCAGAGTTAGCTTAAGAGCGCAAACTCAAGCAGGTTGTGAAGATACTACTTCGCAAATTGTAACTGTATACGAAACTCCAAGACCGGATTTCCAAGCATTAACAGTTTGTGTGAACGATTCAGCTCAATTTACTAATCAAACAGTTTATGGTGCAGGTATTCAAAATGCTGATTATGCATGGGATTTCGGTGACAACAGTGGAATTAATACTTTACAAGACCCTAAACACCGTTACTTATCTAACAACAGCGATAATCCTTTCTTAGTGAAATTAGTAGCTTCTAACAGATTATTCGGTTGTAAAGATTCAATTACCAAAGAAGTAACAGCTAATTTATCTCCAACAGCTGTTGATGAAGTATCAGGAGTAACTGCTATTGGTTTAAAAGATTACAAAGTATGTGAAGACAATATTGTATACTTTACTAGCAAATCATTCTCACCTAACCAAAGTACTATTACTTGTAACTGGTTATTTGGTAATGCAGGTTCTAGCGGAGCATGTAATACATTCACTTCATACAGTGCAAGCCCTGTTCGTTATCAATATTTCTTAATTGCAACTGCTAACGGTTGTCAATCAACAAGTACAGGTTATATTACAGTAGTTGCTAAACCTACAGTTAATTATACTAAAGTACATAGCACTATTCCTGCAAGCAGATTTACTACTGATAACAGAGTGAAATTCACTGCCAATGTAACTCCGGCACCGGCTCCAAATTCTGGAACTAAATATACCTGGAACTTTGGTGATGCTGATAGCTCATCATTCTCATCAACTAAAACTGATTCAGCTGTATTCATTTACAACAAAAAAGGTGTTTACTATGCTAGAGTAAAAGTAACAACTGCTGAAGGATGTGAGGTTACTTACATAGATACAGTAAAAGTATCAGTTGGTGTTGGTATAAACGAAGAGTTAGCTGCGAAATTTAACTTAAGTGCTTATCCGAATCCATTTGCCAACAATGCATTTATTAGTTTCAACCTTGAAACAGCAACTGATGTTTCAGTTTCTATTACAGATATACTAGGCAGAACTATATCAAGCATTGATTTAGGTAAATTATCAAGTGGTAAACATGAAAGAGAATTAGCAGAAAATTTATTTACATCAGCCGGAACTTACTTTATAAAAGTAAAAGTAGGTGATGATGTAATTGTTAAAACTTTAATTAAACAATAAGCGTTTAATTACCATAAAACAAAACCCTCAAGAGCTTTGCTTTTGGGGGTTTTGTTTATTTATTGAAGATTGATGAATAAATATGCAATTGACCTGGCTTATAAAGGTACTCACTTTCATGGCTGGCAAAGACAGCCTAATGCATTAAGTGTGCAACAGGAACTGGAGGAAAAGTTAACTTTAATATTGCGAAATCCGATTGAAACAATTGGATGTGGCAGAACAGATACTGGAGTTCATGCAAAACAATTTGTAGCTCATTTTGAAAGTGAGCAGTTGTTTGATGCGAGCCTGATTACTCATAAACTAAACCAGGTGATAAATAAAGATATAGCTATTTATGCTATAACTCCTGTTGATGCAAGTTTTAATGCTCGTTTTGATGCAAAATACAGAGAGTATGAGTACATAATTAATACCAAACCCAATCCATTTATGAATGATTTGGCCTGGGTATTTATGCGTGAACTTGATATTGAATTGATGAATGAAGCTTGCCAGATACTTTTAAATCATAAAGATTTTGAATGCTTTAGTAAGGTACACACGCAGGTAAATAATTTCAGATGTGATTTGATGCTTGCTTTTTGGGAGAAGAGGGAAGAGGCAGGTAGCTTGGTTTTTACCATAAGGGCAAACCGTTTTTTACGTAATATGGTACGTGCCATTGTAGGAACCTTAATTGAAATAGGATTACACCAAACTACTTTAAAAGAACTGGAAGCAATATTGGCCAGTAAAAACAGATCAGAGGCAGGTACTTCTGTTCCGGCTAAAGGATTGTATTTAACTAAAGTGGTTTATTAAAGTTTAGGTAAGCTTATATTATCGCTTATAATAATACATTCTCCAAATTCGGCTTTCATTTTGTTATAAAAAATTTCAGCTTCAATTTTAGTTCTGAAATCGCCTACCCGTATTTTAAAATACGGTTGGTTGTATATTAAGTAAGCCGTTTGGTCAGGAAAAAGTTTTAAGAATTTCGTCTTAACGGCATTTGCATTGTTTCTTTCAGTCCCTGAAAACAATTGAATCCTGTATCCCTTTATTGTTTTATTAGCAGCGTTAAATGCTTTGTTTTTTTCTATTAGGCTATCTAAATAAGTGGTTTCTCCTTTTATTTGAATGGAGCCTTTCTGTTTTGTTTGCGCTATTGATAAGTAGCTACAAAACATAAAAAGTGTGTAAACGTAATATTTAAGATAGGTATTCATGCTAATTAATCATTTCAATGCTATTGGAAGAGCCTATTATATCAGCACCTGCTTCAATGAATGCAATGGCTTCTTTTTTTGTTTTGATGCCACCGGCTGCTTTAATTTTAATTTTTTTAGGCAAGGTTTTACGCATTAGTTTTACCTTTTCTAAATCTGCACCACTACTTGCGTACCCGGTTGATGTTTTTACATAATCAACTTCGCAATCAATACATGCTTTGCAAGCCAGTTTTATTTCTTCATCGTTTAAATAAGCAGTTTCAATAATAACTTTTATTTTTTTGTTTTGAAGGTGGCACACGGTAACTACAGATTGAATATCATTTAAAACGGTTTGCATATCACCGTTTTTAAATGCATTAATATTCATCACCATATCTATTTCATCAACCCCGGCAATAATTGCTTTCTTGGCTTCTTCTACCTTTGCACCAACTGTTGAATAACCTAAAGGAAAACCAACTACTGTTACCAGTTTTATTGGTTTTTTACCAAGTGTTTTTTTTGCCAACTGTAAATAATATGGCGATACACATATACCATGAAACTGGTGTTCAATGGCTTCGTTGCAAAGCTTGATAATATCTTCTTTTACACAGTCAGCTTTAAGATTGGTATGTTCTATATAGGTATTTAGTTGTTCCATAATCTGAAATAAAACCCAACATTGTTTATTGGGTTTTATTGTTATTTTTTAATTTTATGCCAGTTCTTTACCGTGACATTGTTTGTATTTTTTACCACTACCACAAGGGCACAAATCGTTTCGGCCAATTTTTAAATCATTTACTATTTGTTGTTGTTTTGGCTTATCGCTAACCGGTGGTCCTGCCTGAGCTGCTTTTTGTTGTGCCTCGGCTATATCATCGGTTCTGCTAGTTTGTAATTTTGGTTGCGGTTCTTTGCGCGGAGTTGCACTTACCGTTTGTATGTTTTGGTTGTTTTGAATAACAATATGCCCTCTGAACAACATACCCAATACTTCTCGGTTTATTCTGCTTAGTAATCCTTTAAACAAGTTAAACGATTCCAATTTGTAAATAAGTAATGGATCTTTTTGTTCGAACACTGCGTTTTGTGATGATTGTTTCAAATCATCCATTTCACGTAAATGCTCTTTCCATTCATCATCAATCATCCAAAGGGAAGCAAATTTTTCGAAGGTTTTTGCTACTTCACGACCTTGATTTGTTACCGCATTTTTTATATTTACAGGTATCTGAATGTTCCTGAATCCGTCAGTTATCGGAACAATAATTATTTCATAATCGGCTACTTTATTTTCTGCATTAACTTGGTTAAATACTGGTGCTGCCTGGGCAGCCATATTAGCTAATTTTTGTTTATAATGTTCACTTAATTCAGCTAACAATAAATCAACTACATTTTCTGTTTTGCCTGAAAACTGTTCTTCTGTTATTTGTGTTTCGTGATTAAGTAAACGAAGTAATTCAAGCTTAAATTCAGTATAGTCTTTCGACTCCTGGTAAATTTCAACCAACTCATAACTTAAGTCGTGTAACATATTACTTAAGTCAAGCTCTAATTTATCACCATATAAAGCATTTCTGCGTTTTGAATAAATTACTTCGCGTTGCGAGTTCATTACGTCATCGTATTCAAGCAAACGTTTCCTTACACCAAAGTTGTTTTGCTCTACCTTACGTTGGGCGTTTTCTATGTTTCTGGTTATTAAAGAGTGTTCAATATTTTCTCCTTCTTTCATACCCAGCCTGTCCATTACTTTTGCAATACGCTCACTACCAAATAAACGCATCAACTCATCTTCCAAACTAACGTAGAAACGAGATGAACCCGGATCTCCCTGACGGCCTGCACGACCTCTTAACTGCCTGTCTACACGTCTTGATTCATGGCGTTCCGTTCCAATAATTGCTAATCCACCAACTTCCTTAACCCCTTCACCTAGTTTTATATCGGTTCCACGACCAGCCATATTGGTTGCTATCGTCACCGCTGATTTTTGACCAGCTTCGGCTATAATTTCTGCTTCACGCTGGTTTTGTTTAGCATTTAAAACATTGTGCTTAATTTTTCGCATGCTTAACATACGGCTTAACAACTCTGAAATTTCAACCGAAGTGGTACCAACCAAAGTAGGGCGGCCGGCTTCGCTTAATTTTACAACATCTTCAATTACAGCATTGTATTTTTCGCGCCTGGTTTTGTAAATAATATCGTTCTCATCTTTACGGGATATTGGTCTGTTGGTAGGAATTACAACCACGTCCAATTTGTATATTTCCCATAATTCACCTGCTTCAGTTTCGGCAGTACCGGTCATACCGCAAAGTTTGTGGTACATTCTGAAAAAGTTTTGTAGTGTTACTGTAGCATAGGTCTGTGTAGCAGCTTCTACTTTTACATTTTCTTTTGCTTCAATAGCCTGGTGTAAACCATCGCTGTATCGTCTGCCATCTAAAACACGGCCAGTTTGTTCGTCAACTATTTTTACTTTTCCATCGCTTATAATGTATTCAACATCTTTGTCGAACATACAATACGCTTTTAAAAGCTGGTTTACTGTATGTATACGCTCTGATTTAATAGAGAAGTCAAACATTAACTGCTCTTTGGCGGCTACTTTTTCTTCTGAACTTAAATTAGCATTGTTTTCAATTTGTGCAATTGATGAACCTACATCTGGAATAATAAAAAACTGAGGGTCTTCACCACTTGAAGTAATTAACTCAACTCCTTTTTCGCTCAGGTCAATTGAGTTCAATTTCTCTTCAATTACAAAGTATAAATCGGCATCTACTTTATGCATTTCCTTTTGTTGGTCCTGCATATAATAGCTTTCTGTTTTGGTTAAAATTTGTTTAATGCCTTGCTCTCCTAAATATTTAATTAAGGCTGTATTTTTAGGCATTGCACGGTGTGCCTGAAGTAATTTAAATCCTCCATTTTTTTCATCGCCTGCTGCAATTAACTTTTTTGCATCGGCTAATGCCATGTTAAATACTTGCTTTTGTGCATTAACCAATTTTTCTACACGTGGTTTTAGTGCAAAAAACTGTTGGTCATCACCTTTTGGAACCGGTCCTGAAATAATTAAAGGTGTTCTGGCATCATCAACTAATACAGAGTCTACCTCATCTACCATGGCAAAATGATGTTTTCTTTGTACTAATTCTTCTTTATCACGTGCCATATTATCACGTAAATAATCAAAACCGAATTCGTTATTGGTACCATAAGTAATATCGGCCAAATAAGCATTACGTCTTGCTTCTGAGTTTGGCTCGTGGTAATCAATACAATCTACTCTTAAACCGTGGAACTCAAATAATGGAGCATTCCATTCGCAATCCCTTCTGGCCAAATAATCATTCACGGTAACTATATGTACGCCTTCGCCTGCTAATGCATTTAAGTATGCAGGTAATGTAGAAACCAATGTTTTACCTTCACCGGTGGCCATCTCGGCAATTTTACCCGAGTGTAATACTATACCACCAATTAACTGTACATCGTAATGTACCATATTCCAAACCACATTATTACCTGCTGCTTCCCAACTGTTTGAATAAACAGCTTTGTCGCCTTCAATAGTTACGGGTTTTTTAGGTCTTGTACTTGCTGCTAAATCCCTGTCAAAATCAGTAGCGGTAACGGATAATTTTTTGTTTTCGGTAAACCTACGGGCAGTTTCTTTAACTACGGCAAATGCTTGTGGAAGTAATTCTGTTAAAGCATTTTCAATTGCTGCATCACGTTGCTTTTTTAACTTATCAATTTCTTTGAATAAATCGTCTTTATCATTTAAATCAATATCAGTAACTTCTGTTTGTTCTTGTAATTCAGCTATATTGCTATCTAAACCACTTAGTTTAGATTTAATGTAATCTTTAAACTCATTTGTTTTATTACGTAATTCATCGTCACTAAGGCTTTGTAGTTTATTATACTCCTCATTAACTTGTTTAACAACAGGATAAATGGGCATTAAATCACGGTCAGATTTGTTTCCAAAAAGTTTACTTAAAATGGCATTTAACATATTAAAATGTTGGTTTTATTTATATAATTATGTGGCTTGCAAAATAAATAATTTTAGCTACCAATCGATAGTATTTATTAAGCATTTTTATTTTAGCTAAAATTAATCCAATACCAATTATTTGACTTTTTGGCTTGTTTAATGTGGCGAGTGGGTTTAAAAATAGCTTTTGTGGCGCATTTTATTATTAAAGAATTATTGGTAGTAGTCTTGTTATAGCAATTCTCATATTAAACCTTTGGTTTATATGGAAAGATAAAAAGGTGATTTTTAATCAAATTTTTGAATCAGGCTAATTATCTCATTGATTAAGTATTTTGAATAGCTACTTTTGGAAAAAATTTGAAAAGGTTAAAAATAATTATATTTATAGTAAGTATTACGCCAACGTTTGTGTTGGCCCAAACTGTTTATACTTCAAGATTTTTAAGAAATATAGGTATTAGCTCATCATTACTTTTAGGTTATGATGTATCGTTAAGGACTAATGAAGCTCAGTTTGGTAATTATAATAAAATAGTAACCGGGGCTGAATTTGGTATTGTTTACAGAACGGATGGACAAAAGGATTGGAACAAACTTTACAACAATCCTCGTATAGGAATTAACTTTGCTTACATGAACCTGCCTTTGAACTCTATTTTTGGCAAGGCGGTTACTGCTATTCCATATATTGATTTTAACTGGTTGAATTTACCTAAAACCTATGGTTTTTTTAGGTTTGGTATTGGTGGTGCTTATATGAATAAGTACTATAAGTTGGAAACCAATGATAAAAATTACTCTATTTCAACCACGGGTAATTTCGCTTATGAGCTGGGCTTTGGTTTACATCATAATATTATTCCTAACATGGATTTAGATTTTCAGGTGGGTATGGTTAATATTTCAAATGGAGGTACCAAAGCCCCTAACCAAATGATTAGCGTGGGTTATGCCAAATTTGGAGTAAGTGCTTTTTTCTACGATAGAATGAATACCAGAGGACATACGGTTTTTAGAAGCAAACTGACTAAAATATGGTATTGGCAAGCATTTGCAGGCGGAAGTTACAAGAGTATTTTAAAACCATTGGAGGTATCATACCCGGTAGGTGTATTTTCTACTCAGTATTTATATGCTTATAATAAACTGTTTAATTACGGTTTTGCCGTAGATATGTTTTTTGACCCGACCCCCAATATCAGAACATTATCTCCTAAATTGATGTCGGATATTAAATTTATAGATAAGTTTCATGCAGGTTTAGGTTTTACATCGGAGTTTGAAATTGGAAAAATCAGTATTCCACTTTCTTTAATGCATTATGTATATAATTTAAAGTATGTAGGAACGGGTGGTATTTATAGCAAATTTGGTGTAAGGTATACACCCATGAATAATTTTTTTATGGGTATTAATTTTAAAAATACTTTCGATTCTAAAGCAGGTGTTCAGGGTGATTTTGTTGAGTGCTATCTGGGTTACAGATTGAAGCCAAAACCACCGATAAAAAATATTCTTAAATAAATGGAACTGTTTAAGTGAAGACAACAAAAAACGCGAATCAAAAGATTCGCGTTTTTTGTTTTATATACTAGTTTATAGAATCTAATCTATTTGTTGAAATATACTTTATAACGTGGTTCCAATTCTTCAATCATTTTTGATATGGCTTCTGATTGTCTTCTTTCTTTGCCTTTCATATCCATACCATTTAGCTTGGTTAAAGTAATACGCGCTTCATCGTACTGGTCTGACCACATTTGTGCTTCTGCTATATTTAACAAGGTAGCACCTGCTATTTCCCTGTTTATCCTTGCTTTTTTATCTTTTAAATCGGCCTGGCTAAAAGCAGTTTGCCACAAGGCAATGGATTGCACAAGTTTGGCTTTTGGTTCTTTTTTCTCTGCATCATTCTTTAACAGAAGGTAGGCTTGGCTTGCTGTTTCAAAAGCTGTTATATAATCGCTGTAATCATATTTTTTGCCTTCAGCTACCCATATATCTGATTCGTGTTTAACCTTTTTCAATGCGTGGTAGTCGTTCAGTAATAAATTGGCACCTTTCATACTTTCCATTACTGCTTTTTCTTCCAACGAGTTCAGAATGGCTTCTTTGTTTTTTTCATAGTTTGCTTTTAACTCTGCTTCGCTATTATATACTTCGGTATAAAATTTACTGTATGAGTTTAATTTTTCAGGTGTTTCTGAATAAGCAAACTGGGTACCTAATACTTCTGCTTTAATAACAATCGGGTGCTTATAGCTTATTTCATATTTGTATTTTTTATTGGTTTGCCCGCCACTAAATATGTTATCATATGTTACAACAGGCTCTAACATTTCAAAACCCATTAAGCTAATGTTGATTTTTAAACCGTTGCCTGCTACATCGTTCATGCCTTCCAGTTTGACCATATTGGCAAGCATATCTAAATCAAATGTTCTGCTTAGTTTAAGCTCACCCATATGTTCAGCAACCGGTTTTTTCTCATCAAGCAATGCCCTGTCGGCTATTTTTTGCATAGTCGTTTTTTGCTTGTAGGCATCAGCTTTCTCTTTATTTCTGGCTTCTAATGCTGCTTTGTTTTTTTCGTACTCTTCTTTCTTCTCATCGTTTTTCTCAGTGTACGGAGCATCTACAGTTACATGGTAATTCATGGTGTTTGCCGGCAATGGTCTTGAAGGAAGTTGAATATACTCATACTTCACTTCTCTCTTTTCTGCATCTTGTGCATTTGCCAATAGGCTTATACATATGGCTACTGACAATAAAATTTTTTTCATGTGTTCCGCGTGTTTAGTTTTATTATCCTAATGCTTTTATTTCACTTACCAGTTGTGTTAATGCTTTTTTTGCATCGCCAAATAACATGCTGGTTTTTGGTTTGTAAAACAATTCGTTTTCAATACCCGCATAACCTGCTTTCATGCTTCGTTTGTTTACAATTACATTGGCAGCATTTTCTACATCTAATATAGGCATACCGTAAATAGGCGAACTTGGATCGGTTTTAGCTGCCGGGTTTACTACATCGTTTGCACCTACTACCAATACCACATCGGTAGTGGCAAATTCAGGGTTTACTTCTTCCATTTCTATAAGCTTATCATAGCTTACATTACTTTCTGCTAACAATACATTCATATGGCCAGGCATACGTCCAGCAACCGGATGTATGGCATATTTTACATCAATTCCTTCTGCTTCCAATAATAATTCTAAGTCGTGTACAATATGTTGTGCCTGTGCTACAGCTAAACCATAACCAGGTACTATAATTACTTTCTTGGCATATTTCATTAATATGGCTGCATCGCTTGCAGTTACTTCTTTGATGGTGCCTTCAAAGTTTGATGCAGTTGCTGTGTCTCCTTTTGCTCCGCCACCAAAGTTTCCTATTAATACATTAACCAATGAACGGTTCATGGCTTTACACATAACAATAGTTAGTAGTGTTCCGGCTGAACCTACTAAAATACCACCTACCAACATTACTTTGTTATCGTATAAAAAGCCTCCGCAAGCTGCAGCTACTCCAGTAAATGAATTTAATAACGATATTACAACAGGCATGTCTGCTCCACCAATGGGCAATACAAATAACACTCCGTATATTAATGATAAAGCAAACACAGCATAGAATATCTCAATAGTATAAGGTGTTCCGCCAAATATCATGACGCCTGAAAGAATTAATATAACCAACAACAAACCTATATTGATTGCTTGTTGCATACCCAATGATTTGTCTTTCACGTTTCCGCTTAATTTACCCCAAGCTATAATACTACCGGCAAATGAAACAGAACCTATAATTAGACCCAATACAATGGTTAATAAATAACCGGCACTTATAGCACTTAAATCTGTTTCGCCTAAATGTTTAAACTCGATAATGGAGATAAGCATAGCACAAGCACCCCCCATTCCATTAAATAAACTTACCATTTCGGGCATAGCAGTCATTTGTACTTTCTTGGCCACTATCCAGCCTACGACTGTTCCTACCAGCAATGCACCAAAAATAAAACCAAGGTTATGCAAATGCTCACCTGCTTCATTGGTGTATAAAAAGATGGTTCCGAATATGGCTATTACCATTCCAAAGGCAGCCATTAAATTGCCCTTGCGTGCAGTAGCAGGGTTACCTAAAAATTTTAAGCCTGCAATAAAAGTTACTGAAGCTATCAGATAAATTATTTGTAAAATATGTTGTTGCATGTTATGATTTCTTGTGTTAATGGGTTTATCATTTTATTTTTAGATGGTTGGATTGTTAGTATTATTTTTTCAATTCGACCATTTAACAATCTAACAATTGTTAAACTTATTTTTTCTTTTTAAACATCTCCAACATTCTGTCAGTTACTACAAAACCACCTACTACGTTTAAGGTTCCTAATACTACAGCTAAGAATCCTAAAATAAGTGAAGCAACATGTTCTGCTTGCCCCATTACAATAATAGAGCCTATAATAACTACACCATGTATAGCATTAGCTCCACTCATAAGAGGTGTATGTAAAACCGATGGCACATGGCCAATTAATTCAATACCTACAAAAATCATTAAGATAATGAGGTAAAACATTTCAATGTGTTGTGTTATAAATTCGAGCATACTTTTATTGATGATTTTTTGATTTTTGACTTGTTGGATATTTAAATTGCTGTATTGTTATATTGTTAAATGGTTATTTAAAAACAGGTTAGTTAATTCCTTATTTCTAATCTTTTAAATTATCGTTTGTATATTTAATTAAATAGTTAATTGATTTTGGAAGATTCTGAACAGTATCAATATAAATTTGTAATTGACTTTCATTTACTAATTTTCGATGTTTACATTTCAGCAACCAATCATAACATTCCAAGGTTGAACCTTTGGCATATTGATAAAACTTTATTTTATCTTTTTTATGGTATCTACCAAAACCTTCAGCGATATTAGCTGAAACAGAGTCTGCTGCCCTTGTTAATTGTAAGCCGATTGAATTCTTTTCAAAATAGTCAAATTTTATAACTTCATCCCATATCAAATTACTAAATGTTAAAGCTTTATTATATGCGTCAATTTTGTCAATTGATAAGTATGTTTTATTATAATTATCTTCTTCCATAGCGTTTTAGCAACAATCCAACCATCTAATAATTAATCAATAGTTATTTCAAAATTTTTCCTTGATGTGTTATAAAAGTTCCTTTGGTAATTTCTTCTTCCATTTCATATTTAAAGCCATCTTTAGTGGCTAAATGGGTTAACAAGTTTTGAATGTTTTTAGCATATAACTCACTGGCATTTTGTGGTAAAGTACTTGGTAAATTACTTTGGCCAATTAAGGTAACGCCATGTTTTGTGATGGTTTTATTTAACTCGCTTAACTCACAATTACCACCTTGTTCCACTGCCATATCAACTATTACGGCACCCAACTTCATTTGTTTTACTTGTTCTTCGGTAATTAACACAGGTGCTTTCTTGCCCATTACCAGTGCAGTGGTAATTACTAAATCAGCCTGGAACAAACTTTTATTTACAGCTTCTTTTTGCTTTTGTAAATACTCTGCTGAAACCTCTTTGGCATAACCGCCTTCCACTTTAGCTGCTTCCGCATCTTTTACTTCAATAAACTTCCCGCCTAAACTTTCTATTTGCTCTTTGGTTTCAGGTCTTACATCAGTACATTCTACTATAGCCCCTAAACGTTTGGCTGTGGCAATGGCTTGCAATCCTGCAACACCTGCACCGTAAATTAAAACTTTTGAGGGTGTAATGGTTCCTGCTGAAGTCATTAACAAGGGAAATATTTTTCCCAGTTGCGAAGCACCTAAAATAACAGCTTTGTATCCGCCTAAGTTAGCTTGTGAGCTTAACGCATCCATATTCTGGGCACGACTAATACGCGGGATGGCATCCATACTGATAGCGGTAATATTTTTAGCCGCTAGTTTTTGAATGAGTTCAGGATTATTATTGGCATATAAAAACGAAATGCAAGCAGTACCTGCTTGCATTAAATTTATTTCTTCATCGGTTGGTGCATTAACTTTAGCTAAAATAGAAGCTTGTGCCAATGCCTCGCTCTTTGAAACAACTTTACAACCAACCTGGGTGTAAGCATCGTCATTAAAATTGGAGTTGTAGCCTGCGTTGGTTTCTACCAAACATTCGTAACCTTGCTTTATAAGTTGTGTGCAAACTGCCGGGGTTAATGCTACTCTGTTCTCACCTTCGCGGGTTTCTTTTAAAACGGATATTTTCACTAGTTAAATTATTTTTTCAAGGGCAAAATATATTTTTTTTTTCATTGTTGAACTGTTTTATTGCTAAATATCTGTTCATTCCTTAAATTATATTTTGTTTAAAATAGCTTATTCCAATATATACCAGCATTCATTGCCTGAAGGGCATCGTTTTCCAATGCTTAAATATGAATTAATTCCTCAGCAATTATTATATGAAGGGATTATTCAGGAAAGTAATTTATTTGAGCCAGGGATATGTGATGAGGAAACTATTTTATTAACGCATGAGCACGGCTATTGGCACAATATGAAAAATCTGTTACTATCCGAACGTGAAATGCGCAGACTAGGCTTTCCTTAGTCTGCGGAGTTGGTAAGGCGTGAAATAACCATTATGCAGGGTACTATTGATTGTGCTTTGTATGCACAAAAATATGGCTGTGCTATGAATATAGCCGGGGGTACGCACCATGCTTTTACCAATAAAGGGGAGGGCTTTTGTTTGTTAAACGACATGGCTATTGCAGCTAACTATTTATTGGCAAATAAACTAGCTGAACGTATATTAATAGTTGACCTCGATGTGCATCAGGGAAATGGAACGGCACAAATTTTTCAAAATAATGAGGCTGTATTTACTTTAAGTATGCATGGTAAAAATAACTATCCATTCCATAAGGAATTATCTGATATGGACATTGAATTAATGGATGGCACTAATGATGTTACTTACTTAGATTTATTACAACAGCATTTGCCTTTGGTTATACAAAAACAACAACCTGATTTTATATTTTATTTATGTGGAGTTGATATTTTAGCTACAGATAAATTTGGCAAACTAAATATAAGTACCGAAGCTTGTAAGCAACGCGATGCTTTTGTGTTTGAATTATGCAAAGCCAACAAAATACCGGTTGCCTGTGCCATGGGTGGTGGGTACTCACCTAAAATAAGCGATATAGTAAACGCCCACTGTAATACTTTTAAATTAGCATCTGAAATGTTTTTTTAATAATTAATAAAAATCATTGATTTGCTCCTATTCTTTCTGCCTGCGGTATACTGCTAAAACTTTTATAAACGCAACACAAAAATTTTTATAAATTTTTCCTCAACTATTGATTTTATAGAAACTCTCAATTTATTTGCTACCCGAAAAAAAACAAAAAAATACTTGACTTTTTAATTAAACTTAAACAACATTTGCATAGATAATTTTCACTCAAATGAAACTACAATCAGTAACAGCCCGCTCAGTAAGTAAACCATCAGCTAGTAGAGCTATGGACGTAATGAATGCACCACGTGCAGCCAAAAAGAAATCAGACGATGAAGATGATTTTGATGATGATGACGATTTAATCGAAGACGATGACTTTGACAGTGATGACGATGATGATGTTATTGATGTAAAAGAACCAGCATCATTTGAAGATTTTGATGATGATGACGATGATGATGATGACGACTTTTAATATTTAATCAACTTTATTTTAATTACGCCTCCAATAAACCGGGGGCGTTGTTATTTTATTGCTTTTGTTCAAAGCCCTGTCAAAAATATAGATATTGTATTGTATGGTATCAATGGCTTTGGTTGACAGGCGCTGACTGGTTGATATTTTTACATCTAATTCAATATCCCCTCTTATGGCTTTATGTTTACCTTCAGGGGTTAAGCTGGGCATTCTGTAAGTGTATTGAAAAGTATCAGTAGTTCCAGGGGCTATATAAGGTTTAAACACACCGTTTACCATTTCCCTGTACTCTACATAACAATTAAAATAATAAGGATTTAATGATACATTGGTAATAGAATCAAACTTTGGATTGTAAGGAGGAAGTGTATCTCCATCATTTAAACCAATATCACCATCGCCATCTTTAAAAGTAAAAACCAATTTTAATAACGAATCCTTTCCACTGCTACTAAGTATATAAGCTGTTTTATATTCAATTTGAGGAATGTTTGAGTATATTTCTTTTTCTTTGCACGCGCTTAAAAGCAATACCGAAAAAAGCATTGCTAAAGTAACCTTGTAACTTATGTTTAACATTGATGATTTTGTAAAGTCCATTTTTGACCCAAGTTTAATTCGTTTTGATGAGCTGGCTTTAAAAGCATTTGCTTACCAATACGATAATAATATTGTTTACCAACAATATTGCAAACTTAATAAAATACTCGACAAACAAAGCGTTACAAAAGTTGCACAAATTCCTTTTTTGCCCATTCAGTTTTTTAAATCGCATGTCATTGTTACGGGTACAAAACAACCTGAAATACAATTTACAAGCAGTAGTACCAGCGGGCAAGGTGAAAGTAAACACTTGGTTATTGATGCTGCTATTTACACAAAAAGTTTTTTTACTGCTTTCGAACATTTTTACGGACCCATTACCGATTATTGTTTTTTAGCATTATTACCTTCTTATATGGAAAGGACAGGCTCTTCTTTATTGCTTATGTGCGATGAACTTATAAAAGCTAGCAATAACCCATTAAGCAATTTTTATTTGTACAACCATGAGCAGTTGGCTGATGTGCTGTTACAGTTAAAAGAGAAAAAGCAGAAAACTATTTTAATAGGGGCCACCTTTGCCTTGCTTGATTTTGCCGAGACACATACCATTTCTTTTCCCGAATTAATTGTAATGGAAACGGGTGGTATGAAAGGCCGCAGAAAAGAAATTACCAGGGCAGAAACGCATACTTTGCTAGCCAATGCTTTTGCTGTTACTCATATACACTCAGAGTATGGAATGACTGAGCTGTTAAGCCAGGCTTACAGTAAAGGAAATGGTGTTTTTGAGTACCCGGCATGGATGCAGATGAAAATAAGCGACCCTACGGACCCTTTTACTTTTTTAGGCCCGAATAAAAGCGGTGTTATCAATGTGATTGATTTAGCCAATATTAACTCTTGCTGTTTTATTCAAACACAGGATTTAGGCAAATTAACTGGTAACGAAAACTTTGAAGTGCTTGGTAGACTTGATAATAGCGATATAAGAGGCTGTAGTTTATTAACCGTTTAGGTAATCAAAAAATATTATTTTAATAAGTTCAAATATGCTTGGCAATTCTTATTTTCGCAACCTTAACTTAAAAACATAAAAAATAAATGGCAGAAGTTATACGCATGCCCAAAATGAGTGATACAATGACAGAAGGTGTTATTGTATCATGGTTAAAACAAGTGGGCGATGACATAAAAGTTGGTGATATTTTAGCTGAAGTAGAAACAGATAAAGCCACCATGGAATTAGAGAACTTTGTAAAAGGAACTTTATTGCACATCGGTATTCCTGCCGGTGGAAGTGTTCCGGTTGATGCCTTGATAGCCATTGTTGGCCAAAAAGGTGAAGATATTTCAGCTTTACTTGAAACAGGGGCGGCAGTCATTACTGCAAAAACAGAAGAACCAAAAGCAGAAACAATTGCACAGGAGACTAGCGTTGCAGCAACAACAAATACATCAGCTAATACAGATGATGGAAGGGTAAAAGCCTCGCCATTAGCTAAAAAGATAGCAGAAGAGAAAGGCATTGCTTTGAGCCAGATTGCCGGAAGTGGCGATGGGGGACGAATTGTAAAACGTGATGTTGAAACATTTACACCAAATAAAGCCGCGGCAACAACGTCTGCAACTTCTGCTCCTGCTTACAATATACCTGCAGTAGTTGGAACTGAAAGTTATGACGAAGTTCCTGTTTCGCAAATGCGTAAAGTAATTGCCCGCAGGTTAAGCGACAGCTTGTTTACAGCCCCGCATTTTTTCCTTACTATGGAAATTAATATGGATAATGTAAACGCTGCTCGTAAAACTATTAATGCTGATGGTGATGTAAAAATATCTGTTAATGATTTTATAGTAAAAGCAGTAGCTGCTTCGTTACGCAAAAATCCAAAAGTAAACTCAAGCTGGTTAGGCGATAAAATACGTTACAACAACCACATACATATTGGTGTAGCCGTAGCTATTGAAGATGGTTTAATAGTGCCTGTTGTAAAATTTGCCGATAATAAATCACTTTCACATATAAGTGCTGAGGTAAAACAATTAGCTGACAAGGCCAAAAATAAAAAATTACAGCCTAACGAGTTTGAAGGTAATACTTTTACCATTTCAAATTTAGGTATGTATGGTATTGAAGAGTTTACTGCTATTATCAATCCGCCTGATGCTTGTATTTTAGCTGTGGGCGGAAGTAAAGAAACGGTAATAGTAGAAAACGGCCAAATGAAAGTGGCTACTATGATGAAAGTAACTTTGAGCTGCGATCACCGTGTAGTAGATGGGGCTATAGGTTCTACGTTCTTAAAAACACTGAAAGAGTTATTAGAGAATCCGGTTAAACTATTGGTTTAATCAATACATAAAAGAGCCTGCTTTAGTTAACCGAAGCAGGCTTTTTTATGCGTTTTATTTTGAGGAAAGCGGTACAATTATTTGTAATGATTCTCCTTCTTTTACCGTTAAATTCCCTTTCCTTATCCAGGGATTTAACAGTTTAACATTTTTGTAATTGGTACCCTGGTCAATGGACCATTTGGCTAAATCTAAAATAGAACTGGTAACTACAATTTCTCTGGTCGGAATAACATCATATAAATGTGTTTTAGCTAAAAAGAAACCATAATTTTCAGGTCTTTCAGCTATTTCTTTTATGGCTAAAATCCGGAATACATAACGAGAAGTTTCTGTATTCAAAAACAGATCATAATAAGTTTGTACGTATTGATTTTGCAATTGGCGTTTCAAACCCTCTATACCCATATTGTAGCTTGCTGCTACCAGACCCCAATCATTAAATTGGGCATATGCTTCTTTAAAATATTTGCAGGCTGCATAGGTTGCTTTTTCTAAATGGTAACGTTCATCTACCTCGTCATTAATTTGCAAGCCATATTGTTTACCTGTTTTATCCATAAACTGCCAGAAACCGGCTGCACCGGCAGGAGAAACTACATTTAATAAACCACTTTCAATTAAGGCTACATATTTTAGATCATCTGGCAATCCTTCTTTTTTGAGTATTTTTTCAATAACAGGAAAAAACCTGTTGGCCCGTTTTAGCATTAAAATAGTCTGAGACTGCCAGTACACATTGGTAAGCAGTTCCCTGTCAAAACGCTCTTTTACATCAAAACTTTTTAAGCTTATTTTTTGATTGGCAAACATAACAAACTCAGGAACGGGCAATGAGTATACCTTGTAGTTCTGCTCTAAAAGCTGTTGTTGCTTATCATCATCACGCAAGGCACCATTTATTATAAATCCGCTTACACTTATCAGTAAACATAAAACAAGCAAAATACTGTTTTTAAAATTTAACCACTTCATATCTATTCTTCTCCGAATGGTTTAAAATTAGCATAGTTTTTCCATTTGTCAAGCACTTGTACAAAATCATCAGGAAGCTCACTTTCAAAAAACATTTTCTTTTTAGTAGTAGGATGGATAAATCCGAGAGAGCGTGCATGTAAAGCCTGGCGGGGTAATATTTCAAAACAATTATCTACAAATTGCTTGTACTTGGTAAATGTAGTACCTTTTAAAATCCTGTCACCCCCATAAGTGATATCGCCAAACAAAGGATGTCCTATGCTTTTACAATGTACTCTTATTTGATGCGTACGCCCTGTTTCTAATTTCAATTCGATTAAACTTACATAGTTTAGGCTTTCAATTACTTTATAATGGGTTACACTCCATTTGCCTTTTTCAGGGTCATCATACAATTGAAATATTTTTCTGTCATGGTTACTTCTGCCTATATAACCTGTAATGGTTCCTTGCTCTTCGGGCATATCTCCCCATGCTATTGCATTGTAGCTTCTGTCAATACTGTGCTCATAGAACTGCTTAGCCAAATGGGTCATTGCATGCTCTGTTTTGGCCACTACCAATAATCCTGTAGTGTTTTTGTCGATCCTGTGTACTAAACCCGGCCTGATATTATTTTCTTTTGCAAACGGAACATCTTTTAAATGCCATGCCAAAGCATTAACCAATGTGCCGGTCGTATTATTGTATCCTGGATGAACAACCATGCCTGACGGCTTATTAATAATTAATAAATCATCATCCTCATACATAATATTTAAAGGGATATTCTCCGGAACTATTTCAGTATTAGCAGGTGGATTAGGCAACACAATACTGATTACATCAAAAGCCTTTACTTTATAGCTTGACTTTACGGGTTTGTCGTTTACTAAAACACAATCCATATCGCAGGCCTGTTGCAGTTTTGATCGGGTAGCATTAGGAATACGAATCATTAAATATTTGTCAATCCGAAGCAGGCTTTGCCCTTTTTCTACAACAACCCTGTGATGCTCATAAAGTTCCTGATCTTCATTATTCTCTTCCTCTTGTAATGGCTTTAAATACATTTTACAAAGGTATGAAAGTATTTTTTACATGCTTACTGTAATTACAACAAAAAAAGCCAACTCATTGAGTTGGCTTTTTTTGTTATTTAGGTTGTCT